>JAJBTC010000188.1 GCA_020861095.1 Bacteroides sp.
ACGATGCTTCGGGAGTGAAACGTCAGGTCAAGCACACCACTACCAATCAGAACCTAACAGTTGGTTGGGGAAGTTTCAAAGACATTACCGCCGCTCAGAAAGCCAGTGAGAAGGTAACGGACTATTGTAGAGGTGTGATCTATGAAAACGGGGTACTAAAAATGATCCTCACCCCGGAAGGGTACATAATTTAGAGTAGTGCACCAACTTCAATTCCAATGAATAGATTTGAATGGAAATTTATTCGTTCTGTTCCTGACGTGTCATATCCATAATCTCCTTGCTGATCAAACGATGGGCGAGGGAAAGTTTTATGCAAAAGAGTAACCGAATATAGTCGGAACAGTTATAAGGGATGATCGGCCCATAAGTGAAGCATGGAACGGTAGCGGTACGCTAACTGTTCCTGTAAGTATAAATAATACAAACGGTATATATTCAATCATCTCTGATAATGAATCGTTGTTTTTAGGACCATCTGAAAAGCCCTGAACTGAAAAGATCATCCCCGCTACCATACAGTAACGAGGGTGATCTTTTCAGTTCAGGAGTGTTTAGCCCTTCACGTTCCCTTCTGATTCACAACTCCCTCTCCACATCGAAACACGGACACAGCTTGGTCCATTCGTGGGGCTCTACGATGCCGTTTCCATTCAGGTCCGGGCTCAGGTCGCGGTGTCCGCACACCCGCGCGCCGGGATAGTCGGCCAGCAACGCAGCTACCACCACCCGCAGCGAATGTTTCTGCCACGGCGTGCGCGTATCCGCCGGGCGTCCGTGCGTGTCCAGTCCGCCTTCGTAGCAGATGCCGATGGAGTGGGCATTGTGTCCCCGTACATGGGCACCGGGGCGGTCTATATCGCGCATGGTTTTGATATCCCCGTTGCGGCGGATATAAAAATGATAGCCGGCGCCGCCGAATCCCTGGGCGCAGTGATCGCGTTCCAGCTGCTCCGGCGTATAGGGCACACCGTCCCGCGTGGCCGAGCAGTGGATCACTATCAGATGGATGCGTCTTTCGGTACGATAGGGAGATTTACGGACAGAAGATGAGGTTTGAACAAGAGTATGATTTTTCATAAGTTAGGAGGGGTTACAGGGTGAATACGTGTCTGGTCGCCGCCCGCGCGGTGTATGGAAGGAACATACCGACAGGTTCCGTCCTGTTTTCCGGTATCCTGCCGCTTTTCGTGCCGTGCCTGGCGCCGGGTGCAGTCTGTGGTCAGGCATTTGAGCAGGTCGGCCTCCATGAGTTGCGTGTTCAGGTGGCGCATCTCGCTGTGCAGCTTCTTCATCAGCTCGGCCAGGCCGAGGTAGTCTTTCAGCATTTTGTCCAGTTCCGTGGCCAGAAACTGGTACTGGCTCATCACTAAGTCGGTAAATTCTTTCACTTTGCGGGCATCTTTGCGCCGGAGAAAAGGCAGCCATACGCCCACGGTCTCCATCAGTTTATCTATCAGTATTTTCATGGATATAGAGGTATAAAAGGTAGGTTACGGGATAGAAAAGAAAAAACATATTGCACCGGACATAGCGGTACGTTGGCAGAGGCAGCCCGAAGGCAGGTTGTACAAAAGATCCTTTCCGTAGCCAGACACCGGGAAAGCAGGCTCACAGAAGGGGTCTGCTGCGGGTGAGCAGGCAGACGATCGCCTGGCAGGCGCGGAGCAGGTTCCGGGGCTTCGGCCGGGAAAGGATCTGTAAGTAGCATACTGGCGGGCCGGGGGCGTTATGCCGGTATCCACAGCGTGTGGGGCAGTCTGTAGCTAACAGGCATACTACGGTCAGCCCAGCAAGCCACCTTCATCCCCATCGTCTCCGTTGTCTCCGCTGTTCCCGCCCCCTCCGCCGGACGAACGGGTATCCTCGTCCTTCGGCGTGTAGAGCTCGAAAACCACATTGTTCGGCGCGTTGCGTGTGGTAGCGATCGAGTCGTTCACCAGACGCAGGGTATTATCTACCCGGAAGCGGAGGTTCACCTTGCGGATGTTCCTTACCGTACATTCTTCCTCTATCTCCACCCCTTTGTTGCTCAGGGTGATGTAGAAAGTACCCAGCCCCTCTACCTTCACCCGGTTGCCCGAGATCAGTACCTTGCGCATGGCACGTACGAAGGCCTGCATGGTGTGGATCACATCCTCTGTCGAGAGTGCGCCTACGGTTTCGATCTCTTCGGCGAGCGTGTCGATGGTGTAGGTTTTCGAAGAGCGGGGTTCCTGTTTGAGCAGGTAGACCATAGGAGAATCCGGATCGGCGGGAATCCGGCGACGCTGATAGCGTACTACAGTTACGGGAGTTGACATAAGCGTAATGTTTTAAAAAATGAATACCAATGGATCACTTATCACACGGTAAAGATACAACCCCGCCCGGGCGCGGATATGAACATCCGTACATAACCGGATTCATTGTGTCTCATTGTGATTCATTGTGTCTCATGGTGTCTCCAAAGAAGATCCGCCCGGCGAACCGCTGGTTCTGTCGCCCGGTTTTTTCCGGAAACGGGTGTGAATTTTTGTCTCCTGTTTTTGGCTATCTGCCTGGTTTTTCGTATCTTTATCTCATTAGAAACACCTGAGCTGATACTCGTATGCACACGATTGATCTTTTTTCGGAACACCGTCCTTTCCTCATCCGGGCCTATTCCAAAGGCGAACTGGCCAACCGGTACCTGCCTTACCTTCCCATCCGTTCGGCCCTCAACACCCTGAACTACTGGATACAGACGCATCCCACCCTGTATGCCCGCCTGCAAGAGGTAGGATACCGCAAGAAAAGCAAATTCTTTTCTCCGGTGCAGGTATCACTTATCGTAGAGGCACTGGGCGAACCGTGAAGCACAGCCGGGCTATGCGATTTACGATGTACGCATCTTACGATGGAGAAGTTCATCTTCCTTATTCCGGATCGGAGAACGGTGTAGGCATCCAGGCACTCCGCGCAGAACAGCATGTCTTTCGCGGTACGGAACCCAGTTTTCCGTATGGCCGCCCTGATCCGGTGTAGGCTGGTCCGCCGGAGAAGCGCCCCCCTTATCGCCCGCCTGTCAGGCGCATGGTGTGTGAATGGCTGATAGCTGCTGAGGAGGAGTACATTCCTATGATTATATAGGGAAAATGTCTTGACTATGGGAATTTCCCTTTTTATCTTTACAGCGAATAAAAACCCTGCGATGATGAAAAAGACAGTAGCTGTTTTTCTGGTCGGAACTGTTGTTTTCCTGTTCAGTTCATGTTCCCCGCAGATACCCTTAGCCAGAGGTCAGGCGGATAACAACCAGACTTATCGTGTGCAATATCTCTTTGAACACGACGGTTGTAAAGTGTATCGTTTCTATGACATGGGCAATTACGTCTACTTTACCAATTGCTCAGACACTACCCAGGCCATTTCCAACGACTCCGTCTCTACCTATGTGCAGTCATTCGGAAGCCGGCATACAAATCCTCAATAACTAAACACCATGAAGAGAATTACATCTGTTTTTCTGATGATCGCTGCCCTCTTTGTATGTAGCTCCTTTATAGCTACAGAACATCGCACTGTTGCCGATAGTAGCAAGAAAGAGATCTGTGAGGGCAGGGGATATACCGTAGCTTATACCGTGCGCGACAATCAGGTATGTGAAGGCAGAGGGTATACGGTGGTGTATACCATCCGCGGAAATGAGATCTGCAAAGGCAGGGGGTATGAGGTTGCCTATACCGTGCGATAACCGAGCTTGCGTGCCTGAAGCACTACAGATCTTATCTTTTCGGCGCAGGGCTTACAGATCTCTGAACTTTTTGTATCTTTGCAGAAGATAGGATGCGCCTTAGCATAGCCAGAGTAAACTCTGCTCTGCGTTCGGCTTTCACTATCTTTGCCTCTACAGAAAAGAAAGGAGTGATTCCCATCATACGGCGTGAGTGCCCCTCTGATGCTTTGAACGGTCTACGGCTATACCTTGAGGAAGTACAGATGCGGGAGGCTCACGCCTCTTTTTTTCTGCCGCGACGTACCTTGCTGTCGTACCAGGCCAGCCGCTGTCGGCCATGTTTTTCCGTGAGGTCTGCCAGTAGCTGAACCCGGGGCAGCAGGGCGTCTATATCTTCCCGGGTCACCACAAAGCTACGGTTATAACGTGCCTGTATATAAGACTCCTGCAAAAGTTGAAACAATCTTTTCTCTTCCTGGGTACCTCTGGGAAATACCTGCGCTACTTCCAATACATTGGACTTTGCCTGCTGGCTCAGTTCTTCCAGGCTGTGTTCTTTACCGGCATACAGGGTATAGGTCAGCAGAATGGCACGGTAGAAGTTTTCACAGGCTTGATGGAGAAGGAAAGCGGACATTTTGTATAGCTCCTGTTCGTAACTGAAACAGGCATTTTTTAAAAATCCGGTTCCATATTGAAACTTATCCTCGAAATACTCTTCTGCCATCTCTTTGATCTCGGTGTAGTTGAGTTTGCGCAAGCGGGCCAGTTTGTAGTTTCCGCTGTCATAGAGCATGATGCCTTTTTTCTTGATATCGCAGTAGAAGTATCTGCGCTTGTCTATGGCTTTGTTCAGATCATTGATACTCTCCTGTACAAATTGTATGGAAGTTGTAGAAAGCCTGTAGGGGTCTCCTTTGTATCGGTAGTATTGCTCGGCCACTTTGTTCTTGAGTATATGGTTGATCACCTCTTTTTTGAACCGGCTGTTGGTCACCACCAGAATGTCGTAGTCGCTTCTGAAGCAGGTAGGCACTCCGTATTCGATCCGCTCGTCATACTCCACATACTCCCCTGTGGCATAGCTGCCGTAGAGGATCACCATTTCGCATTTATCAGAGAGATACCTGCGTATGAGTTCGGTAATCATGTGCAGGTCTTCCCGGCGTTGGGCAGGCAGGTGGGCAAGTGACTTCTTCATAGGATATAACTGTTGTTTTTCCGGACTGTGTATGTTGTTGGTAAAGACAGGGAAAGCCTAGCCGCAGTGCAAAGTTTATTTTGGCTGTGCCAGGGCGCATCCTATCTACTGCAAAGATAGGATATTTTACTTTATTTTCCGTATATCACCCGTCCTTTGGTTGTTGTTTTTTATAAAGCTGAATGATCTTTTGAGATTATGCTATTCCGGTACCCCCCTGTAGAGACGCATACTTGCGTCTCCATATTTACGTCTCTATATTTGCGTCTCAGCACACCGAATGGGAATACATATATGATGTAGGATGATTTTTTGTTGGACGCGTGTATCGCGGAGACGCATGCCTGTGTGTTGGACATACACCGCGGAGACGCAAATATGGAAATGCAAATATGGAGATGCAAATATGGAAATACAAATATGGAGATGCAAATATGGAAATGCAACTATGGAGACGCAAATATGGAGATGCAAATATGGAGACGCAAATATGCGTCTCTACAACAGGCAATCCCCTTCTCTGTAGATGGAGTAGTAGAAACTCATTTTGTAGTTCTCCTCCGGGGAATAGAGAGAAAGGCCAGATTCCTTTTTTGTTTTTTTTGTTGTACACTTTTCTCTCTCCTGTTGCGTAAACCTAAATTATTTCCTATTTTTGTATCGAAAGGGATACCTGATCGCGTTCGGGTACTCTTTTGTGACATGTGAATATAAAAACGTTTAGTTGTTTTTGGTATCCTAATACAGCCAATATTTTACAAGCCATAAAACAACTGAATGCACTCGCTATATGCGTGCGGGCATTCAGTTTGTTGGCTTGTGGGGATGGCTGTCTCCGGGATACTGCAAACATTGAGTGTCCCACGTTTTTTTATTGTAGTATCGGTTTACCGGGACAGTAGACCTCAGAAATAGCCGTATTTCTATGAAGACAGATTTGTCTATTGCTACCGTAGCCGCTCAGATGGAGTTGGCTCAGCAGGTGTTATGCCTCACCCATCAGCAGATGATCGCCCTGGGGCGTGAACGTCAGCTTGTATTAACCCTTTGTTCGGACCCGCTCATCAAGCGGGAAGAGTTTGCCATTGAGATCAATTACCAGATCTCTTTAGAGTGTCATTTCTACTCTCCCTTAGACGGTATGCTCCGGGATGTGTGCCAGTACAGTGTCTTGTATCTGGAGCATGAGGCAGATGCTACTCCTTACTTTGCCTGGTGCGAACAATTCCGGCCTACCCCATTGGAATATCAATGGCTGGTGCCCGAAACCTCTGTACTGATCACCCATTATGTGTTGCGGGATGGCAATTGCAAGTTTGTATTTGTCCGTAACGGAGATCCGGAGAGCAGAGCGTAGTTCGGTGGGCGTGTGTGCCCCGCGCGTTGCATGCTTTTATACCCATTTATCACAGGACTCACCGGGGCAGTGGATCCGTAGAAATAGCCGTATTATGTTATGAAAACAAAAGTATTACCGCTGCCAGTGGCCACTCAGATGCAACTGGCCCACGAAGTGTTATCCCTGAGCCATGAAGAGTTGTTGCAATTCTGCCGCAAGCATGGCTATGCTTTTCTGGTACATGCCGATCATTATGTGGCGCTGGAAGACTATACCATTTATTTCGATACCTGTGCCACGCTGGAGTGTAGTTTCTACAGGCGATCAGACAGGGTGGCGTATGATACCTGCCAGTCTGCCTCTATCGAATTAGACAACCAGACAGATGCTACCCCTTATCTGACCTACTGCAACCGGTTTGAACCCTCTTTCTGTGAACGCCGCTGGATGATCCCCGATACGAATATCGAGATCGCATACAATGTCTATCATCAAGGCAACCAGCAGTTCCGGTTTCAGGTGCTGGAAGAGTAAGAGAGAAGAAGCAGGATGTTGTATAGAGGCTGTTTCCACATAGATGGTACTTTAGGAATATCTGACCGTTTTCAACCTCTTTACGTAAATAGAATTGTCTCTAGGCACCACCGGATCAAAGATAGATGCAGTCCATCACAGATCGACGCAGTCAGCCAGACGGTAAACGCAGGCAATTCCGGACCGACATCGTTGACCAGGTAGTTGGTACAGTGCTGTAAGCACGTCCGGTTCCAGCCCAGGGGAAGACAGACGAAACGAAGTGTAGTCTGACGCAGCCCTGGGGTGTGAACCGCACACGAAAAAGGAGTACTGTAAGTACGACCGGAATTTCTCTGTGTTACTTTTTTCGGTCGTACCTTCAGCACTCAACTGGCTGTGCACCTGGCACCCCAGGGTAGCAGTTCGCTCCGGTTCCCTGTGCTTCACTTTCACCTGTGCTGGAATCGGTCGTCCTTTGACTGCGCCGACCGTTGGTACAGGACTTTGAAGTACCCTTATTTTTCTGTCTGGTGGCAGCTTCTTCTTGTCAGGATGGGAACAACCCTCTCTTTTCCATGCTTGCCAGGAAGGAAAAACGGTTCACAGCAAATAAACAGATAGTCATTTGATTACGTATATATGGATTTGTTTTCCATCTTTTTTCATTTTTCCGCATATCTTTCCACTATTTTCCCACAGGCCGCAATTTCTGAGATACATACCTATCAGAGTAAATCGGTGTTGACCGGAAACCTTTTCATCACTTATTCCATTTTGGGCCGTATAATTATATCGTATTGTTTGCGATGTATTACTTCATAAATACGTTTTTGCTAAATAATAATTACGTCAGTAGTAGCATTTATCCGTCAATCTGACCCGGTTTTTTGTGTATTTCGGAAGTTAATGTATTGATATATAATGAATTGTTCCCAGATATTTCTGCGTTGTTCCTTTGTGTCCGTTTTTTTTGCTATAACATATATTTTAATATATTTGTAAATCATTTACTCTAAGAGGCCTCTTGTGTAAACGTTCATTTAACTGTTTCATCATTAAACAACAAAATCAACATGAAGAAAATTCTGCTTTTTACCGTAGCATTGATAGCTTGCAGCTACAGTGCTTTTTCACAGCATGTCTCTTTTACGCACCAAACTCCCAATGTCGGCAATACCAGGATGGATGCCAGAATAGTCTGTAGTGAAGCTGTGACAGTGGTTTTTGAAGTGCGCACTGCTCTACAACATACAGACAGGGATGGCAGGTCTAGTTACAGAGTGAATAACGGTAGTTATATGTATGAATATCTGCCTGCGGGTGCACCTACTTCCATAAAGATGCTGACAGTAAAATTGCCAAAGGGTGAGTCTCCGATTGAAATGACTGCCGATAATACGGCCTCTATCATGATCATCAGCACAGTGAACGGAAAACCGTTCGATACGCCGCCATTGACGTTGTATAATCGTTGATGGATCGTACATCATTGTATATATATAATATAGCGTTCATTTAACTGTTTCATTAGTAAACGACAAATTCAATATGAAGAAAATTCTGCTTTTTATCGTAGTATGTGTAGCTTGCAGCTACAGTGCTTTTTCACAGAGTGTCTATTTCACGGATCAGGTAACCAATAGCAGTAAGACCACACTAACTGCCAGTGTATATTGTAGTGAAGCTGTAACAGTTGTTTTTGAGGCAATTACTGCCTGCCAGAATACCAATAGAGACTGTAATGCAACGTATAAAGTGATTAATTACAGTAATTACATATATGACTATCTGCCTACAGGTACTCCTTCTTCCAGAAAGACGATGACAGTAGATCTGCCACAAGGTAAATCTTCTGTTGAATTGACTGCCTATAACGCAAGTGCTGTACTTGTAGTTAGTACCGTGAACGGAAAAACATATAGTACAATGCCATTAACGTTGTATCATACTAATTGATCCTATCCTTCCGGTTATCAGGATGTAACCGAATCGTTGAGAGTGTCCCCGCAAGGACACTCTTTTGTTTTTAAGGGTATCCCGATCCTTCCGGGTGAGGTAAGGAAGCAGCAGATAAAGGGCATCCGAAGCGTTCCGGATGCCCTCCCGGTGACCGGTTTACTCTCAGTCGTGAGGCTCTGCCGCGGTCTCTGGTTCGTCTATGTATGTGGCTTCCTTCTCCTCCCCAAACTCCAGCTTTCCGTTTTCCGGCGGTGTCTCTTCCGGCAGCCAGCAGGCAGAGTCGTACTGCACATGCGTGATCCGGTCTTTGGGGTTAGGCGCGCCGGGGTTCTCTTCGCAGGAGAGGTAGCGGCCGTTGGTGGTGTCGAACACAAAGGAGGCCGTACCCTCGGTGCCGAGCTGGCGGAAGCGCACTTTCTCTACATGCACCCGGGCCACTCCGGCCGCCTGGTCTCGCTCTACCACGAGGCCGAAGTCGCAGATGTTCTTAAAGTTGGCCGACCCGCTGATGTCGTAGAGCGATGGGGTGAGGTAGCGGCCGGTGGCGCGGTCGCGGTCCATCTTTTTCGGATGGGCCACCAAAGTCACTAAGCACTGGTGGCGGACGGCGAAATTGAGCAGGCGGCTCAGGAAACGACCGATGTAGGTGGTCTCGCTCTCCTTGCCGGGCGGTTGGTGGTCGAACCGGTTGAAGGGGTCGAGCACCAGCAGGCGGATGCCCCGCCGGCGGATCAGCTCACGGGCCTTCTCTAAGATGGTGTCTAACGTATAGTCCTCTTCGGGAAGGATGTGGTAGACATTTTCGGAGAGGAAACGCACGGCTTTGTTGTAAAGCGGTTCCGGCAGGCGGCGGGGATGGAAGCGGCATCCGGTAAGCCTCTCGATGTGCTTGCGCATGTGATAGACCAGCGGCATATTCTCCGGACTGAAAAAGGCGGCTTTCCACCCGTGGCGCAGGCAGAGGCGCAGCATCAGCTCGTCGGTAAATTCGGACTTGCCGCTGCCGGGTATGCCGGTGACCACACAGAGCCGGCCCAGTTCGAAGGTGCAGAGCTTGTCTAAGTGCTCCAGCCCCGTGTCTGCTCCTTTTTCGAATCCGTTGAGAAAGAGGGTCCGCAGCTCTTCCCGGCAGTCGGCCGTGGTAAAGACCCCCTCCAGCGGGATCTCCTGGGCCTGTGCCAGGGCAATGCGCAGGCTCTCTACGCCGTACTTCACTAAATGTTCGTTGGCATCTTTGCAGCCGGGACCGTAGGAGACCACCCGGCAACATTCGGCACCGAAGCGGCGGATCAGTTCGCGGCACAATACCTCACCTTTCTCGTCGTTGTCGCTGGCTATGTAGACCACGCGCTTGTTCTCGAAATGGCTTTCTACAAAGCGGTCGAGCCACGAGAGGTTGTGGCTGGCTCCGGCAGGAGCGCTCACCACGTCGTTGCGGCCGATGGCCATAAACGAGAGCGCGTCTATTTCGCCTTCGGTGATGATGCACTCCGGCGTGTCGCGGATGGCGTCGATGTTGTAAGGGATCAGCTCGGCCCCGCTCACCAGCTTGAAGTTCTTGCGGGCATCCCGGAACTTGGTATTGATCAGTTTTCCTCCTTCGAAGTAGTGGAAGCAGGCGCAGTTCTCCTTCTGCCCGGTCTGGGGCATAAACTCCCGGTATTCGCCGATCTGCATGCGGGTGAGTATCTCCTGCGGGATGCAGCGTTCCTCTACAAACCAGCGCACCATTTTTTCGGAGAGCCGGGTGTGGTTGCGGTCGAAGACCGGACGCTGGAAGTGGGCGGCAGGGGCAGAGAGGGCTTTCCGGTAGTTGCGCTGCTGCCGCTCTTCGCTACGTCCGATGGCTTCTAAGAAGAAGCTCCATCCGCAATGGTGGCACTTGCCCAGCCCCTGGTCGAGCTGGAGACTGAGAGATTTGTCGCTCTTGTTGCTACGGCTGTCCCGACACTGCGGACAGTAGGTCTTGAGTTTACCGCTTGTGCGGCCGTAAGTGTCTACGTTCACTTTTTTAAAATCAAACATACAAATGAATTAATGGTTTGTTATTGTTTATTGAGTTGCCTCTACAAAGAGGGCAGGTTCACCTGTCGGATCCGTCTGCCGTTCAATGGGTCGTATTTCCTTTTTTGAGATGGAGACGCCACTGTGCAATGGTATCTGGAAAAACAGGTTAAGATTTCCGGTACTATCCCACTGACACTCCTTTCCTCGGATTTTCTCAGAAAACCCGGAGGGCTTAATTTGATTTACAGAACTATCCATAGGACACTCATTTTCTCCGATTTCCCTGGATTTTCTCTGATTTCCTGCGATTTTCTCTGAAAGCCCGGAGGGTTTAATTTGATTTACAGAACTATCCGGATGACACTCCTTTACTGCGATTTTCTCTGATCTACCCCGATTTTCTCTGAAAGCCTGAAGGGCTTTAATGTGAACCAGCGGTCGACGAAGTCAATAACCCCCAGTGAAGTAAGGGCCTTGCCCGTAACGAAGCGACTGGGGGTAGTCACGTATACACCTCTCTTCAACCCCGAAGTGGGTTGAATAGGAAAATACGACCTTCCTTCCGCACAGTATGAATGGGATTTTACATCGTTTTATACTTTAATAAAATCATTCAACCCACTTCGGGGTTGAAGTCAAAGGTGTAGTTACTACCCCCAGTCGCTCCGCTATGCTACGCTTCACTGGGGGTTATGCACATTAAAGCCCTTCGGGCTTTCAGAGAGAGTTATGCACAGTAAAGCCACTTCGGGTTTTCAGAGAAAGTTATATACCGTAAAGTCACTTCGGGCTTTCAGAGAGAATTATGTACAGTAAAGCCACTTCAGGTTTTCAGAGAGGATTATGTACCGTAAATTCACTTCAGGCTTTCAGAGAGGAATAAATGTCATTTGGATAGTATATGCAAATGGATCCGTTTGAAAACCTCCGGGTAAAAAACGATATATAAATAATGGAAATAAAATGTATGATCTCAAATGTGTACAATTTATTCCGGATACTGCTGCAACTATGCCTCTCTACATCCGTGGATGATCGTCAGTGTAATGTCATTTTCAATTTTACATCGTAATGGACTTCGCCGACCGTTGGTTCCGTACATCGTACCTTTTTTCGTTTCTGCCAGTGGATGTTATCAATCGTCGGCATATTGTCCTTTTTCAATCGTACATCCGTACATCGAACCTCTTTTCGTTTCTACCAGTGGATGTTACCAATCGTCGGCATATTGTCCTTTTCAATCGTACTTCGTAATATACTTGGTCGACCGCTTGGTTGGCTATGCTGATCTTCGATGGGCTTCGTCGGTCACCTGGTTGGCTGCGCCGATCTTCGATGGACTGCGTCAACCGCCTGGTTCGTCCAACGTTCCTGGGTGTTGTTTCCTGTCGGATAATGGTCATGACCGAAGGGAGTAATCGTAAATCTCCTGGTTTTTCTGCATCCGTGGGTTGGCGGTTGTGACAACTGTACGGATATGCAGGTCGTATTTCTGTGCATAACAGCATAAAGTGTGGGTTCATGTGAGATGATTCTATTGTTTTTTATTGTAAATTAAATTGTACATTACCTCTGTGTCGTTTGCGGATATTCCGGGCTGGTTTTTTGGAAAAAAGTCCGGAAACAGAGCCTGTTTTCCGTTTGCACCTGGCAAACGGGTCATTTGCCAGGTGCAAACACT
>JAJBTC010000162.1 GCA_020861095.1 Bacteroides sp.
GTTTTAAGTTGTAAGTTTTGAGTCTTAGGTTTTAAGTTGTAAGCTACCCCTATGAAAGCTTCCATTTAATTAATTCCTTATAACTCATAACTTACAACTCATAACTTCTGTCTGAACAGCCAGTCCCTGACACCTTCCAGTTTATACGCGTAGTCAAATGAATTCATATGTTCATTTCCCAGTCCGCTTTCCGGTTGCACACTTCCCCGCGTAAATACTATAAAGTTTATGGGATTGCCCTCTGAGAGCAACTTCTGCACATTTGCTTCCTGCTCTTCCTGAGGTAGTTTGGCACTCCATTCCGCTGTTCCGATCTTAGCATGCTCCTTTTCCAATACTGTCTTCAACGCAGCCATACCTTTGGGAGCTTTTTCATCGCCGGCCGCCACAATGTAGAAAAACTTATCCTTCGCAAAGCCAGCCATTTTCTCTGTGTCCCATTGGCAGCCTACAAAAAGAGAAGCCGCGAACAGGTCGGGATGGGCAATATTAAAGTACATAGACATCATTCCTCCCATCGACTGCCCTGTAGTATACAGCCGGCTCTTGTCTATATGATACTCTTCGGCAATCTTATTCAGCAGGCGTATGGTCATTTCTACTTCATAGGACGTATTAAAATCATCATCCACTGTCTGGGTTTTGTATTGCGGCACAAGCACAAAACCCGGGTGCTTTTCCTGATCCGCGTCACTGGCCCAGATCACACCCCCGTACCCCTGTGTCAGTGGTACTTTCACATCTTTCCCTGCTGTACTCGCATCGCCGATAAACAACAGCAACGGATAAGACTTGCTCTCGTCGTATCCTTTAGGAATAAAGAGATTGTACTGCATGGTTTCTCCCGTTTCCGTATCCTTATATTCCCGCTGCACAAATTTATCTACTGTTTCCGCGAGCAACGCCTGCAATTGTTTATCGTTGCTTTTGTCCGGAGCAGCTGTCCCCCTTCGGGGTCGGTTTGATTCCTGCGGTGAACTTTCTGTCTCTGCCGACTTGCTATTCGAACTGTTTC
This sequence comes from Bacteroides sp., assembly GCA_020861095.1. Taxonomy (GTDB): domain Bacteria; phylum Bacteroidota; class Bacteroidia; order Bacteroidales; family Bacteroidaceae; genus Bacteroides. Next base: position 1,016 of record JAJBTC010000162.1, read on the forward strand.
TACAAGCGGCAAAGAGACCCATTGTCAATAATACTGCTACTGCCAGGAGCGTATATCTACGTTTTCTATTCATATCTTTTCTTTTTATTTTTAATGGACTGTTCTCTGACTTCACTTTTAGACCTTTTTTCTCTGGTCCGGTTTAATTCTCTGGCGCAAAAAAGTTAATATCTTTTCGGATAAGAAGTGGTTTTACGTCTTACTGTTATGATAAATAACACTTTTTTCTGTAAAAAGTTGGAACCTGTCCCTTTCATAGAGAGGGTGGAAAACCCATAGGCGGTACAGAAAAAGAGATCCATAAAACGGAGCATACTTTCCAGGCTTCCAGACAGAACGATGTAAATTTGCTTTAATGGAACGAACTTCTGAATCCACGCCTGTATTGCGAAGGAGTTGTCTGAAACGTATGTAAGAATATACGATTCATAGTAACCGAATTTTTGAATCCGCAAAGATGTGCTATCTCATCCACGGTCAGATGGGTTTCCGTCAGGTAGCGACAGGCAGTTTCCACACGCAATTTTTCCACGTATTTCATCGGAGTAATGTTGAGTTCACGCACAAATACCCGTGCAAAGTTGCGTGGGCTCATCAGGGAATATTCCGCCAGTCTCTCCACTGTAATATCCTCATGCAGGTGGTTGTATATCCACTCAATCACCTGGTTGATGGGCTGGTAATCCACCTCCTGCGCCTGCAATACTGTACTGTATTGCGTCTGATTGCCGGGACGCTTGAGGAAAAGGACCATGATACGTGCGATCTTCAGTGCGAATGTCTTTCCCAGATCCTCTTCGATCAGTGCCAGTGCCAGGTCCACCCCTGTGGTGATCCCCGCTGAGGTATACACATTCCCATCCTTCACGAAGATCGCTTCCCTGTCTACCTCCGTGTCCGGATACTCTCTGGCCAGTTTATCGCACCTCATCCAGTGCGTAGCCGCCTTTTTGCCTGACAGCACCCCTGCTTCGGCCAGTATAAACGCTCCTGCGCATACCGAACAGATGCGCCTCACTTTGCCGGATTGCTCTTTGATCCATGCCAGTACCTCTTTCCCAGGTTTGTATTCCGGATGGTTAGAAAGCCCACCGATGATCAGCGTATCTATCGGATAATCAATCTCTTTGTAGCTTCCTTCCCCAAGGATGGAAATACCTCCCAACATCTCGATCCGTTTCGATCTCCGGGTAGAGACGACATGTATCTGATAGGTGAAATCGGGTAGGGGAGAGGCTTCATTCCTATACTCGATAGCCTTCTGAAATACATCAAATGGTCCGCAAATATCCAATAAAGTTGAATAATGAGGCACCAACAGAACAATATGGCGGGTTTGTTTTTTATCATTCATAGAGCAGAAATTTAGTAGTCAGAGAGTCTGTCTGAAGACTTATCATACAAACTATGTATACCGGAGTCGCTATGGTCTGTTGTACGCTCTTTGAATCAGCCGGAAGAACGCGTAACAGCACCAGACAGTCTCACTGACAAAGATAATCATTTCTTTGGATATGGCAGTATTTGTATATACTATGTCATTGCTGCCAAACAGATCATACAGTAACTTTGCATCGGGAAAGAGAGACAACCCATTCTCCTCTCCTGATAAATATATTCATCTCAAATTAGTAGGTATGAAAACAATTAAAGTAGGTATTAATGGATTCGGGCGTATCGGACGATTGGTGTTCCGCGCTGCTCAGAATTATGAGAACGTTGAGATTGTAGGGATCAACGACCTTATCCCTGTAGATTACATGGCCTATATGCTCAAGTACGACACGGTGCATGGCCAGTTCAAAGGAGAAATCCGTGTAGACGGGAACAAACTGGTAGTCAACGGAAAAAGCATTCGTACCACGGCAGAGAAAAATCCCGAAGCTCTGAAATGGAACGAGATCGGCGCGGAGTACGTGGTCGAATCTACAGGTATTTTCCTCACTCAGGAAAAAGCACAAGCGCATATCACTGCCGGAGCCAGACGTGTAGTGATGTCGGGACCTCCCAAAGATGATACTCCTATGTTTGTTATGGGAGTGAATGAAAAGGCTTACAAAGGAGAGGTATTTGTTTCCAACGCTTCCTGTACCACCAATAGCGTAGCTCCGTTGGTGAAAGTCGTACACGAAAAATTCGGTGTACTGGAAGCGTTGATGTCTACCATTCATGCTACCACTGCCAGCCAACGCACTGTCGACGGTCCTTCCCTGAAAGACTGGAGAGGCGGACGCGCGGCATCGGGCAACATCATTCCTTCTTCCACCGGAGCAGCCAAAGCGGTAGGAAAGATCTTCCCTGAACTATCGGGCAAGATCACCGGAATGTCATTCCGTGTTCCTGTATTGGATGTGTCTGTAGTAGACCTTACCTGTCGCCTGGAAAAACCGGCCAGTTACCAGGAAATATGCCAGGCGGTGAAAGCGGCTTCCGAGGGGGAACTCCAGGGAATCCTGGGATATACGGAAGATGATGTAGTGTCGAGTGACTTTATCGGTGATACCCGCACTTCTATCTTCGATGCCAAAGCCGGGATTGCCCTAAACCCCAATTTTGTCAAGTTAGTGACCTGGTATGACAATGAGTATGGGTTCTCCAATAAGGTGCTGGATCTGATCGTACATATGGATACCGTGCAGTGAAAACAAAAGGCTTTTTCAAAAGCCTGGAAACGAAATCACCCTCGTTACGATCGTGTAACGAGGGTGATTTCGTTTGTTCCCCAACTTTAGGTTTCCTGTCTTTCACTATAGAAAAGATCAGGGTTCCATCGGATTTTATGAGAGATATTCTTTGATCGGATACCTCTTTCTTTTCGCTTGTTCCATAGCTATTTGTAGCTGTATGTTCCGGTAGTTTTGTAATTTCGCAGTCTCAGATCGTTCAGATTCAACTCATACAGATTCAAACAAAATTCACATGGATATTTTTCAACTTTCCCGGTTGCGTCAGCAAACAGCACATACTATACTCAGTGATACCCGCGTCATCTCCCTGTGGGAAAGCATCGGTGGCGAAGTCCATATAGTAGGTTCCCTGCGAACCGGTTTGCTAATGCACAGAGATATCGATCTGCATATCTATACAGAGGAGGTTTCCGTATCAGACAGTTTTTCCGTGATAAGATCCCTGGCCTGTGGGCCCGGCTGGAAAGAAGTTCATTATAAAAACCTGGTGGATACCGAAGAAGAGTGTCTTGAATGGCATGCTCTGTATCAAGACAAGGACGCGGAGGTATGGAAATTTGATATGATACATATCCGTAAGGGATCGAAGTACGATGGAGTAGTAGAGCGTGTGACAGAGGCCATACGTCGTAAACTTACTCCCGGACTGCGCAGAACCATTCTTCAGATCAAAACCGATATGCCAGCGGAAGGGAATAAGATCCCGGGCATTGAAGTCTATCACGCAGTCTTTGAAGGCGGTGTACAGAGTTATGACGAACTTCTTTCGTGGCGTGAGAAAAATCCGCTGATACATAGCCTGGAGTGGATGCCCTGAGGAGAGTTTAAGTTGTAAGTTATAAGTTATAAATCAGTGTTCATCATTCATCATTCATTGTATATATCATACTTCGTTACCCTGGAGAGACGCACGGCGTGCAGTGGTGCCCGGAATAAATCGCACACATTTGAGATCATATGGTTTATTTCACTTATGTATATCCGTTTTTTATCCGGAGGATTTCAAACGGTTACATTTCCCCCTATACTATCCAAATGACATTCATTTACTGCGATTCTCTCTGAAAGCCCGGAGGACTTTACTGTGCATAACCCCCAGTGAAGCGAAGCATAGCGGAGCGACTGGGGGTAGTGAGCCGTCCTATGTCTCCAACCCCGAAGTGGGTTGAATGATTCTATCCTGAATAAAACGAGGTAAAATCATGCTCCTGCTATGTAGAATGGAGTTTTTCTCTATTCAACCCACTTTGGGGTTGACTGTAGATACCTCAGATGTACCCCCAGTCGCTCCGTTACGGGCTATGGCCCTTACTGCGCTTCACTGGGGGTTATAGACATTAAAGCCCTTTGGGCTTTCAGAGAAAATCAAAGTAAATCAAAGTAAATCCGAGTATATGAGTGTCCTATGGATAGTTCTGTAAGTCTTCGACTATTTTTCCGGACACCAATGCACCCTATGCGTCTCCGCAGTGCAGGTGCTATATAGGAGGATGTCTCCGCGGTGTACATCCAATTAAAAACATATCCCACATGGTATATGTTTTTCCATTCAGTATGCTGAGACGCACAGCGTGCGTCTCAGTAGAATAACGGAGTCATATATAATATACAATGAATGATCAATTTTTACTTATCGGTTTTTAGGGTATAAGTTAAAACATAGACTCTACCTTTCAGTCATGTAAGAGCCTGTATCCTATAACTTACAACTTATAACTTACAACTTATAACTTACAACTTATAATTACAACTTATTGTAAGATCAGATCCAGCTTTTGCAGATCTTCCGTACGTGAACTGCTTCCTGCCATCACTTCGAATTCCCCGGCATAGGTACGCATGGTATTGGAGTGTGCATCCCACCATTCCAATTGTTTCGGAGTGAGTTCTAGTGTCACTTCAGTGGTTGCTCCGGCAGGGATGTGTACGCGTTGGAAAGCGCGCAATGCCTTGTGCGGACCTTCCGTGTCATCGGTACGTTTCAGATATACCTGTACCACCTCTTCCCCATCGCGCGGGCTGCTGTTGGTCACAGGCACGGTGAGCGTGATCTTTTCGCCTACAGTTGCTGTCGTCTGGCTCAGACGCGGGGTGCCATACACAAATGTTGAATAACTCAATCCGTAGCCGAACGGGAACAGTGGCTTTTCGTTCATATAACGATAGGTACGCCCTGCCATATGGTAGTCCTCGAAATCGGGCAATTGTGCTGTATTCCGATAGAAGGTCACCGGCAGACGACCCGCGGGATTGTATTCACCAAACAACACATCCGCTACCGCTTTTCCACCCGCTTGTCCCGGGTACCATGCCTGCAGGATAGCCTCACATCGATGGGTCTCCGGTTCAAGGCCGATAGGAGAGCCCGAACAATTGACAAAGATCACCTTCTTACCCGCTTCGTGAAGCGCGCGAACCATCTGGCGCTGGATGGCAGGCAACTCGATGTCCGTGCGGTCGCCCCTGCGGAATCCCGGCAGGTCGACACCCATTTCCTCACCTTCCAGATTCGGGGAAATACCTCCTGCGAAGATCACTACGTCTGCCTCTTTCACACGAGCCACAGAGCGGGCCATGTTTACATTTTCTTTAAATCCAAGATCGAAATTCAGTTGAGCCTCACCGCCCTGATATGCATAGTCAATTTCAATATCATAAGACGTTCCCACCTGCACCTTCATCGCATAGGTCGATTTGCGGCTGCCGTGTTTGTTTGAGAATTTTCTCACCTCCTCACCATCGATCACCACACGGGAATTGCCGCAACTGTAGAATTGGAAAACCACCTCGCCCGAACGTTGTGGTGTGAACGTACTTGTATAGGTCGCCGAAAAGTCTGTGAGGTTGACCCCCGGAGCAAAAACCGTGGCTCCGGCCGTGCAGAAGTGGAACGGATGAGTTACCTGTACCGTGGTCACGGGTTCACCTGCATGTTCGGTATTGTTCCAGTACCGGGCACTGAATCCTTTGCCATCTTCCGATGTACAATCGCCGAATACACTCTCTATCAGTATACCCTCTACCAGATCCGTACCTTGTTCATAGATCAGTTTGTCGTCTGCGCCCAACGCGGCACGTATCCCTTCGAGGATCGTGATCGTACGCGGAGGCATGCCGTTGTAGTTGCCCCACTGCATCACCGAGTCGTTGGCGTTGGGGCCCATTACTGCTACCGTCAGTCCGCCCCGTTTCAAAGGCAGGATCTGATCCTTGTTCTGCAACAGCGTGATCGTCTTACGCGCGGCTTCCAGAGCCAGGTTGTCATGTCCGGCAGAAGCAACCACAGAGTAGGGGATACGGTTCCAGTCCACTTGGTTGTTATCATCCATTTCCCCCAGTTCGAAACGCGCCTTCAGCAAACGTGTTACAGACACATCTATCTCTTCTTCCGGGATCAGTCCTTTCTCTACCGCTTCGATCAGAGCCTTATAACTGGATCCACATTCCAGATCTGTGCCTGCCCGTACAGCATCAGCAGAGGCAGATGCCGCGTCTTCATGGGTACGGTGCGCGTTTTCTTTGTAGAAGTCGGCGATAGCACCACAATCAGAAACCACCACTCCGTCAAATCCCCATTCCTCACGCAGGATATGGATTAGCAGACGGTCACTGCCGCAACACGGATCGCCCTCAAAACGGTTGTAAGCACACATCACCTCTTTCACATTCGCCTCTTTTACCAACGCTTCGAACGGGGGCAGATAGGTCTCGTACAGATCACGTGGAGCGATATTCTCCGCGTTGAACGAGTGGCGGTTCCATTCCGGTCCGGAGTGTACGGCAAAGTGTTTCGCGCAGGCATGCAGTTTATCGTACTTTTGTCCTTCCGGTCCCTGAAGGCCTTTCACTACTTCTACGCCCAGCACAGAAGCCAGGTAAGGGTCTTCTCCATAGGTCTCAATCCCTCTTCCCCAGCGCGGATCGCGATAGATATTTACTGTCGGCGTCCACATGGTTAATCCCTGATAGCGTTGGTAACTGCCCTGCGATGAAGCATGCACATACTTTGCGCGTGCCTCATCGGAGACAGTCTCGTATACATTATATACCAATGTCGGATCAAATGTCGCTGCCATCCCGATCGGTTGCGGATACACGGTGGCAAGTCCCGCGCGTGCCACTCCATGCAACGCTTCGTTCCACCAGTTATAGGTTTTAATGCCTAACCGTTCGACAGGTGCGGATCCATCCATCATCAGGCACACTTTCTCTTCCAGTGTCAATCGGCTTACTAAATCCTCTGCTCTTTCCTTTGCAGAGAGGGAGGTGTTCCGGTAAGCGGGTCTATGGGTGCACCCTACGACGAGCAGTGCGATCCCTACCGCGTAAACTGTGGTTTTTTTCATGGTTCAAACTGTTTTGTTGTTGCAAATGTAAGTAGAACTCAGGATATAAAGGATATATATATTGTTCGGATTCGTGTATTATTTGATCAGTGGTAAAACAGATTTCCGGCAGTGTAGGACTTATCGGGCCGAAAAATGTATGGAGAGAAGTTCAGATAATAAGGAGGCATAACCCTGTAGAGACGCAAAAAGATTTACGATTTACGGATTTACGATGTACGATTGAAATTACAGAAAGAATCTGTTTGTAAATCCCTATGCGTAACATATGATGTGCAAACATACGAGACATATAATTGTGTCTCTGCGGTGTACGTTCAACAAAAAGCATTTCACAGGGTGTATGTATTCCCATCCGGTAGGCTGAGACGCACGGCGTGCCTCTCTACAAGGTGACGGAGTAGTACCTATACATGAATGATGAATATTTCCCACTCCAAACTTATAACTTACCACTCACAACTTACCACTTTCCAGCAACCGTTGTTTGAGTTGTTCTTCTGCTGCTTTCAGTTCCACCTCTGCTGCCATACGTTTCTGTCTGCCCTCTGCCTGGATCTTCACCAGATCATCCATGGTAGCGATCAGGTCTTCATTGGCCTTCTGTATGGTTTCGAGGTCCACAATACCACGTTCACTCTCGATCGCGATCTGGCGGGTAGATTGTTTGAGCATTTCACTGTTACTTTTCAGCAACTCGTTGGTCATGTCCGTTACTTTCTTCTGAGCTTCCATGGCCTGTTGAGCATGTACCAGCCCCAACGCGATGACCATCTGATTTTTCCACAGAGGCAGTGTATTGATGAGGGTAGACTGGATCTTCTCTACCATAGTCACACTGTTGTTCTGTACCAGGCGGATCTGGGGTGCCAGTTGTATGGAGATCATGCGGCTCAGCTTCATGTCATGTACCTTCTTCTCAAAGCGGTTCACCTGCTGCTCCAGGTCGTTGTATTGCTGGATCATACGCTGATCTTCGCTTTTCTGTGCTTCCAGCTTCATCGCTGGCAGTATTTCGTCGTGCGCTTGTTTGATCTTCTCTTCTCCTGCCAGGATGTAAAGAGTCAATTCGCGGAAATAGTTCCAGTTCTCTTCATACTGCTCATTGAAGATATAGACATCTTTCATCAGCGTTTTCATATGTTTTTCCAGCTCTTTCTCGATAATGCCGATGCTTTTCTCTACCTTGGAATATTGCGTTTTCAGGTAAGCGACTTTTCGTCGGAGGGATTTAAAGATACCTAATACACGGCTGTCCTTTTTGGTCGCACTGTCGAATTTACGGATATCCAGGCTCAGGTTGGTAAGCAATTCTCCCACCTCTCCCATGTCGCGGGCTCTCACATTGTTGAGCACACCTTCCGCGAAATGAGACATTTTGCTCTGTGTGGCCACGCCGTAATTGATGATCTGGTCCGATCTGGAAAAATCAATGGATGATTTATAGGTTTCTACTTTGATACGTTCTTCCGGAGTGATCTCCTGTTCCGGATTCAGCGTTACATCTGTATTCATGGTCTGTATGTTTTGGTTTTCTTTATTCTATAAGTCCTTTGTTGCGCAGGTCCTGCATAAATGCTTTTGTTCCGGCATTCAGGTGGAGCAGATCGTTTTTATACATTTTGTTGATCTCGTTACGGAATACGACTACAATCTCTGTGATGCTTTTTTCGATCAGTTCCATAGACCTGAGCATCTCAGGAGAGTTGATGCGTGTATTCTCTATTTCGTCGTATTTAGACAACATATGGTTCAGGGTATCGGTATATCGTTCATAGAATTTCTTACTCTCTTCGTCGTTGCGTTGCATCACCACCTGACAAAGCGTGATCAGTTCATCCATATCGCGTTGGATCTGTTCAGACTCAATTTCTTTTTTCCACCTGTTCAGGCTACGGATCAGTCCGGAACCCATGGCATTTACCTCATCTGAAATGCTCTTTTCGGACAACTGTCGGGATGCCTCTGTGGGAGGTTCATATTCCGGATCATACAGATAGCACAGAAATTCTTTGGCAGTAGCAAACAGATAAGCTATACAAAAGCCCCATCCGATAAAAAATAACACAACTCCAAAGCCCGGAAAAGAGTTTCCGAAAAGGCCTGCAAGGAGAACAGAGAGGATATATACGGCAAATGTGGCCAGAAATACCTTCATCCATTTCCTGTTTTTCGCTCTGATGGCAATGTACAATATTCCAAAGGGATAGAACGGAAGAAAGAATCCGGAAAACAGAATATACCACAGACTCCCTACTTTCCGGAGGGTAGATGGATGTGTATGGTCGGGAGATTGCATAGTTCTTCTCTTGTAATTTGACAGATAGTTCGTAAAAACTTCTTTGATCCATGAATAATCCCTGACTTTCTACAGCGTATGGTTCATGGAATGTTTTCATTTCATTCTTACAACTGACTCACAGTGTATGGGTCTCAAAGATAGTTATTATTTTAAGATCCGGACCTATTTCCTGAACAGAATCTTTTTTTCAGTTTATGGCTGAGATCGCGCGGATAGATGGCATAGAGGATCGTTGTATGTGTTTGTTCTTTTCCATAGGTACAGAATGAAGAAACCTCACCACACCGGATCAGGGGATCTGCTGCCAGAGCAAAGCACAGGTACCGGTGGTAAGGTCTCTGAAAGAAAATCTATGGAGTATTATTTCCTGACCCAGATATGGGTAATGCGTCCGAACACTAATTTATGATAATCTTTCGCGTCTTCGTATCCTTCCTGTACGAAGGTCTTTCCTTTTTCCCAGTAGTAGTCTTCCGGATGCACGGAGGTGATCTGTGAGAGTTCACATTCTATGATCAGACGTGCCTCTTTATAGGTTATGTTGCCATCCGGTGTCTGTACGGGATGCAGGGAGTGGGTATTCATCTTTTCCGAATCCCGTCCTGAGCTTGTTCCGAAGATCAGGATACTTTCTTTGTCTTCATCGTCAAAATAAGAAAGGGTATAGGTGCCGTTTCTGCGAATGTATTCCAGCGTATAGCGGTTGGCACGCAGAAAACACCAGGCAGCAGGTTCTTCAAAAAGAATGCCCCAACCACCGTAGGAAGCTACCATGGAATTATAATCCCTGGCCACTCCGGACGTGATCACGGCATAATCTTCGGAAAATACCTTAAATACGTTCTCACTTAATTCCGTCGGACGTATCTCCTTAAAGAGATCCATAAATTCGCTGCCTTTCAGTTTACTGCGATCCAGCGTGGCAACAGAAGCCGCGGAAGCAGGATCCGCCGTGTTTTCCTGAGAAGTGCTGCCTCCGCAGCCAAAGAACAGAACTGTACAGATAACAGGAAGAATGATCTTTTTCATAATGAATTATTTTTTTAGTTGATATTCTTTTACATGTAAAACCATCCGGATCTGATCCTTTGGAGCAAACGATCCTGTCTGCTTTTTCCGTTCAGGCTATATGCGGAGTAAGGGATGTACTTACAAACAATCGTCTCCTAAAAGGTGTTCACGACACGAACAACCGGATACAATGGCAAATGTCGGAATTATTCGTGAAAAAAGAAACAGTATGTGTAAAAAGTTGAACCCCCTGTTACAGCGTCGGAAAGAGCATTCCTGAGAATGGCCGCAAGCGATGCCATCCGATAAAAAAACAGTCAATCCGGTAAAAAGATATTTTCCGGATAGGGTTTTTATAAAGTTACCGGTATTCAGGTAGATGAGATCTTCCTTTAAAAACGCCTTTATGAAGACTATTCATTCAAGAGTATGGCTGATTGTGTTCCTGTTTCCCGGTGCTTACAGCCAGGATATTCAAAAGCTCCCGGAAAGGCAATTCGTTTATTGATAGGCAGTACCGTTTTACAGAACTATTTATCAGTCTTTTATCTTCTGGTAAATCCTTGATTTTCTATCTGAGAATCCTCTCCGTTCTCTATCGCATATCCTACAATTGATTGCATGTCGTCCTACAATTGATTGCATGGTATATAATCTATCATATATTACAAAATGTATCGCATATCATATAATCTGGCCTATATTATACGATGTATCTGACGTGCCTGCAGCACTACAGATACATGGTAAACCATATACCTGATACATGGAATGTCATATAAACAGACCAGGTTATAAATGGAATATCCTGTAAACAGGACATGATGTAAATGGAATACCAGATAAAAAGGATACTTGTTAAATGGAATACCCTGTAAAACAGGTACTTTATAAACGAAATATATTGTAAACGAAATATATTATAAACAGGATAATTTTGTATGGAATATCAGGAGGTGTTTGATACCCTATCTGCATCAAAAAAC
>JAJBTC010000125.1 GCA_020861095.1 Bacteroides sp.
AAAAGAAAAGACAGAGAAAAGGATTCCATCAAAAAACAAGCAGCAAGGAAAAAACGGGGACTTTTTCAGTGACCTCTCTTTACTTCACTGGGGGTTATGCACAGTAAAGCCACTTCGGGCTTTCAGAGAGAATAACTATCATTTTGATAGCTCATGAAAATGCAGTAGGTTGAAATCCTCCGAGTAAAAAATAGATATAAATAATTGAAATAAAATATATTATCCCAGATGGTAGCGATTTATTCCAGACACCAGTGTATACCGTGCGTATCGTATGTTTGCATATAAAATGGTACACATAGGGATTTACAAACCTATGCTTTCTGTAATTTCAATCGTACATTGTTAAATCGTAAATCTCTTTGCGTCTCTACATGTGGATGTTAATCGTCATCAAGATATATGTGACGGTCTTTGTGTTTACAAATTGTAAATAAGTACATCGTACATCAATAAATTCCCTGATTTATCGGAACAATTTTTATCAGAACTAATTAATGATTACTTTTGTTTCCCGGATAACATGTAATAGATGAATAATTCAGGAAACCGCATGGGTGATACACAAAGAAAAAAGAAGAGAATTCCTCTGTACCTGCAGATCTTATTGGGCATGCTGGGTGGAATACTGGCCGGTACGATTGCTCTGTATTTCCATGGGGAAGAGTTTGTCGGTATGTGGTTGAAGCCCTTTGGGCGGGTTTTTATCAAATTATTGCAACTGATTGCCGTACCTCTTGTGTTTCTTTCTTTATTCAAAGGGGTTACAGGACTTCAGGATATCAGCCGGTTCTCAAAGATCGGACTACGAACGGTAGCGATCTATCTGGGTACGACGTTTTTTGCTATCCTCATCGGGGTAACTCTGGCATTGAGCATACGTCCCGGACGTTTTTTTGACCGGGAAGAGGCTGCCGGAATGCAGCAGAACTATCAGGAGGTGGTAGAGCAGCAGCGTGCGGTAGCCGAACTGACCCAGGAACGGGGTCCTCTGGCCTTTCTGGATGAGATCATTCCGGATAACATTGTGAATGCGGCCTCCAGCAACAACCGTATGCTGCAAGTGATCTTCTTTGCTCTGTTGTTCGGTATTGCTGCCCTGAGCTTAGATAGAGAGAAGACAGCTCCTGTAATTAAGTTGTTTGACAGTTTGTATGAGATCGTTCTGAAAATGGTGGATTTTATCATACTGTTTACCCCATACGGTGTATTTGCTCTAATGACAACACTGGTGGTCGATTTTTCAGGGAATATGTCCGTCTTCGGAGCTTTGGCCGTATATGCGGGTACGGTGGTCCTGGCCTTACTGACATTGATCTTTTTATTCTATCCGGCACTGGTACACTTTTTCAGCCGGCTTCGTCCTGTGTTCTTTCTTAAAAACATTTATCCGGTTCAACTGCTTGCGTTTACTACCAGTTCCAGTGCGGCTGCGCTGCCTCTGACGCTGGAGGTAACGGAGCAAAAGCTGGGTGTCTCTAACGAGGTCGCTTCCTTTGTACTTCCCATAGGCACGACGATCAATATGGACGGAACCAGTTGTTATCAGGCCATTGCTGTCATTTTCATTGCTCAGGTACTGGGCATCGAACTCACCTGGGCACAATTGCTTTCTGTGATATTGCTTACTACCCTCTCCTCCATCGGTACTCCCGCGATTCCCGGAGGAAGTTATGTGATCCTGACGATGGTGCTTTCTTCTATTGGAGTACCCGCGGAAGGGTTGGCACTCATCCTGGGAGTGGACCGTCCGTTGGATATGTTGCGTACGGCAGTGAATGTGACAGGAGATGCGACGGTGGCCGCGATGATCGATAAGAAGAGCACCTGATGTGCATAGAAAGGCGTATTTTAGGAACTGTTTGGATGTTGTTCGTTTTTTTGATTAGCTCCGCTGACGCTCTGGTTGACTTCGCTGACCTGCGGTTCATTCTTATTTTTTAGTCCGTTTTTTCTTTTTCCGATGCGATAACCATCAGTTGACAAAGTCAATCGCGGAGGATGTAGAGACGCATAGTTGCGTCTCCATAGTTGCGTCTGAAAGAAAACCGGAAAAGATGGCAATCAGGCGGTCAGTAAAGCTAAAAAAGTCAGAAGAAAGAGCGAAGAATCGAAAAATTCATTATTCGTGGAAAATCCAAACAATGTCTTAATTTTCAAAAGAAATTGAACTTCCTTTCAGCCATTTTTAGTAATTTTGCAGATCATTTCCGGGATCTTCCCTGGTTCCTTGGAAAAAGGGAAGGGGAATGAAAGAAAAATAAGAAAAATTAAATCAGCATAGAAGAATGGCAAAAGAATTGAAAGAACTTACCAGGCGAAGCGAGAATTACTCACAATGGTACAATGACCTGGTACTCAAAGCAGACCTGGCAGAACCATCTGCCGTGCGGGGGTGTATGGTCATTAAACCTTATGGTTACGCGATCTGGGAGAAGATGCAAAGACAGTTGGATGATATGTTCAAAGAGACAGGGCATGTAAATGCCTATTTCCCGTTGCTTATTCCCAAATCGTTCCTGAGTCGTGAAGCTGAACATGTGGAAGGGTTTGCCAAAGAATGTGCGGTGGTAACCCATCATCGTCTGAAAAACTCTCCGGATGGCAAAGGAGTGGTTGTAGACCCGGAGGCCCGCCTGGAAGAGGAACTGATCATTCGTCCGACTTCGGAAACCATTATCTGGAATACCTATAAAAACTGGATCAACTCTTACCGCGACCTGCCGATCCTGTGCAACCAATGGGCCAATGTGATGCGTTGGGAAATGCGTACGCGTCTGTTCCTGCGTACGGCGGAGTTTCTCTGGCAAGAGGGACACACCGCGCATGCTACCAAAGAGGAGGCAGAAGAAGAGGCACTCCGGATGTTAAATGTATATGGAGAGTTTGCCGAGAAATACATGGCTATGCCGGTGGTGAAAGGGATCAAATCGGCCAATGAACGGTTCGCGGGAGCTTTGGAAACCTATACCATAGAGGCCTTGATGCAGGATGGCAAAGCGTTGCAAAGCGGGACTTCACACTTCCTGGGACAGAATTTCGCGAAAGCCTTTGACGTGCAGTTCCTGAACAAAGAGAATAAACAGGAGTATGTATGGGCCACTTCCTGGGGGGTATCTACCCGTTTGATGGGAGCATTGATCATGACTCACTCCGACGACAACGGTCTGGTATTACCACCGACACTGGCTCCTTTCCAGGTGGTGATTGTGCCGATCTACAGGAACGAGGAGCAACTGGCACAGATCAATGAAAAGATCGCTGGTATTGTGGCAGGACTGAAAGCCCTGGGGATCTCCGTGAAATACGATAACGCCGACAACAAGCGTCCGGGATTCAAGTTCGCGGAGTATGAACTGAAAGGGGTGCCGGTGCGTCTGGTGATGGGTGGACGCGATCTGGAAAACAATACGATCGAGGTTATGCGCCGGGATACCCTGGAAAAAGAGACTGTTTCCTGCGACGGCATTGAACGGTATGTGCAACAATTGCTGGCGGATATTCAGCAGAATATCTATCAGAAAGCACTGGATTTCCGCGAATCACATACAGTAAGTGTAGATACATACGACGAATTCAAAGAAAAGATCGAAGAAGGAGGATTTATCCTGGCTCACTGGGACGGCACTCCCGAAACAGAAGAAAAGATCAAGGAGGAGACAAAAGCCACGATCCGTTGTATCCCTCTGGAAGGAGACCGTACGCCAGGCAGGTGCATGGTTACAGGCAAGCCTTCGGAAGGAAGGGTAATTTTTGCCAGAGCTTATTAAGAACCTGTTATATAATGTATAAGGAGGGTGTGTCCGGAAACAGGTAGACTGTGGATACACTCTCTTTTTTTATCGGGAAAAGAAAATCCCGGAATGGGCATACCTGTTTGCAAAATGAAGAGGATTTCCTATTTTTGCACAGAGGACTTATTTCATTTACAAAGAAAGAATCATGAAACTACTATTCAATATCTTATGGCTCGTGTTCGGAGGAGTGATCACTGCTTTTTCCTATTTAATTGCCAGCCTGTTGCTGATGATCACTATTATAGGAATACCCTTCGGACTGCAAACACTGAAAATGGCACAGCTGGCCTTCTGGCCTTTCCATAAAGAGATACAGACAGTGCCTCAGGCAGGGGGATGTCTGAGTGTGATCATGAACCTGATCTGGATCTTCGTCGGTGGGTTCTGGATCTGTCTGGAACACCTGTTTTTCGGTTTACTGCTGTGTATTACCATCATTGGCATACCTTTCGGTGTGCAGCATTTCAAGTTGGCTGCCCTGGCACTGACCCCGTTTGGAAAGCGGATTGTTTCCAGATAAAAGTACGTTTCTTTATAGGCTGAAAAGGAGATAAAGAACGGACGCTCTATGTCTCATTCGTGTCGCCGTCCTGTGTTGGTCCGGATTCTCCGGGATCTTCTTCCTGAGGTTCCGCGTCGGCGGAGTCTTGCTGTTCGCGTTTCCTGAGCCATCTTTTTTTCCAGAACAGGTCTGACCATTTGTTGAAGTCTTTTCGGTAGATGATACCTATCCCTTGTGTGGTGAGTGCCGAACGGGTATAGTATCGGTCGTTGGTTTCGTTGTATCCCTTCAGACGTATGTCTCCGGAGCGTGTCAGCAGCCATTCGGCCTGGAAATCTCCGACGAAGTTCGTTGTAGACAAAGGGTTATCTCTGTAGCCGAAATTTCCGTTGATCAGGAGACGATTGTTGAGGAGCTGTCCGGAAAGTATCGCTTCCACTTCCATATCGGTCCAGCCCTTGTCTCCCGCGCTCAGATTGGTGCCTAAGCTCCAGTTGTTGTTGTTAATAATCTGGGAAAACAGGTTGTTGAGCTGTCCCGAAAGCGTAGAGGAGAGTACCGAAGTCATCATATTGGAACTCTGGCTCACTCCCGCGTAGTCGGGCGTATAGAACTTACCGATACCCAGCAGATAGAGGAATTGCATACTCAGCTCTTCTTCGGTATTTGTATAATGGCGTACCATGGCTTGTACCTCGTCCCGTTCGTTGGGCAATTCAATACCTAATTTGATGGTAGGCTGTGTCAGGTTGCCTGAAAGATTCATCAGACAGTTTACACGCACATTGGGCTGAGCGGTCAGGCTACTCGTTCCTGACCCTGAAGCGATCAGGTCATTCAGGGAGACCGAGTTCACCGTGTAAACAGCCTGGATGTCCAGATTGGCATCGAACGGATCTCCGTTGAACAGGATATTACTGCCTTCCTGTATGATAAAGTCTTTTCGGATCACCTCCTGAAGACTGAACTTATAGCTCCCCTGACTGATCCGGTAATTCCCGAACAGCTTGACATCTCCTTTGTTGAAGAACTCCGTACGTATACTTCCGGTGCCGCGGGCAGTGATATCGTCTCCGGCATTAGGGTCCATAATGATACGTACGGAAGCATCCGGGGTGGCTTCTACCAGGATATCCAACCGGATATCTGTTTCGGACTCTTCTTCCTGCTGCAGGAACCGTTGGTAATCGCTGGTTACATAGTCTATCGAGTCCGGTTGCAAGCGTCGCGGAGTTTTGTCTGTAAAGTTTATGAAGTGATTGCTGGTAGCCATGGCAGCGGTGGCAAGGCTGTATACAAAATTGGTATTTCGGTTTGTAGTCACTGCCGCGTTCACATGGAGTTCGTCCGTATTTCCGGAGAGGCGTGCGTTGCCGGAAGCATACACCGTTCCATAGAAGGGAAAGTCGGGGCTCTCCTGTGTGTTCATGACCAGCATATTATGGACATCTATGTTGAAACGGTACTCTATGTCACTGAAATTTTTATGATTCAGGTATCCGTCTACGGTTCCTGTGTGACCCTCCGGATCAGATAGCGCCATCTGCCTGAACTGGATCTGGTCCGGTATGGCATGTATACTGTCATTCACAAGGAAGGTGGTGTTGAGGATATCTATTTTGAGAGAAGCGTCTGTCATCAGGTCTCCTTCTATATTCAGGTTCTGAAATGGACCGAACAGACGAACGTTCCCACGAACTCTGCCCTGTAGTTCGGAAGCTACACTCCCCATATAGAATTCCAGGAATTTAATATTGGTTCCCTGTGCGTCGATGAACAATTCCAGACCGCTTCTGGGCTTCAGCGGATAGATATATCCATTGACATAGGTACGTGCTATCTCCTGTTCCTGTATGTGCGCGTTTAACAGGATGCCCTCTTCTTCATCGTCCCACATTCCCTGCACGTGCAGATCGCCCAGAAGGCCTTCGTTGAAGATGAAATCCCGTACAAACAGTTCCGTGTTCATCACTGGCTTTGCGAAAATCCCGGAAGCGTATGCCTTGCCGGTAGCATGCCCTTTAAAATCCACGTTCCGGACTTTGGCAATATCAAATACATAACTGATATCAATATCTTTCAGATCCACCACGATCGAGTCGTTGTTGTTTTCCGAAGCCAGTCCGTTGATCCTTACGAATTGATCTTTGTGGCTGAAAAAGAAATCATCTACATAGATCGCTCCGGGCTTTATCAGGATCTGTGACGGGTGCAGGTTCCAGATCGAATCATTGAGAATGATCTCTGTGGGCTGGATATCTACCAGCGTTTCCAGGAATGGATTATCTCCCTCTCTGCGTGAGAAAGAGGTGGTGGCAGACAATTCTCCGCTGTAAGTAACCGGAGAATTGTTGCCCCAGTGTAGTCTGGAAAGGATCTTATCGTCTTTAGTCTGTGTTTCTAAAGATACATTCACTGCTCCGGTGGGTCGCTGGCTGGTAAATCGGATGTTACTTGTGAAGCTGTCACCGGGATTTTCGCACAGTAGCATGCCCGATTCAATGAACATATTTCCATATCTCAGACGCGGAAAGTATCCATGTACGCGCAGGCGCTGTCCGGACTCGTTCAGATAGCCTTTGATACTGACAGGATTGTAGAGACGAAGCGGGATATCAAAGACAGTAGAAAGCAGATCTGCATGTTGCAGGTGTATTTCGAAACTGAAATCATTAGAAGATTCGGAGAGTGTCTTATCGGGTAGTATAAGGGAAGGAAGATAACGTTTGAGTGTATTCAGGATGCTATTCGGGAGTGTACGATACGAATAATTCCCTTCGATGTGAGCCTGGAGGAATTCGGAACGGACAGATAACTGATTGGTGGATGCTTGTCGGGAAGAGACCACACGCAGATTATCTAAGAAATAATTTTTTCCCGGAGATACATACAGAAAGCTGTCTACATGGATCTCACCGATCATTTCATCGATATTTTTCCCGGTGAAATCAGCGGCTAATTTCAGAGAGAATTCCGTATCCTCGTAGTTGGAAGTGATATTGAGGTCGTGAGGACGGAATCCGGAAATGATCGCTTTGAAATTGAAAGAGGGCGTTCTGTCTGCCAGATAGAAGCTACCACTTAACCAGGCGGAACCATTTTCATCGTCAAGAGCGATCTGCCCGTTGAACCCTCCCCGCTGATAGGTACCATCTATGGTGATGTTCTCATACTTGTATTCCCTGTATTCGATGGAACTCACCAACCCTTTTATCTCAATAGAGGGAAGTTGGGATGTTTGGTGCTTCCCGTCTATATCTAAGTTGAAGGTTACGTTCCCGAATTGTTCGTTTGCTATCAGATTACCCAGATCGAAATCGGATGTTTTTACAATCCCCGAATAGGAGAATAGGTCCTTTTCTTTGTCTATACTTAATTTGACGTCTGTTTGCGCAACTCCCAGATCGGTTTGCAAGACTCCGTAAGTCACCAGATCTGTGAAATATCCGGAAACTTCTCCGCGAAAAGAAAGACTGCCTAATCTGTCTAATACAGGAGGCACTCCCTGATAGCCACTGCTCAGGTTCCGCAACAGGAAATCTATTCCCCAACTGTCTGCATAAAGCTGGGACAAATGTCCGAATACAAACGCGTCTTCCGGACTGGAGAGTTCCTGAAAAGAAACATTCCCGTGAAGGCGGATATGCTCGTCTGCCACTATATCCAGACGTGAGCAATTCAGGTTGTTGATGGTGCCATCCGCGTCGATTCCCACAAATAATTTTTCAGAAAAGTGCCCGAAAGCAGGTACAAAAGGGGCAAAATCCTGTAAGGTAATATGAGAAGGCAGCATCCGGAAAGAAAACTCTACCTCCTGGGTAACTTGCCGGAAAGCCCCCAGGCTATCGTAGACCATCCGGATCGTATCCATGCGTAAGGCGGTTCCCGGAAGATCTACAGAAAGATTTTCTATACGCATCTCTTTCTCATTGGCCAATACTTTCATACTGATCCGCTGAAGGTCGAAGCCGGAATGTTCCTCGACGCTCAGACGTTTGACTGCCGCATTGATCGAATCGGTCTGGAGAGCTTTGAGGGAAATGTTGGCTATGATATTGTTGAGACGTATATGGCGCGGGTTGAATCTGCCGGGAGTTTCCTGCTCAGACCATACATCGTATGACAGTTTGCCCCGACGCATAAGTAAGGAGTTGATCCGCAGATCCAGTTCCGTATTTCGGGGTGTCTCAGGGGTGAGCGCGTCTATAACAAACTGAAAATTGGAAGGAGTATCCGGTGTTTCCCTGTGAAGCTGTATGTTGAATCCGAAAAGCTGTACATTACCGATAGAGATCTTCTGTTGGAACAAAGGAAGGATCTCGAATTTGGCGGAAAGGCGGGTTACCTTTAGCAGTTCTTCTCCGCTGTGGTCGTTGAGCAGAAGGTCGTCTATAATGATGCGGTTGAGCAAACCCATATTCACACGCCCTATGGAGACCTGTGTGTCGAGCAATTCGGACAGTTGACGGGCAATGAACACAGACATCTTTTGCTGGATATAAGGTATATTCAGCAAAACGATGGTTCCGATGTATACCCCCAGTGTAATACCCAGAATCCAACGAAGTGTTTTTTTAAGTGTTCCTATGGCCGATACTTTTTTGAAATGGCTGCTTCTTTTGTATAACCAGCTTTATGTTTCGGTCTGTTTCAGATTTGCTCTGTTCTGTGTGCAGACGATTTATCCATGTTTCAGTATATCATAGAAATACCGATGGATGATAGCTCTATCTAACCGGGAAGCTTCAGAACCTGTACTAAATTTCCCGTGGAACCAACGGTTGACATTGTCAACCCAACAGTCAACGTAATTAAAATTTAAACAGGCTCTTGTTATTTGCCAACAAAAATATAAAATATAATATTATCCATCCTACTTTTATCACTACTTTTGCAGCGTTTAAACTTCTATTCACTTATGAGTACAATAATATTGGGGATCGAGTCTTCCTGTGACGATACTTCCGCTGCGGTGATCAGGAATGGATATCTCCTTTCAAATGTAATTGCCGGACAGGCGGTACACGAAGCATATGGAGGGGTAGTACCGGAACTGGCTTCCAGAGCCCATCAACAAAATATAGTTCCCGTTGTGCACGAAGCGTTGAAAAGGGCGGGTGTCCGTAAAGAAGAGTTGAGCGCGGTGGCTTTTACCCGGGGTCCCGGTCTGATGGGGTCTTTGCTGGTCGGAGTCTCTTTTGCAAAAGGGTTCGCGCGGTCATTGAATCTACCTCTTATTGATGTTAACCATCTGTCTGCTCACGTATTGGCACATTTTATTAAAGAAAAAGATGAACTCCATACAGCTCCCGAATTCCCTTTTTTGTGTCTTTTAGTGTCCGGAGGAAACTCGCAGATCATCCTTGTCAGATCTTATAATGACATGGAGATACTGGGACAGACCATCGATGACGCGGCAGGGGAAGCTATAGATAAATGTTCGAAAGTCATGGGATTGGGCTATCCCGGAGGACCGATCATCGACAGATTGGCCAGGCAGGGCAATCCGAAGGCATTCACCTTCAACAAGCCCCATATTGCGGGGCTGGACTATAGTTTCAGCGGACTGAAAACCTCCTTTCTCTATTCACTCCGTGACTGGCTGAAAGAGGATCCCGATTTCATTCAGAACCATCTCAACGACCTCGCTGCCTCACTGGAATATACTGTGGTAGAAATACTGATGGATAAACTCAGGAAGGCTGCCAGGCAATATAAGATCAGACAAGTGGCGGTAGCAGGAGGAGTCTCTGCGAACAACGGATTGCGGCAGGCTTTCCGGGAACATGCCGATAAGTATGGTTGGGAGATATTTATACCTAAGTTCGGATATACTACAGATAATGCCGCTATGATCGCTATGACAGGATATTTTAAATATCAGGACAGAGATTTCTGTCCGATCGATCTGCCTGCTTATTCACGTGTCACCTTATAATAAATAAGATAACCTGCAGATATGTTTGCCGAGATCATAACCATAGGAGACGAATTGCTGATCGGTCAGGTGGTGGATACCAACTCTGCCTGGATGGGACGGGAGTTGAACCGGATCGGGATAGAGGTGGTACGGGTCACCTCCGTACGCGACAGGAAGAAGGAAATTCTGGATGCGGTAGATAGTGCGTTGCAACGGGCAGGTTTGGTACTGATGACTGGTGGTCTGGGACCCACGAAAGATGATATTACCAAACAGACCTTGTGTCAATACTTTGGTACCCGGCTGGTATTTAGTGAAGAAGTGTTCCGGAATATACAGCATGTATTGGCCGGACGCATTCCGATGAATGCTTTGAATCGCAGTCAGGCCTATGTCCCTGAGAATGCTGTGATCCTGCCCAATCGGGTGGGAAGTGCTCCGGTAACCTGGTTTGAGAAAGACGGGTCTGTACTGGTCTCTCTGCCGGGAGTGCCGCAGGAGATGACTACGGTGATGACAGAAGAGGTGATCCCGCGGTTACGTGAAAAGTTCCACACAGACTTCATTCTGCACCGGAGTTTCATGGTGAAGAATTATCCCGAATCTGTGCTGGCTGAGAAATTACAGGCCTGGGAAGAACTCTTGCCCGACTGTATCAAACTTGCTTACCTGCCAAAACCGGGGTGGATGCGGCTCAGACTTACCGCCAGAGGCAGGCGGAAGCCGGAACTCAATCTGCTTCTGGATGAAGAGGGACAAAAACTCAAAGCGATATTGGGAGAAGACCTGTATGCGGACCGGGAACAGGCTCCGGAGGTCTTGTTGGGAGAGATACTAAGTGAAAAAGGATTGACGGTTGCTACGGCAGAAAGTTGTACAGGAGGAAATATGGCCGCGCGTATCACTTCCGTTGCCGGAAGTTCGGCTTATTTCAAAGGAAGCATAGTAGCCTATGCCAATCAGGTAAAAGAAGATCTGTTGGGTGTTTTGCCGGAAACGCTGGAGAAATATGGGGCGGTAAGCCGCCAGACAGTGATCGAAATGGTAAAAGGGGCGATGGATACGTTGAAAACGGATTGTGCCCTTGCTACTTCCGGTATAGCTGGCCCGGCAGGAGGAACACCGGACAAACCTGTAGGAACGGTGTGGATCGCGGTTGCCTGTAAAAACGAAATATTTACTTTCCTGCAGCAGGGCGACAGAGGGCGTGAGATGAATATCGAAAGAGCCTGCAACAAAGCGTTGATCATGCTTTCGGACGCGTTGGAATGAATAAATATTGCTCTCAGACAGCGAATTATTTTAAAAATAATTTGTTTGTTAACAATAAAAGTTGTTACTTTGCGCTCTGTTTGAAACAACGATAAATTGAAACTATAAAAAATAAGATAGAAATGTCGAAGATTTGTCAAATTACCGGAAAAAAAGCCATGGTTGGCAACAATGTTTCACACTCTAACAGACGTACCAAAAGAACGTTTGATGTGAACTTGTTTACGAAAAAATTCTACTATGTAGAGCAAGACTGCTGGATTGTTCTCAGTGTCTCTGCTTCAGGTTTGCGTACAATCAACAAAAAAGGTCTGGACGCTGCGCTGAATGATGCGGTGGCTAAAGGATTTTGTGATTGGAAGAGTATTAAAGTAATTGGCTAAACACAGAGGAGAACTGACTTATGGCAAAAAAGGCAAAAGGAAACAGAGTGCAGGTGATTCTGGAATGTACAGAACACAAAGAAAGTGGTATGCCGGGAACTTCCCGTTATATTACTACAAAGAATAGAAAAAATACTACAGAAAGATTGGAATTGAAAAAATACAATCCGATCCTGAAGAGAGTAACCCTACATAAAGAAATTAAATAAGAGTATAACCCATGGCAAAAAAGACAGTTGCAAGTTTGCAGGACGGTAACAAGGAAGGCCGTTCGTGTAC
>JAJBTC010000043.1 GCA_020861095.1 Bacteroides sp.
CTTTAATGTAAAGAATCGAATAATGGTCATGACCGAAGGGAGTAAATCGTAAATCAAAAAGTTCCTTCTTTTTTTGTCTCAAAGCAACTAAGATCCTGTTAGTTAACTTTTATTAACCTCTGTCCCGGAGTTACAATGTATCGGAATAAACTGTAATTTCGCCCCTGTTTTCAGACATCATAGGGTAAAAACCAAAAGTGCAACCTATGAAAAACAACAGTGCTTGCCTTTTCATTTCATCGGCTCGAAAAAGTACAGCGACCAGATCCCTTTGAATGAGAAGAGAGTTTGTAAAAATTGGTTTTTTCTTCGGAATAATAGGTCTTCTTTCCACAATTGTTGATCAAATCCGAGGAAATGCAGAGAATTGTTTATACATTTGCCATGCAGCTCACAGATCTGTCTGATGGTTACCTGAGCTAATAGAGAAACAACATTTTATTGTCATACGACAACAAAAGAGCGCAATAATCCCATATTAAAAGATAAAGAGAAATTTTGCTTATGTCACAGATTATCGGACATATATCACAAGTGATCGGACCTGTGGTAGATGTATCTTTCGAAGGAGCTGAGGCCGAAGTAACACTTCCGAGCATCCATGACGCATTGGTGATCCGGAGGCCCAACGGCAAAAAACTGATCGTGGAGGTGCAACAGCACATCGGAGAGAGTACAGTGCGCACGGTAGCCATGGATAGTACCGACGGCCTGCAACGAGGGCTGAAAGTATTCCCTACCGATCAGCCCATTACAATGCCTGTAGGTGCCCAGATCAAAGGCCGCCTGATGAACGTGGTAGGAGAGACTATCGACGGGATGCAGGAACTCGATCGCCAGGGAGCTTACCCCATTCACCGTGAACCCCCTAAGTTTGAAGACCTGAGCACGGTGGAGGAAGTCCTGTTTACCGGCATCAAGGTGATCGACCTGCTCGAACCCTATTCCAAGGGAGGAAAGATCGGACTGTTCGGAGGTGCCGGAGTAGGAAAAACGGTACTCATCATGGAGCTGATCAACAACATAGCCAAGAAACACAACGGATTTTCCGTGTTCGCCGGAGTAGGAGAGCGTACCCGTGAAGGGAACGACCTGTTGCGCGAAATGATCGAGTCCGGAGTGATCCGTTACGGTGAGGAATTCAAAAAAGGAATGGAACAGGGACATTGGGACCTCTCTAAAGTGGATCACGAAGAGCTGGCCAAATCACAGGCTACCCTGGTATTCGGACAGATGAACGAACCTCCCGGAGCCCGTTCGTCCGTGGCTCTTTCGGGGCTGACGGTAGCTGAATCTTTCCGCGACCTGGGAGGCGAGAGCGGAAGTCGGGATATCCTTTTCTTTATAGACAATATATTCCGCTTCACCCAGGCCGGATCGGAAGTATCCGCACTCCTGGGACGTATGCCCTCGGCAGTAGGGTATCAGCCCACCCTGGCCTCCGAGATGGGTGCCATGCAGGAGCGTATCACTTCTACTAAGTCGGGCTCTATAACCTCGGTGCAGGCGGTATATGTACCTGCCGACGACCTCACAGACCCCGCGCCTGCCACCACGTTCTCTCACCTCGATGCCACCACTGTATTGAGTCGTAAGATCGCCGAGCTGGGTATCTATCCGGCGGTAGATCCCTTAGAGTCTACCTCGCGTATCCTCGATGCGTCGGTAGTTGGTAAAGACCATTACCATGTGGCCCAGCAGGTGAAGCAGATCCTCCAGCGCAACAAAGAACTACAGGATATCATCTCCATCCTGGGAATGGAAGAACTTTCCGATGAAGATCGCATATTAGTAAACCGGGCGCGCCGGGTACAGCGTTTCCTTTCGCAGCCCTTCACCGTGGCCGAACAGTTTACCGGAGTGCCCGGTGTGATGGTTTCCATCGAAGATACGATCCGGGGATTCCGTATGATCTTAGACGGAGAAGTGGATCACCTGCCCGAACCGGCTTTCCTCAATGTGGGAACCATAGAAGAAGCGATCGAAAAAGGAGAGAAATTGCTGGCGCAAGCCGAAGAATAAACTTTTGATCCGTAACCATGGAACTGAAACTGACGATCATATCTCCGGAGGAGGAGTTGTACAACGGTGAGGTACGTAAAGTAACTCTCCCCGGCACATTGGGACGGTTTACCATCCTGCCCCATCACGCGCCTATCGTCTCTTCCTTAGAAAAAGGAACAGTTGTATATGCCACTCCCGACGGTACGGAACATACACTGGATATCGGAGGAGGATTTGTTGAACTCAGCAACGGACTCATATCTGTCTGCGTAACTTAACCTGAATCAGTAAAATGAGCTTTTCACTTATCCAACGTAAATTTCTGATCGCTCTGACAGGGCTCACACTGCTCACCGGATGGCTGGGCGCGGGGATACTGATCTATATCTTTCCCGGACACTATTTTCCGGACTATCTGCTGATACCTGTCTATTTTTTTGTATTCAGCTTCTTCTACATCAGTATGCTGGAACGTTGCCAACACTTCCAGCCACAGAAGTTGCTGCTGCTTTACCTGGTCATGAAGGTGGTAAAGATCGTAATTACGTTGATGGTCTGGCTCATCTACTGTTATTTTTTCAGGACATACGCCAGAGAATTTCTACTGACGTTTATCGTCTTTTATCTCATATTTCTGGTTTTCGAATCCAGGTTCTTCCTCGCTTTCGAAAAGGATAAGAAAAAACAAGATGCGAAGCATGAAAAACAGGAATAACATACCCTTCTTTTTTCTTCTGACCACCCTATTGTTACTGGTCGGTTTGCCTGTCTGTGCGGCAGGAGGAGGGGAGGCAGGTGAAGTAGATCCGAAAGAGATCATCTTCGGACACATCGAAGACGAGTATGAATGGCACATCACCACATGGGGAGTGACCCACGTCAGCATACCGTTGCCAGTGATCCTTTACAGCCATACAAGCGGGTGGCATCTGTTTTCTTCTTCCCGTTTCCATCATGGAAAGGACAGCTACCACGGATTCCATATAGCCGGGGAAGAAAGCGCATGGCCCGGAAAGATCGTAGAGCGTGACGCGCAAGGCAAAGAAGTACGTCCGGTAGATCTGTCCGTCACCAAGATCGCTCTTTCCATTATGATCAACAGCATGTTGCTGGTTCTCCTGATCCTGTATGTCTCCAGGTGGTACCGCAGGCACAACCAGAAGGAGGAAGCTCCGAAGGGTCTGGTGGGACTGATGGAAATGTTCATCATGATGATCGTAGACGATGTGATCAGACCCTGTGTAGGGCACAACTATCGCAAGTTCGCTCCTTATCTTTTGACAGTCTTTTTCTTTATTTTTTTCAACAACCTGATGGGATTGGTACCCTTCTTCCCGGGAGGAGCCAACGTAACAGGAAATATAGCGGTAACCATGGTCTTGGCCCTCTGCACATTTATCGCCATCAATCTCTACGGCACCAAAGGATACTGGAAAGAGATCTTCTGGCCCGATGTACCCTGGTGGATGAAAGCCCCTGTGCCCATGATGCCATTCATTGAGTTTTTCGGTATATTTACCAAACCCTTTGCCCTGATGGTGCGTCTCTTTGCCAATATCTTAGCCGGACACATGATCATTCTGGTGTTGGGAAGCCTGATCTTCATAACGGTGAGCATGGGACCAGCCATCAACGCGCCCATGACACTTGCATCGGTACTTTTCAGTATTTTCATGAATTTGCTGGAACTGTTGGTCGCTTTTATACAGGCCTACGTATTCACCCTGCTCTCCGCAGTATTTATCGGCATGGCACAGGCTGAACATCATTGAACAGAAACAATCAGAAATCATACAATAACAATTACATAACCCTTTAATTCGAAAAATTATGTTACTCACAATCTTCTTAAACGCGGCTGCTACAGCAGCAAGTATCAGTAAAGTAGGATCAGCTCTGGGAGCGGCACTCACTGTATTCGGTGCCAGTATGGGTATCGGAAAGATCGGTAGTTCGGCTATGGAAGCCATCGCGCGTCAGCCGGAGGCCGGAGGCGATATACGTTCCAGTATGATCTTAGCTGCGGCCCTCATCGAAGGGGTATCGCTGTTTGCGGTGATCGTTTGTCTGTTGGTACTCTTCTTATAATACCATAGCCTATGTCATTGCTAATACCTGAGAGCGGACTGTTGTTCTGGATGACTCTTTCATTCGGCATTGTCTTCTTTATATTGGTAAAATACGGCTTTCCGGTCATTACCCGCAAAGTAGAAGACCGGAAAGAGTATATCGACGAGTCGCTCCGTCTGGCTAAGGAGGCCCACACCCAGCTGACCCATCTGAGATCCGAAGGAGAAAGCATCATCGCCGAAGCCAATAAAGAGCAGAGCCGTATTCTGAAAGATGCCATGCAGGAGCATGCCAGAATTGTTCAGGAGGGACAGCAACAGGCGCAGCTACTGGCTCAGAAGGAGATCGAGGAAGCCCGCAAACAGATCCGGACGGAGAAAGAAGAGGCGATCCGTGACATACGTCGTCAGGTAGCCGCTCTTTCCGTGGATATTGCCGAGAAGGTGATCCGCAAGAACCTGGATAAGGAACCGGAGCAGATGGCATTGGTCGATCGCTTAGTAGACGAAGTATTGTCTTCCAAATCCTGAGGCCTATGGACATCGGGATTATTTCGAAACGATACGCCAGGGCGCTGATGAGTTTTGCCCGACAGCATCAGGCGGAAGATCGCTTGTACGAGGAGTGCAAAACCTTAGTCAGCAGCTATCAGGCAGAGCCGGCTCTGCGAAAGGTGCTAGAGAATCCCCTTCTGCCCCGGGAGGAGAAGCTGAAACTGATCTGTACCGCGGCCGTGGGCGATGCTGTGCCCAGTGAACAGTTGGTACGCTTTATAGAACTGGTACTTTCTCATCACCGGGAAAACTATCTGCAGTTCATGTGCCTGACCTACATCGAGATGTATCGGAAGCTCAAGCATGTGGCAGTAGCTAAGCTCACCACAACCGTGCCTCTTACTAAGGAGATGGAAGAGAAGATCAGCGCCTTGTCCGGCAGAAGACTGCATGCCTCTATGGAACTGCGTACCGTGGTAGACCCCGCTATCGAAGGAGGATTTATCTTCGATATCAACGACTACCGCCTCGACGCAAGTGTGGCGGCACAGATCCGCAGGATCAAGCGGCAGTTTATTGAGAAAAACAAGAAAATCGTATGATTTACGATTAGACGATTTACAATTTACGATTGAAACTACATAGGGTAAACCATATACTATTATATAGCAGAATAGGATTTGATATATGTAATATAGATCGTAGATCTTTTGATTTCATAAATGAAGTCTTTGTATCATTGTATAATATAGTAATATAAATCGTACATCGTAAATTGTCCAATGTTCCCTGGTGTTACTTATCAGATAATGGTCATGACCGAAGGGAGTAATCGTAAATAAAAAACAGTTGTTTTATGTCTGAAAATATAAAAGTCAGTGAAGTATCCGAGATCCTCCACCAACAGCTGGAAGGAATTGATGCCAGCGTTCAACTGGATGAGATCGGTACGGTGCTGCAGGTGAGCGACGGGGTAGTTCGTATCTACGGACTCAAGAACGCCGAAGCCAACGAATTGCTGGAATTTGACAATGGCATCAAGGCCATTGTGATGAACCTGGAAGAGGACAATGTCGGGGCCGTGTTGCTGGGTCCCACCGATAAGATCAAAGAAGGGTATACCGTGAAGCGTACCGGGCGCATTGCCTCCATACAGGTAGGGGATAGCATGCTCGGACGTGTGATCGACCCCCTGGGCGATCCGCTGGACGGAAAAGGTCTGGTGGGTGGAGAACTCTTTGAGATGCCTCTGGAGCGCAAAGCTCCGGGAGTGATCTTCCGGCAGCCGGTGAACCAGCCTCTGCAGACCGGGCTCAAAGCGGTGGATGCCATGATCCCTATCGGACGCGGACAGCGGGAGCTGATCATCGGCGACCGTCAGACCGGAAAGACCACCATTGCCATAGATACCATCATCAACCAGCGGCGCAGCTACGACGCAGGTGATCCCGTCTATTGCATCTATGTAGCCATCGGTCAGAAAGGATCCACCGTGGCCTCTATCGTGAATACCCTGCGCGAACACGGAGCAATGGACTATACCATCGTGGTAGCCGCTACGGCAGGTGATCCGGCTGCTCTGCAATACTACGCTCCTTTTGCCGGAGCGGCTATCGGGGAGTATTTCCGGGATACCGGACGCCACGCGCTGGTGGTCTATGACGATCTTTCCAAGCAGGCTGTTTCCTATCGTGAAGTTTCGCTGATCCTGCGTCGTCCTTCCGGACGTGAAGCCTATCCGGGAGATATCTTCTACCTGCACTCCCGTTTGCTGGAACGTGCGGCGAAGATCATCAGTCAGCAGGAGGTAGCCGAACAGATGAACGATCTGCCCGAGTGTCTGAAAGGACGTGTCAAGGGGGGAGGATCGCTCACGGCACTCCCTATCATTGAGACACAGGCGGGAGACGTATCGGCCTATATCCCCACCAATGTGATCTCCATCACAGACGGACAGATCTTCTTAGATACCGATCTCTTCAATCAGGGCAACCGGCCGGCGATCAATGTGGGTATCTCCGTATCCCGCGTAGGAGGTAACGCGCAGATCAAAGCCATGAAGAAAGTAGCGGGTACACTCAAGATAGACCAGGCACAGTATCGCGAACTGGAGGCGTTCTCCAAGTTCAGTGGCGACATGGATGCCGTCACCATGCTCACGATCGACAAGGGACAGAAAAACACCCGTCTGCTGGTGCAGCCGCAGCACATGCCTATGCCTGTAGAGAAGCAGATCGCGATCCTCTATTGCGGTATACAGGGATTGCTCCGGAAAGTGCCTTTGGATAAGGTGCAGGAGTTTGAACGGAATTTCCTGCAGACACTGGAACTGACCCACAAAGAAGATGTGTTGGATGTACTGCGGAGCGGAGTGATCAATGACAGTGTGACCGACGCTATCGAAGAGACTGCCGCCAGAGTGGCTCAGCAATACGAAGAGGTATAACAAAGGACGAGTCTTTCCTGATAAACAGGATCTGTCGGGGAAAGACCGTTCCGAACCGTATATACAGAAAATATGGCATCATTAAAAGAGGTAAAATCGAGGATCAATTCGGTCAGGAATACCCGGAAGATCACTTCCGCCATGAAGATGGTGGCTTCTGCCAAGCTACACAAAGCGCAGGGAGCCATTGAAAGGGTGTTGCCTTATGAAAATAAGCTGAACGAGATACTGATCAATTTTCTCGGTACCGGGACCACCATCCATACTCCATATACCGAAGAGCGTGAAGTGAAGCGGGTAGCCATTGTGGTATTCTCGTCCAACAGTTCGTTGTGTGGCGCGTTTAACTCCAATGTGATCAAAAAACTGCTTCAGGTGCTCTACCCATACAAAGACTTAGACCGGGAGAATATCCTGGTGTATCCGGTGGGTAAGAAAGTAGAAGAGGCTGTCTGTAAGATGGGGTATGATCCCCAGGGAAGCTACCAGAATATGTCTGCAAAACCGTCGTATGAAGAAGCGGCGGCACTGGCCCGCAGGCTGATGGAGGAGTTTGTGAATAAACGTGTAGATCGGGTGGAACTGATCTATCACCATTTCAGATCCATGGGTACGCAGGTGTTGACTACGGAAACCTTTCTGCCGATCGATCTTTCGGAGATCCGGGAAAAAGCGGCCGGGCAGCGGGTAAAGACAGACTATATCGTGGAACCATCGGTAGAGGAACTGATCGTCAAATTGCTTCCTCAGGTACTGATGTTCAAAATGTATAGTGTATTGTTGGATTCTACCGCCTCGGAACACGCGGCGCGTACATTGGCCATGCAGATCGCCACGGATAATGCCAGTGATCTGATCGATGAACTGACCCTGCTCTACAACAAAACCCGCCAGCAGGCTATCACTAGCGAATTGTTGGACATCCTCGGAGGAAGCATGCAGTAAAGGAAGAGACTGTTTACTGTACGATTCAAAGGTTATCAGTCGGGTGTGTGTACTACAGATAAAAAACGGTGTTGTCTGTCACGATCTCTCACTGTTTCTCGCTTTTGAGGATATGTGGCAGATAATAACCGGAACAGAAAAGGGGTTGTCTCCTGATGATGTGTACCTCAAGAAGTGTAGAAAAACTTTTGGAGTACACAGTATATCATGGAGATGGCCTTTTTTCTTTCCTGTTCTTTGTGGATGGATCTTATGTTTTTTTCTTTTCAATTGTCCTTTTCGGGAACGTAGTTGTTTTTTCTAATGTATTTTATCAGAAAAAGTTCTTTTATCCGGTAAAAACACGGTGTGGGGTATTCTGGAATGATCTACATTTTGCCAACCCATCAGCAAAGCATTGGCAAAGTTTTGCCACCTGGCTGGCAAGGTATTGCCACCCTGTTGGCAAAGTGTTGCCATCCCACTGGCAAAATCTTGCCAACAGGGTGGCAAAACATGGGCAATTCACTGGAAAAAGAAGGACACTCTATTGGGAAAATATGGCTGACTTATTAGTAAAACAGGAGTGATTCACTGACAACGCATGTCTCAAAAGCACCATCCTATTTTCTTATCGATATATTCCATTCAGGATATATTTTGTTTATAAAGTCCTCTGCATGCAAATGAAATTGTATATAGAGTGCTCCGTTTACAAAGTGTTGTGTTTGCATAGTAGCCTGTTTACATCGTATGATATACTATGAAGAATAAACATTATTGGCAGATACTATCATTCTCAAATAAACTTCGTTCTCAGATAGAATATCAAAGTTCTGCCAGAGGGTAATGAGATAATCATTAAGTGTATAAATTTGTAGTATTAATCAGTAAACGATCTTTTATATTGTAATCTTTTGCATACCATGTTTTTTACTGCCTCTATCTGCAATTGACTGCATTGGCTATGGGTTCAGGACATGTAAAACCCTTATTCATGTAAAGAAGTTGAAAATTGTTCGATTCTAAAATTAAAATCTATTTTGAGACAACTTTTTTTGTTTTATTTCTTACTTGATTATGTATTTGATAGGGTGTTTATTGTATGCCGAAGCAAAAGACATAGAGAGATAAAACCGACTTTTGTGCATAGTAGCATAGTATGGAAATACTTTTTTGAATGTAGGGTTATAGTTTATGAATTTTTCTTTTACAGATAACCAAATATCTTTTTATAGATAGGTAAAAACCTTCTATCTTTGTTGACCGGAAACCTGTATTTATATTCTTAAGAACACACAATATGAAAAAAACATTTGGAGGGATGCTACTTGCAATTATTTGTCTCTTCTCTGCCTGTTACTTCAAGAATACGGATAAAATGTATCTTACTGCCGCACAACGGTTAGTGGAAGAATTTCCGGATAGTGCGGCTCTCTATTTAGATTCTATTGTAGATGTAGAGGGAATGAAAGTCCGGGATCAACATCGGTATCAGCTGTTAAGTATACAGATCAAAGATAAACTCCATAAAGACCTGGCGCAGGATACTTCTTTGTTCCGTCTGAGAGGGATCTATGATAAGTCCGATCCGGCCATGGCTTCGGCTATTTATTATTATTCGGCACTTGTGTATGAAGAGCAATATAAATATAAAGAAGCAATGGAAGAGTGTTTGAAAGCTGAGCAGTTTTCTGAAACAATGGATAAGAAACAAAAAGGTATGATTCAAAATACAATGGGACGTATGTATCTTAGGCAGGCTTTAACGGAAAAAGCACGGGAAAAATTTAGAAATTCATTAGTGCATTTTCAGGATATCAGAGATTTTGCCAGTGAGTGTATTGTTTATAATCAAATAAGTATTTCGTACTTAATTGAGGAAAATATAGATAGTACTTTGTTATACTGTGAAAAGTGTATAGAATGTTTGGATAGTTGTAATAACTATGTGCAAATTGCAAGTATACTATCAGACTTATCATTAATTTATATAACAGTAGGTGATGATAAGAAAGCGAATTCTTATTTAGAAAAGGCTCTTGCTTTACCAATGAATAGTTTAGAGTTGGCTAAAGTTAATTTGAGTTTGGCAAAGATTAATAAAAACAATCCAATGCACGCTTATAAGTATATTAAAGATGCATTGAAATTTGCAGATAAAGAAGAAGATTTACTTTTCTTCGCTAATCTTTATTCTTTTCAATCTTCATTTGAAGAAGAACAAAAAAATATGAATCTGCTTTGAATAGTTATAAACAGCATAACTTCTATATGAAAGAATATTTGGAGAAGAATTTCGTAATTTCTATGTCGGACATAAAGTATCAACACCAAATAGGTAATTTGAAGAGTAAATTAACTATTAAAATACTACGTTTACTGATCGTGGTCTTAGTTTTTATGATTTTTTTGTGCGCTTCTTTAGTCTTTAATTATAAACAGCAAAGAAACCTCACCGTTGCAAATAATCTTATTTTGCATTTGCAAAAAATGTCTCTGGAATATAACGAGCAGGAAAAGAGTTTGAAGAATATAGTGTTGAAACACTTCAATCTCTTGAAAAAGGTGGCTTTGCTGGAGAATTATATGATACATAATGCAACCAACAGTCGTTTCATCAAAAAACTTCATGAGATCATATACGATCAGGAAGTTATGGATTGGGACAGTTTGTATGAGACCATGAATAGTCTGCATAATAATCTGTTCAATAAAATAAGAGAAAATTTCCCTGTATTGAATGACCACGATTTTAAAATATGTTGTCTGACTATTGCTAAACTTTCGAATAGTGAGATAGGAATTATTTTGAATAACGCGGCCTCTACCATACAGTATCAAAAAACATATATCAGAAAAAAACTGAATATCCCTCATCAGGGAAATATCAGTGATTTTCTCAAAGAGCGTTGTTCGGATAATTCCTGAGGTTGTAAGTGGTGAGTATTCAGTTAAGTAGAAGTTCATCATTCATTGTACATATATTATTCCGGTACTCTGTAGAGACGCATATTTGCGTCTCCATATTTGCGTCTCAGCACACCGAATGGGAATGCATATACCCTGTTTTGGTTGGACCTGCACCGCGGAGACGCACGCCTCTGTGTTGGACGTATACCGCTTAGACGCAAATATGCGTCTCTACAGGTAATCTCCTTCTCTGTAGACGAAATGATAGAAACGTATGTGGTGGATCTATTTATAAATACATTGTATACCGCGTCTCTACAGGCTAACTGAGCAATCTATACAATTGATTATGAATAGTTACTTATAAGTTATAAGGAATAACGACTTATTATATGTAGCTTTATTAAAGAATATACACACTTCTTGAACACTCTTTTTTACTTGTATCAGCAAACTAAATTCATATTGAATGGTGAAGAAAGTTATATTAAAAACAGGTGCATATAACTGGTTGATTATATTATTCGGTAACATCCGGACCAGATACCACTACTACAATAATGAGCGGCCTGATTACTTTGAAGCGTCTGATCCGGAAAGCCCCCATGGTCTGTTCATTCATTGAGACGAAACATAACCTCTGCATAGGTAGTGTAGTAATTCGTTTTTTTGAGACGGCTACCACACATTTTTATTTTCTGACTTGGGGCACGCTGAAAACCTCTTATCTTTGTTGGATAAAGAATACATAATTATCATCTAAGATACACAAATATGAAAAAAGCATTTGTAGGTTTTTTATTGGCAGTTCTTTGTTTCTCTTTCTTGGGTTGTCGTCCTAATCTTGATAAAACTTTTCTTGAAACAGCTCAAAAATTGGTGGAGGAATTCCCGGATAGTGCGGCTCTCTATCTGGACTCTATTGTTAGTCTGGAAAAAATGAAAGATCGTGATCAGCACTTGTATCAGTTATTAAATGTACAGATAAAAGACAAACTCCATAAAAGTCTTGCTCAGGATACTTCTCTGTTTTGTTTAAGAAGTATTTATGATAAATCCGATCCGGCTATGGCTTCGGCTATTTATTATTATTCTGCCAGAATATATGAAGAGCAGTATAAATAT
>JAJBTC010000176.1 GCA_020861095.1 Bacteroides sp.
GTAATACAGCGCTCTGTTTCATAGAATACAGCGCTCTATTACAAAGACAAAAAAGGTTTTTTATCCATAGAAAAACATCACATAGCAAGCTAAAAGTCGTATATTTTTCCAATAAACATACAAAAATCATTCTATCTGATCCCCGGAAGCAGTATTTTGAAAAAACAAGGAGTTACGTAAATATGCGGATCAGGAAAGAAAAGAAGTCTTTTCGGGATATTTACTATCAGAAAGTCAATTCTATGTGGATGAAAAACAGTTTGGGATTATACTCTTTCCCAACAGGCTCTTTTCGTCTATCCGTCTGCGCCCATAGCCGTCCAGATCATGTTCTACCGGGTAGACCGTTCTATAGGGTCTTCTTTCTCATTTTCCTGATCTATCCCATTCTGCCCCTGTATCCTGATAGTAGCTTATTTCCGGAATGTAATCCACGCTGTGTTCTCCGAATGGGATATAGCCATAGCCCGGGGTTGCTTTTGGAGAGCGGAACGCAAGGGAAGTGATATAAAGCTACCCCCGGATAAAGAGTTGGTTTAGGTTCAACCTGGCAAAGGTGGCATAGAAGATACTTTTCAATTTGTAGTGTGCAACCTTTTGACTTTGTCGACCGTTGGTTCAAGGTTGATTCTGGTGTGCGCTTCGCATCCCAGGGTACGCTTCCCTGGGGCTCCACTATCGTTTCGCCACAGCTGGCGTAACCACTGGGCTACTGCTATATCCCCTCCGGGGAACACAGGGGAATGATTTACGAGAACTTAAACAAGTCCCCAATAAATTGAATCAAGTCCCGGAGGAAACTTAAACAGATCCCGAATGAAAGAAACGGATAAAATGTGGGCACGCTCTGAATGATTTTTTGTAAATTTGCACCCTTAAATTCGGGATCTGTTCCGACAACCAAAGAAAATAATACAAATCACATACATGGAGATGAGTAAGAGATTTGCCGAACATGGTCAGTTAGACCTCTCACAGGTAAACAAAGAGGTACTGAAGAAATGGGACGAAAACGATGTTTTCGCCAGAAGTATGACAGAACGTGAGGGAGCTCCTTCCTTTGTTTTTTACGAAGGTCCTCCTTCCGCCAATGGTATGCCGGGCATTCACCACGTCATGGCGCGCACCATCAAGGATATCTTCTGTCGTTACAAAACCATGAAAGGCTATCAGGTGAAGAGAAAGGCCGGATGGGATACACACGGCCTTCCTGTGGAGCTGGGTGTGGAAAAAGCGCTGGGCATCACCAAAGAAGACATTGGTAAGAAGATCAGTGTAGCCGAATACAACGCTGCCTGTCGCAAAGATGTGATGAAATTTACTAAAGAATGGGAAGACCTGACCCACCGGATGGGATACTGGGTGGATATGAACAATCCTTATATCACCTACGACAATAGGTACATAGAGACCCTGTGGTGGCTTCTTAAGCAGATGCACGCCAAAGGCCTGCTCTACAAAGGATACACCATACAGCCCTATTCTCCGGCCGCGGGCACGGGACTCAGTTCCCACGAGCTCAACCAGCCAGGTTGCTATCGGGATGTGAAAGATACCACGGTGGTGGCACAATTCCGTATGAAGGACCCCAGACCTGAGATGGCTGCCTGGGGAACTCCTTATTTCTTAGCCTGGACCACTACGCCGTGGACCCTTCCCTCCAATACAGCACTGTGTGTAGGTCCGCAGATAGACTATGTGGCCGTTCAGAGCTACAATGTGTATAGCGGTCAGCCGATCACTGTGGTACTGGCCAAGGCATTGTTGCATACCCACTTCAATCCGAAGGCCGCTGATCTGGAAATGGACGCGTACAAACAGGGAGATAAACTGATCCCCTTCCGGGTAATCGCCGAATACAAAGGCAGTGACCTGCTGGGTATGCAGTACGAGCAACTGATCCCCTGGGTAGATCCGGGTGAAGGGGCATTCCGTGTGATAGCAGGTGATTATGTGACCACGGAAGACGGTACAGGGATTGTACACATCGCGCCCACGTTCGGTGCAGACGATGCCCAGGTGGCCAAAGCGGCGGGAGTGCCGCCTTTGCAACTGATCAATACCCGGGGTGAACTGCGTCCGATGGTAGACCTGACCGGTAAGTTCTATGCCCTGGAAGATCTGGACCCACGCTTTGTGGAAGAGCGCGTCAACACCGGGCTGTATGCCTCTTATGCCGGACGTTTCGTGAAGAATGTATACGATCCGGAACTGACCGAGGCAGATGAAACCCTGGATGTATCCATCTGCATGATGCTCAAAGCCAACAACCAGGCTTTTCGTATCGAAAAACATGTGCACAACTATCCGCACTGCTGGCGTACCGACAAACCTGTACTTTACTATCCGCTGGATAGCTGGTTTATCCGCACCACCGCCTGCAAAGAGCGGATGATCGAACTCAACAAGACCATCAACTGGAAACCCGAATCTACCGGTACCGGACGATTTGGCAAGTGGCTGGAAAACCTGAACGACTGGAACCTCAGCCGTTCGCGCTACTGGGGCACACCGCTGCCTATCTGGCGTACGGAAGATGGCAGCGAGGAGTTGTGTATCGGTTCGGTAGAAGAGCTTTATCAGGAAATCGAGAAAGCAGTGGCTGCCGGGGTAATGCAGAGCAATCCTTACAAGGAAAACGGATTCGAGCCGGGTGTGTACGAAGCGGAGAACTACAATAAGATCGATCTGCATCGTCCCTATGTAGACGATATTGTGCTGGTATCCTCCAAAGGCCAGCCGATGAAACGGGAAAGTGACCTGATCGATGTATGGTTCGACTCCGGAGCGATGCCGTACGCGCAGATCCACTACCCGTTCGAAAACAAAGAACTGTTGGACAGCGGAGAGGTATACCCGGCAGACTTCATCGCCGAGGGGGTAGACCAGACCCGCGGATGGTTCTTCACCCTGCACGCGATAGCGGCTATGGTATTTGACAGTGTTTCCTACAAAGCGGTTATCTCCAACGGACTGGTGCTGGATAAGAAAGGCAATAAGATGTCCAAACGCTGGGGAAATGCCGTAGATCCTTTCGAAACCATTGAGAAGTACGGATCAGACCCGCTGCGTTGGTACATGATCACCAACTCGTCTCCATGGGACAACCTGAAATTTGATGTGGAAGGCATCGAAGAGGTACGCCGGAAGTTCTTCGGTACCTTATACAATACCTACTCTTTCTTTGCCTTGTATGCCAATGTAGATGGTTTCGACTACAGCGCGCCGGATATCGCGCGGGAAGAACGTCCGGAGATAGACCGCTGGATCTTGTCTCTGTTGAATACACTGGTCAAAGAGGTAGACACCTGCTACAACGAATACGAGCCCACCAGAGCCGGACGTCTGATCTCGGAGTTTGTCAACGACAACCTGTCCAACTGGTATGTACGCCTCAACCGGAAGCGTTTCTGGGGAGGTGAGTTCACCCGGGACAAACTCTCTGCTTACCAGACGCTGTATACCTGTCTGGAGACAGTGGCGCGACTGATGGCCCCCATCGCTCCTTTCTATGCCGATCTGTTGTATGCCGATCTGACAGCCGCTACCGGACGTGACCAGGTGGTTTCCGTCCATCTGGCCAGATTCCCCGAGAGCGATGCCAGTCAGATAGACAGCCAGCTGGAAGCGCGTATGCGTATGGCTCAGGACATTACCTCTATGGTGCTGGCGCTGCGTCGTAAAGTGAATATCAAAGTGCGCCAGCCGCTGCAACGGATCATAATCCCTGTGCTCGACGAAGAGCAACGGAGCCATATTGAAGCGGTAAAGAGCCTGATCATGAACGAGGTAAATGTCAAGGAGGTCAATTTCATAGACGACGCGGCCGGCATTCTGGTAAAGAAGGTGAAGTGCGACTTCAAAAAGTTAGGGCCCAAATTCGGTAAACAGATGAAGGCAGTGGCTGCTGCCGTGGCCGGTCTGTCTCAGGAAGAGATCAATCTTTTAGAAAGAGAAGGAAGCTATACGTTCGATCTGGAGGGTACTGCCGCCACCATAGAAGCCTCGGATGTGGAGATCATCAGCGAAGATATCCCGGGCTGGCTGGTGGCCAACGAAGGAAGGCTCACTGTGGCATTGGATGTAACAGTGACCGAAGAGCTCCGCCGGGAAGGTATCGCGCGCGAACTGGTCAACCGGATTCAGAACATCCGCAAATCGAGCGGTTTCGAGATTACGGACAAGATCGGGATCGTCCTCTCCAAAAATCCGTTAACAGATGATGCGGTAAACGAATATAATATATATATTTGCAACCAGGTGTTAGGAAACTCCCTTACACTGGCCGATGAGGTGGAAAACGCGACAGAATTAAACTTTGACGACTTTTCTTTGTTTGTCAGAGTAACTAAAGAATAAGAGTGAATAATATCATTGAAACACTAACGTTAATTTTTTGAGTTATGGCTGAAAAAACGAGATACTCCGACGCGGAATTGGAAGAATTCCGGGCTATCATTAAAGAGAAATTAGAATTGGCACAACGCGATTACGATCATTACAAACTAAGTCTGATGGGGCTTGATGGGAATGATACAGACGATACATCACCTACTTACAAGGTGCTGGAAGAGGGTGCCAATACCTTGTCGAAAGAAGAGACGACCCGTCTGGCACAACGTCAGCTGAAGTTTATCCAGGGACTGCAGGCCGCGTTGGTACGTATTGAGAACAAAACATACGGCGTATGCCGTGAGACAGGAAAACTGATCCCTGCTGAACGCCTGCGCGCCGTGCCACATGCCACCCTGAGCATCGAAGCCAAGAACAGTGGCAAGAAATAAACAGATAAGTCATTGATCCGGAAGGTTGAAGGTTACCGGCATACGCCACGTAAGCCCTCAACCTTCCGCTTTTACATTCCACACTGACAAATACATGAAACAAATCTTCACGAAAGGGCGGATCTCTCTGCTTGTAATCTTTTCCGTTTTGCTGATCGATCAGATCATAAAGGTGCTTGTAAAAACCAACATGTATTGGCACGAGAGCATCCGCGTGACCGATTGGTTTTACATCTATTTCACGGAGAACAACGGAATGGCATTCGGGATGGAGCTTTTCGGAAAACTGTTTCTGACCTCTTTCCGTATTGTGGCGGTCGGCGGGCTGTGCTGGTATCTCTACACATGTATCCAGCGCAACTACAAGACCGGCTACATCATTTGTGTCTCTCTGATCCTGACCGGAGCGTTGGGCAACATCATAGACAGTGTGTTCTATGGAGTGCTCTTCGGCGAAAGTACCTATTCACAGATTGCCACATTCATGCCTGAGGGTGGGGGATACTCTACCTGGTTCTACGGCAAAGTGGTAGATATGTTCTACTTTCCCATTATCGACACCCACTGGCCCCAATGGATGCCGGTGATCGGAGGAAAACATTTCATTTTTTTCAGTCCCATTTTTAATTTCGCGGATGCCGCCATCAGTTGTGGCATGATCGCTCTGATCCTCTTCTACGGAAAATACTTCAATACCATACACGGTTCCAAAGAAAACAAGGAAACAACGATTGATGAAGAATAACCTGCTTTTATACCTGTTTGTAGTGCTGCTTACTGGTTGCATACTGGCTGGTTGCAAAGTGAAACGGCCTTCCGGAGTGCTTTCCGAGACCCGGATGGAACAATTGTTGTACGACTACCATGTGGCCAAAGCCATGGCAGACGACCTTCCTTCCACTGAGAATTACCGGAAAGCCTTGTATATGGATGCCGTATTTGCCAAACACGGTACTACAGAAGAGGTGTTTGATTCTTCGATGGTCTGGTACAGCCGGCATACAGAGATCCTTTCGCGCATCTATGATAAGGTGGCCGACAGGCTCAAAGAAGAACGCGACGAGATCAACTACCGCGTGGCACAACGCGAGAAGAAGACCAATGTTTCCCAGCCCGGAGATAGTGTCGACGTGTGGGTGTGGCAGCAGGTATATCGGTTAGATGGCACTCCTTTCAGCAACAAAGTAACTTTTTCTCTAACCACGGATACCAATTACAAAGAGAGAGATACACTTCTCTGGAACGTACGCTACCTGTTCTTAGGCAAAGAGCCCGATACACTCCGGGCACCGGTGATGGCTATGCAGATAAAATTCCGCAACGATAGCATCCTTTCCGGCACGAAGAGCATACTTCACTCCGGCATGCACCACATTCGCTTAGTTTCCGATACGCTGGGAGAGATCCGGGAAGTGAACGGATTTATCTATTACCCCGGTGAAGAAGGCATACCGATGGTACTGACAGACAGCATCAGTCTGATGCGTTACCACAACAACGACTCTATCCCTGCCATTGTTACTGATAGTTTACAGACACAAACTATCGATGAAGTTGTCACAGAAACACCCCGGGAGCGTGTGACCTCTGTTCCGGTCCCTGATACATTATCCGAAAGACCGAACGACCTTCAGCGTAGAAGCAACCCGGCACAGCTCAATCAGCGCCGGCGACCCGACTCCATCGCGCATCCGGTACGGGAACGCAGAGAAGGAGAGTTACAACCGATGATACTCCAGGAAGATACCAGGATCATAGAAGAATAGATACTCCGCAAAGACATGAAACGCTATGCTTCACATTACCTCTTGTGGCCGGGTGTGGGTTATCTGAAACAATTTGCCATAGAAGTACAGGACGGGTACGTGGTACGCATCTATCCCTGTATGGAGGAAAGAGAATCGGTAGAGTGGCATCCGGGGGTGTTGCTGCTGGCTGCGGAGAAGGATATTCAGGCAAAAGAGCCTTCTTTTTTCCGCCATCCTGTGATCTCTCCGGAAGAACTGCCCGATCAGGCGGAATCTCTGCTTGCCGTGGAAAAAAGGAAAGCAGTGCTGTTGTATCCTTTTGACTTTACCTGCCTACGGCCTGTCGGCGAAACTCGGCACACACCACTGCCGTAGCTACCGCTACATTGAGTGACTCTGCCGCCAGCCTGTCTGCCGGGAAGGTAGGGACATAGATCCGGCGATTGATACGACTTGCGACTTCCGCACTGATGCCGTTCCCTTCATTGCCCATAACGATCAGACCTGTTTCCGACAAGACTTCGTTGTACATATTGCCACCGTCCAGAAAAGTACCATATACAGGCACCCCTTCCAGCGAATCCAGCAGTGTAGGAAGATCGGTATAGCAGACCTTCACCCGGGCCAGTCCGCCCATGGTAGCCTGTACGGTTTTCGGGCTATATACATCCACTGTGTTCAGAGAGCAAAAGATATGTTCGATACCAAACCAGTCGGCCAGGCGGACGATCGTTCCCAGATTGCCGGGATCCTGCACACCGTCCAAAGCCAGGCACAAAGAGCGCCGGGCTGCCTCTGTGTCTACCTCAAGAAAAGGCTGCTCGAAAAGCGCCAATACGCTTTGAGGGGTTTTGAGCAGGCTGGCACGCGAAAGTTCTTCATGCGAAGCAACAATGATCTCCTGTATTCCGTCTGTCAGGACAGGGCGGTCCTTCAGCCATTCGGAAGTTGCTACCAGCAACCGACAGGGGAAATGTCCCAGAAGTTCGCCCACTAATTTCGGACCTTCGGCCAGAAACACCCCTTCCTCTTTGCGGTGTTTCTTCGCTTCTAACGAACGGATGTACCTGATCTTGTTTTTGCTCAATGACATAGATGTGTACTTTTAAGGAACCATAGAGACATTTTCCATAGCCCAGGACAAAAATAAGAAGATATTTTGAGAGCTTGCTTACATTTGCCACGGAAAATGTAGACAGGCTGTATGGACAGCATCCCTTTCTGAGGCTATTCTACAAGGTTTTTCTTTTGGATTAACAAAGTTTATGAAAAAAAAGAAGACTATCTACTTAAATATCGTAGATTTTTTTAAAAATCGTAGATCTACTTTTAATTCGTAAATATATCAAAAAGCAGATCTTCGGACAAATCACTTATATGAATTCACGGATATGGAAAGATTGACTCAACAGGAAGAAGAGATCATGCTCTATTTTTGGAGATCAGGCCCCAGTTTCATCAGGGAAATAGTAAATAAGATGCCCGAACCACGGCCTCCCTACACAAGTGTAGCCTCTGTGGTGCGCAACCTGGAGAAGAAAACCTATCTTTCTCCTCTGAAGCTGGGAAATTCCATTCAGTATCGGCCGCAGATAGAGGAATGCGACTATAAGCGTTATTTTCTCGGAGGAGTGGTCAGGAATTACTTCACGGGATCTTACAAAGAAATGGTCTCTTTCTTTGTGAAAGATCGCAAACTCAGCAAAGAAGAATTGCAGGAGTTAATGGATATTATTGATAAAGAATCATAACACCTTACCCTCATGAATATATTTCTGTTATACATGTTGAAAGTAAATATAGTACTGACGGTATTATACCTTTTCTATGTGCTGTTTTGTACCCGTGATACGTTTTTCAGACTCCGGCGCACGGCACTGCTGATGTGCTGCACGATCGCGTTTATCGCGCCGGTCGTTCATCTGCCTGCTGATTCTTTTCTCTTTCGTCGGGAAAATCCTGTCAACCTGGGAGTAATATATGAAAAGATATGGACAGACACCCCGGAAGTCCTGATACAGGATACGCTGGTTACGGTGACACAGACAACTATACCTACCCTGGTGAAGTTCTTGTTTGTGATCTATCTGACCGGGGCTCTTGTACTGTTGCTGCGCACCGGCATGGAATTGCGGCATACGTTCCTTTTGTTTATCCAAAGCAAAAAACAATGCATACAGGGTGTTACTGTATGGATACATCCCGACAACCGCTCACCCTTTTCGTTTTTCAGATGGATCTGTATAGGGAAAGACCTCACAGAACGGCAGGAACTGTCGGAAGTGCTCATACACGAACAGACACATGTCAGATGTCTTCACTCCATAGACATGGTGCTGGCACAGATGGTCATTGTGTGCTGTTGGTTCAACCCCGCTGCCTGGCTGTTGCGCAGGGAGATACGCGTCAACCACGAATACGAAGCGGACGACACGGTGATGAAGGCGGGATTCAATAAAAAAAGCTATCAGTATCACCTGATCGGAATGGAATATACTCCTATGGCTGCAGCAAATATATATAATAACTTTAGTTTTTTACCTTTAAAAAACAGATTGAAAATGATGAATAAAAAAAGAACCCGGAACCTGATGAAGAGTAAATACGTCATGTTCCTGCCTATGGCTATCCTGTTGATGTCTTTCACTGGCATCCGCAACCAGAGTACTTTTGCAGTTCCTTTCCATACGGAAGAGATGACTGAGATCTTTGAGGCAACAGAAATACTGCAAACCCCGGCTGAGGACGAAGAGATCCTGCATGTAGTAGATGAAATGCCACAATATCCGGGTGGAGTGAAGGAACTCATGAAATACATCAGTGAGAATCTGCGCTATCCCAGGGAAGCC
Source organism: Bacteroides sp. (assembly GCA_020861095.1). Lineage (GTDB taxonomy): Bacteria > Bacteroidota > Bacteroidia > Bacteroidales > Bacteroidaceae > Bacteroides. Next base: position 9,382 of record JAJBTC010000176.1, read on the forward strand.
GCCGATGCGGCTGTACAAGGTAGGGTAATGGTTCAGATGGTTGTTCGCAAAGACGGAAGTATTGATAATGTACGAGTAGTCAGAGGCGTCCATGAAGCTCTGGACCAGGAAGCGGTAAGAGTGATAAAAGGAATGCCTACGTGGCAGCCTGGCAAGCACGAGGGCAAAGTAAGGAATGTCTATTATACCATTCCTGTCGAGTTCCGTCTGTAACTCTGTATCGTGCCGGCACAAAGAGAATTACGATCGTCAGTCAGGGAGACGTCCACGATCGGCCCATCGTAAATTTCTTTGTGCCGGCTTTTTTTCTCATGAGGAAAATAAGAATTATATTTGCGTGTTGATATCAGGATAGGATTCAAATCGTACGTTGTAATTCGCTTCGCTGACCGCCCCCACTCGGCAATTCCCCAATGTATTTACACGCATAGAGATGGATGGTACGCATATATTGATAATGAATATGAAAGAAGTAGTAAAAAAACGAGGTTGCCTCGAAAGAGACAACCTCAGCTTCAAAGAGGATCTATTAATCAAACCTCTTCAATTTGATTTTTTTTGATTATAAAGATTAGAAAACAAATCAAAGACAAAACAGCGAACCCTCCCATTATCCATAGATCTTTTTCGGTAATGTCTTCGCGTATATATCCCAACGCGTACCACGGAATAGCTGTAACAAAGACAATAGAGAACATTCTGGCACTTTGTGAAATATAATGATCTATGAAAAGTTTGTTGAATATCTTTTCATCCACTAAAGGAACTTGTGTTTTATAGTATTCCTTTTTCAGATCAAACCTTTTCGTAGCTCCATAGCCTATATAATAAGCTATCGCTGACCAAAGCAGAATAAAGAAACACATAGCTATTCCGCCTGTTCCATCATCAAAAATGTAGGTGTAAGGTCTGCCTTTAATAGGGGCTATCACAAGACATAGAATAATGATAGTGACAATTAACCCTATTGTAGCGGTTATTCCATATTTATGATATTTATTCATGTTTTATTCGTTTTGTCAGAATATGGCTGTACACACCGAAGCTACCGCTGCCATCCCACCTCCGACAAAAGGATTCATGGCACTTGCCATAAGAGCTTGATAGCCCCACCAGGCATCAGCAAATGCTACACTTCCTGCATTGGCCCGGGTCTGAGGTTTATTAAGGGTTTCCATCCATACATGTAAATTAGCATTCCAGTATTCAGTTGATGCCTGGAAAACAGTTATGCTATTCTTTTTATTATTTTCTTATATCGAAATCACGTTAAGTTATAAAGAAGAAAAATTAACTGACACAGTTAATTTTACACGCCCCGGAAAGGAAGCGGGAACCACCTGTTGTTTGTCCTTTCCGGACAGTCGTAACCGCTTCCCTGTTCTTTTTGAAGGGGTTCCAAAAGCCTTTTGGACTCCCTCAGTAGCTAAAGCTGGTTTGCTTTATAAAAGGATCTATCACCCGTGTAGATTTTATAAAATCATTCCTGTTATAACCTGATGAAGAAAAACTTACCCCTGTTGCAACAATTCCCCGGGATAATTGATCACATATATTTTACCCGTTTCCGTTATCACTTTAGCCAGTTCTTTCCGGTTAACAGCCAGCATATAAAACCTGCCCAACCCGGGAGAGGCAAACCACCCTACATATCCTCCGATTCCTCCATTCCCAAAAGTACGCACTGTATTTTTCAGTTCTTTCTTATCAACGGATGTGATCTTTACAGTTTGCCGATTAAAGCTCATTTTACCCACTATCTGTTTTACTGTTATTTCATCTACACCTACTTTGACATACAAAGGAATTTTTGCTACAAAGTACCCAATTAAAAAGGTTACTAATGAAACCAGCACTATAAAATACCACTTTTCCTTATTTATAGAGTGCCACATTACAGCAATCGCCAGCACAGACAATATTGTTATGACGATAACCCACGCATCAGGCTTAAAAAAATATTTCATTCTTTTTTATTTTTAGTATCCGTTCCCTTACCTAAAGTTCCTAACCCCAATCTTATTAAGTTGTCTTTGGTCTCCTCTGATAATGCCATGACTTCGGCAAAATGGTGACTGACTTCTATAATATCATTGTATAATTTATCCACAGTATTATACGTCTGAACATCTGGTTTATCTGCAAAGACCCATAGTTTTAAAATATTTTGATCTATTATTCTGTTTACATAATATTCCTGCGCACGGGTTTCTCCCCACATAGCAAATTTAGAATGTGCCATTACTACCGTTTCCACGACAGTACCGACTCCAACATAAATAAGTGCCACAACAAAACAAATAGCCATCAGTGCATCCTGGTCTTCCATGTATTGATA
>JAJBTC010000097.1 GCA_020861095.1 Bacteroides sp.
TCTTTCAAATATACCAATTGTATATCTACTTTTTTATACTGCAAAAGTAAATGTCCTAAAAGTCCCTAAAATGAAGATTCACCCTTGTTACAGCCTATTGTAGTAAGAGAGGATTTATTAAATCAGGACTTTTGAGATAGCCTCTTCTACCACATACAAATAGACTTCCCCAGACCGGAAACCGTGATCTGCTACCCGCGAAGAGACCCTCACTTATTTCAGCCAGCCTGCCTTTTCGAAGATACGATCCATTTTCTCTACCGTCTCTTCCCTCTCCCAGTCGCATCGATTGGCAAAGACCAGATAGAACAGGTCCGGATCGGGATAATAGCCCTCAAACAGGAGAAAAGCACCGTTGTCTCCGGTATGATAGATCTTTTGGGGCCGGTCGGGGCGTTGCTCTATAAACCAGCCATACCCATATCGGGTATCCGGAATATCCGTATCGGTATATCCGGTATGTACTGCTTCGCGTTTTCCGGGAGAGAGGATCCGATCTTCCCACAAAGCACGGTGCCAGCGGAAGAACTCTTCGGCAGAGGTATACAGTCCGCCATCGGCTTTGGTACCAAAGAAATTGGCCTCTCCGTAGTCGTGCTCCTCCCACGCTCCGGTATCGGGATGTTGCAGGTAGGCATGCGCCATGCGGGGAATGTAGCGTTGGGGTTCGAAATAGACGGCATCGGGCATACCTGCCTGGTCAAACAGATGATTGCGCATAAAATCGTCGAACCGCTCGCCCGAAGCCTGCTCTACGATCATCAGCATCAACTGGTAAGTAGGGTTCTGGTATTCGTAATGCGTACCGGGTTCGAATGCAAGTGAATCCAGATCGATCAGGTAGCGGCACGACTCCTCTTCCTGGCAATAGAGCATAAAATCCCGGTTGGTACGGTCGCGGCTATCGGGCAATCCGGAAGTATGGGTGAGCAGGTGATGGAGGGTAATGCGATCGTAGAAACCGGCCTTATAGGATGGGAAATAGTCTTTGACCGTCTGCGCCAGGGAAAGTTTTCCCTGTTCTTCCAACAGGCAGAGTGCCACCGCCGAGAATTGTTTGGAGACGGAAGCGATGTTCAGCATCGTATTTCCGGTCATAGGAGACAGGGTGTCGAGACGCGCCAGACCAAACCCTTTGTTGTATAGGATCGAGTCGCCACGAGCCACCAGAACGGCCGCACCGGGCTCGTCTGCCGGAAAAAGATCCGTGAAGAGACGGTCCAGCTCCTTTTCCACCTGTGTTTCCATACCTGGTTTATGGCCGCAGGAGAAACAGACCGATATACAAAGAAAAACGATCGGGAGATGTAGTTTTTTCATATATGTTGTTTTGGTAAGCATACATCAGAAACAGAGACTGCCCGGACCTTCACAAGGAAAACCCGGACAGTGAGAGAGAATATATAACTACAAAAATAAAGATTTCTTCAGAAACGGCAAATTATTCGCTACCGCCACCGCCGCCACCATCTTTCACATCATCGTTGCTGATGGTACGGGCAGCCTTCTTCACGCTGGCAGTGAGTTCACCGATGCGATAACTGATGCTGATCCCGAACCGCCGCCGGGAGTATTTGTTCTCACTCCAGTCTTTATAGCCCTGTCCTTCTGAGGTATTGCTGCTCTTTGTGTATTTGGTGAAGAAATTACCTGCGAACGCACTTAGTGTAAGTCTTTTGTTTACAAACGAGTGATTTACGCTGAAGCTATAATCATAGAAACTATATCCGCGTCTCTGCAAAGAGATATAAGGGGTAGAGCCCATCAGGTTCAGACTGGCACGAATGTCCAGAGGGAAGGTATGCTGAACACCTCCATACGCAAAGAGATTCCACCCTGAGTTTGACAGATCCAGAGCAGAGCTCGACATGTGTCTGTAACTACCGTTGAGATTGGTGTAGATACGTGTCTTGGGAGAAGCGTTCCAGTTGATATATCCGCTCAGACCTGTGCTGCTGGCCTTTCCGATATTTCCGTAAGTTGTATAAAGCACATCCTGGTTGGCAAAAGCCGGATCTGCCTCATAATTGGGAATTTCAGCGGGATTGATCAACACGCTATACTCTTCGATACTGTTGTTATTGAATGAATGCCGCAACGAAAGATTGACATTGAATTTGCTTGTGAAATTACTGTAGCTTACATCAAACGCATGGTTCTTCTCTGTTTCCAGTTTGGGATTACCACTACGGATGTGGGTCGGATTGGTATCGTCCACATACGGATTCAGGTAATAGATACTGGGTCGCCAGATACGCATATTATATCCTGCCCGGATGTTCTGTGTCTGTCCCAGTTTGAACCCGAAACTCACAGAGGGTACCACATCATCGGTAGTGGTTTTGAAATTCTGATCCGGTTTCTCCTGGTATTTTATATGCTGGGCGGTATGTTCGTAACGTACTCCCACTCTACCGGAGAACTTCTTGTATTTAAGAGCATAGCCGGCATATACAGCTACAATATCATTCAGATGTTTGTAATGACTACTCCCATCGGGATCATATATATATTCATGGGACATACCATCTGCCAGGTAACGCTTGTTGTCACTGGTATTGTTACGTGAAATATATTTCAGTCCTGTCTCCAGGGTATGTATTTCACCTATAGGAGTAGTGAAGTCGCCCTGAAACGTATGCTCTGTAGTGGTTTGTTTGCCATCGGAATGCTGATCCCGGAGCAATTCGGCAAGAAATTCTTTGTAATTCTCATCTACTGCCTCCGGATCGTATGTATAATTGAGCTTGTAATCCGAGGTCTGCGGACGGGTATCGATCTTATAAGACAAGGTCAGCATACGATCTTTAACAGTGGGGAAACTCCGTTGATAGTCTATGTTCCCACGGACAGAGTACCAGGAGCCGTCGTTTTTGTTGGTCTGATCATACCTGTAATACGCCGCGCGGGAAGATAGCGGATCGAGATCCGTGAGGGAAGCCCAGGCCGTACTTTTGTTGTTGTTGTTTCCGCCATACATACCAAAAGAAGCTGTTACCAGACGCAAGGTATCAATTTCATAACTGGCCTCCAGGCTACCATGCTGAAAGGTACCTTTACCCTTGTTCCGGTTGTAAGAAGTCAATACAGTCTCTTCTTCTGTCCTTTCCTGGCGGCCATTGTAGTAATTGTAGGGACGATCATTGAGATTAAACCCATATCTTCCGGAAAGGGTAAACTTTCCTTTCTGTACGGTTCCATACAGACTGCCTCCACCACCGGTATTGCTGCCATTTGCACTGAAAGTAACCGTATATCCTTCGAAACCACCTCCCAGGGTCACAATATTCAGAATACCTCCTACCCCTTCGGCATCGTATTTGGCACCGGGGTTGGTAATGACTTCAATGTGTTTGATGGTATTGGCAGGCATACTTTTCAGTACTTCCGTAGGATTGTCGCTCATCATGGGGTTGGGCTTACCGTTGACATGCACTTTGAAGCTACTGCTTCCGTTGACCTGGATCTTATCTTCGCCGTCCACCGTCACCAACGGTACTTTGCGAAGCATTTCCAGAATGGAGTTGCTCTGCGAATCCGGGTCGTCCTGAATGTTGTACTCGATCTTGTCGATATCCGCTCTTACCAGAGGTTTCTGGGCCACGATCTCTACTGCTCCCAGTTCGTTGGTGGCTTCAGATGTGTAAAGCGTACCCAGATCGACTTCATTGTTCCCGGCTTCCAGCATAAAATCTTTCTCTACGGTAGTCTTCCCGATGGAACTGATCGTGAGGGTATATTCTCCTGTTTCGGCATTGAAACGTTCCTGAAATTTACCTTTCATATCCGTAACAGCCATCTTGACCGCCTTGTCCGGAGTCTCTTTTTTCACAATCTTTATGGTCGCATACGGTTCGCCTTCCAGCGAAAGAGAATCGACCAAAATACCTTTTACTGTAAATGTCGGAGTAGTGGAGTGTTGAGCAAAAGCCATACAAACAAAGCATAGCATTCCCAACAGCATAGTTAATCTGTTTTTCATGTGGGTGGTTCATTTTTTCTTTCAGTCCATCAGACGGAAAAGAAGTGTGGTTTGTTACAAAACAGGGGCAAAAATATGTGTATAGGACACCACTACGAAATTATCGGAGTTAAGAAAGATGAAAATAGATATAATTTATCCTATTTTAAGAAACTTCTCAAAAGTCAGTTTACTTAATATATAAAATAGAAAAGAAGCAACACAAGCAGGTTGGCCCCTACTACACACCCGAAGGCTCCGAAAATCCAACGACGCATCGCCTCCCGCCTTCCGCAGAAGAACCAGGCATAAAACATATTGACTGTAATGCTGCTGATGATAGCCTGCATGCAACAGGCTGCTACTACCTGGACAGACATACCGCCTTGCCCCTGCAACAGATTCAGTACAAACGGAGTAACATCGCTCAGCCCTGCCAGGAAAGAGAGGGTATTGAGCCCGGTGGTACCCGCGTAGATAATCGTAAAATGAGTAAGTACCGTGAAGAGAATGTACAATCCGGCAAAGATCAGGGCGACTTTAAATTCCAGCGGGTTGCTGCTGTCCTCTTCTGCCAGGATATCCGCTTCGTCCAATGCTTTCTGCCGACGGTTGATGTACCAGGACACCCCGGCAGCTACCACGGCCATGCACACCAGGAAGGGATAGACAGACAGGAAGATCTGCCGGCTGAAAATAAAGATCAGGATCAGGAAACGGAAAAACATCATGCACACCGCCAGCATCATGGCAGAGACATACTCCGGCACCTGATGATCGGAAACCCGCTTGCTCTTACGTGCCAGCACGGAGATAGTGGCCGTACTGCTGTATAGTCCTCCGATGATCCCGGAAACCCGCACACCCGATTCACGGAATACATAGCGCTTGAGCAGGTAAGAAAGGTAAGAGATACCTGAAACCACCACCGTAGCCAACCAGACGGAATACGGGGTAATGTCTATATCGGGGATAATGTTCTCGTTGGGCAACATGGGCAGGATGATGCCACTGATCGCCAGGAACTTGGCCAATGTGATCATCTCATCGTTCTGCATCCGCTGAGCAATCTCCGTGAACGTATGCTTAAGTTCGGTCAGCAAAAGCACCACCACGATCACCAGTACATAGAACCACGAAGGCTGAGTAGCTACGATCAAGGCTAAGGAATAAGTGATGAGAGCGATCACAATGGAAGTGATCCCGAAGACATGGAACTGAGACATCTTCACAAAGTAGTTCAGCGCGAAAAGTACTCCCAGGATCAGCCCGCCTCCCATAAACAGCCTCAACTCCACAGGGTCCATGATATAAAGCAGATATCCCAGAATACCGATAAAAGTAAAGGTACGGTCTGTACCAAAAGACGTAGTCTCCCCCTCCCGATGCAGACTCAGCCTACGCTGGGAAAGTCCGATCAGCAAAGAGAACAACGTCATCAATACAAAAGTGACCAGTTCATGGGGCAGGTGTTCATATAAACCATCCAATAGATTTACGATGTACGGATATACGATTTACAATGTTTATGTTTATGATATAAGCTGAATCATTCCATTCGATAACAATCTCTATTTCTACGTATTACTGATTCACGATTTATCTGTACAGTATATATAAGGATTCTTTTCTATAAAAGATGTAGAAAACAAATACCCACTCTACCTATGGAATACGATGTAACTCAAATCGTAAATCGTAAATCCGTAAATCGCAAATCATCAACTGGTCACATCCAGTTGCTGAAAGGGTTTTTCATTAACTCGGAATTGTAATAACGTCGGTCGCCCGTTACCTCCTCACCCAGAAAATCGGGCTTTACAAACGACTCATCCGCATGCCTGAGTTCAATCTCGGCCACCAGCAGTCCGGCATTCTCTCCGTGAAACTCATCCACCTCGAAGACATGATCTCCTTCCTGCACCAGGTAACGGGTCTTATCGATCTTACCGGGCAGGCAGAGTTGTATCAACGCTTCCGCTTCATGCAAAGGAAGTTCTTTCTCCCATTCAAAACGGGTGATACCGGAGTCGTCGGACGGACCTTTGATGGTCAGAAAGCCTTTCTGCTCACTGATACGTACCCGCACCGTGCGCCCCCGTTCACTGCAAATATACCCCTGCACCATCCGGTGATGGGCATAGGCACGGGATTTGAACTCCCCTTTCACCAAGAATTTACGTTCTACTTCCTGCAACATATCTTTTCAATTTCATATAGGCACATACCACCCTGCCGGTGGAAACAAAAAAGAAGGGAGCGTACCTTGTCGCTCCCCTGTTTGTCTTTTTCAACCCAGAAAAGAGATCCCGATGAGCAACGCCAGAGACAGGATCAAAAGCGATATACCGATCACTTTCATCACTTTCCGGGCTTGTTCTTCTTCTCTTTTACTATGCGCCAGCTTCTTACTTTTTCCCATAGTGATATCCGTATTTATAACATGTAACAAAGGATTTTGTTATACATTCCTTGTATAACTATCCAAATATACAAATAAACACAGTAAAATCAAAGCAACGAATGCAAAAATATACCGCGCGTTTCTCCGGGTTACTCTTCCTGTCCGGCAAACTCCATCAGATAGGCTTTGATAAACCCATCGATCTTGCCGTCCATCACTCCGTTCACGTCTGAAGTCTGGAAATTGGTCCGGTGATCCTTCACCCGCCGGTCGTCGAAGACATAACTGCGGATCTGCGATCCCCATTCGATCTTCTTCTTTCCCGCTTCTATCTTACGTTGCTGGGCCAGTCGCTTCTGCAACTCGATATCATACAGTTGCGAACGCAGCAGACGCATGGCATTCTCCCGGTTGTCTAACTGCGAGCGGGTCTCCGTATTCTCGATCAGGATCTCACGCTCTTCACCCGTATCGGGATCTTTGTACTTATAGCGCAGACGCACGCCGGTCTCCACCTTATTTACATTCTGTCCTCCGGCTCCTCCCGAACGGAAAAGATCCCAGGAGATAGCTGCGGGATTGATCTGTACTTCAATGGTATCATCTACCAGCGGAGTAATGAATACCGAAGCAAAAGAGGTCATACGCTTGCCCTGGGCATTGAAAGGCGATACACGTACCAGACGATGCACACCGTTCTCTCCTTTGAGATAGCCATAGGCATAGTCTCCCTCTATCTGTATGGTACAGGCTTTGATACCTGCCTCATCGCCTTCCTGTAGGTTGGAGATGGTGACTTTGTATCCATTGTCTTCTGCCCAGCGCAGGTAAAGACGCATCAGCATGGAAGACCAGTCCTGACTCTCCGTACCACCGGCACCGGAATTGATCTTGAGCACACAGCCCAACTGATCGGCCTCCTCACGGAGCATATTTTTAAGTTCAAGGTTCTCCACGGCTTCCAGTGCTTTGCGATAGGCTTCGTCTACCTCCTCCTCGCTCACCAGATCGTCTTTGTAGAATTCGAACGCCAGCTCCACTTCGTCGCTCAGCGTCTTCACCTCTTCATAGCCTTCGATCCACTTTTGCAGACCTTTGACTAATTTCATTTGTGCCTCGGCCTTCTTCTGATCGTCCCAGAATCCCGGAGCCTGTGTTCTCAATTGTTCTTCTTCGACCTGAATTTTCTTCCCGTCGACGTCAAAGATACCTCCTCAGCGCATCAGTGCGCTCTTTCACGTCTTTAAGTTGTTCGATAGTGATCATGGATGACTTTCGTTTTTTTTGTTAATAATAGATTTGTTTGATGCTTTTTGCCCGAATGGGCCTGCAAAGATAACTATTTTTTCCGGGGTTTGTTCAGGAAAGAGAAAACAAGAGATTTACGAATGGACGATTTTCAATTGTAAATCGTCCATTCGTAAATCTTATCACTCTTCATACATCTTATCGATCTGCTCTTTGTAGTTCTGAGCGATAACCGGACGTCTGAGTTTCAAAGTATTGGTCAGTTCCGCGCGTTCCATACTGAAAGGCTCGGGAAGCAATGTGAATCGTTTGATCTGTTCGTAATGGGCAAACTGCTGCTGCAACGTATCGATGCGTGCACGGAAGAGCGCCTGCACTTTGGGATTCCGAAGCAGTTCTTCTCTGCTCTTATATTCCAGTCCTTTCTCTTTGGCATACTGCTCTACATAGGAATATACGGGAACGATAAACGCGGAAGCAAACTTACGCTGATCGGCAATAACAGCTACCTGATCGATGTATTTGTCTACCACCAGCCTGGTCTCCAATGCCTGCGGCGCGATGTATTTTCCGTTGGAAGTCTTGAACAGGTCTTTGATCCGTTCGGTGAGGTAAAGCTGTCCGTTGGCGAAATATCCGGCATCTCCGGTGTGGAACCAACCTTCGGCATCAATGGCCTCCGCGGTGGCTTCCGGTTTCTTGTAATATCCTTTGGTAATGGTTTTTCCACGCAGAAGTATTTCGTTATCGTCGCTGATCCTGACTTCCACCCCGTCCATCACCTGACCTACCGAACCGATGTCGTATCCGGTACGCCAGGTACAGGATACCGTAGCGCTGGATTCGGTGAGCCCGTACCCCACGATCATTGGAATATCTACCGAACGGATAAATTCATAGATCTCATCCGGAATAGCCGCTCCGGCGGTAGGGAAAAAATTCCCGTTCTCGATACCGATGGTCTTTTTCAGCAACGAATAAACTGTCTTCTGATAGAACTTGAATTTCAGCTGGAGTCCTAATGGCGGGGTCTTACCCACACGCAGATAATCCAGATTATGTTTCCGCCCTACCTGGATAGCATCCAGCATCAGTTTCCTGGCAATTCCTTTGGTATCCGCGATCTTTTCCTGTACACCTGCGTACACCTTCTCCCAGAAACGGGGCACACTGCACATCAGGGTAGGACGTATTTCTTTGATCGCCATCTGGATATCCACCGGTTTCAGATTGATACAGTTTTCCACACCTTTATGGATACATACATAGGTCCATGCCTTCTCAAACACATGAGTCAGCGGCAGGAAACAGATAGATACATCCTTATCGGTCATATCCGGCAGACGAAGGTCGTGGATACGGAAAACTTCGAGGAAACAGGAGTGATGCAACAATACTCCTTTAGGCTCTCCGGTGGTACCGGATGTATAAAGGATATTCGACAGGTCGTCTTCACTGCAACGCGCCGTGCGCTCATCTACCGTCTGCTGATGCGGATAGCCTTTTCCGGACTCCAGGAATTCATCGAAATAGATGGAACTCATGTCCCGGGGATCTTTCTCTACCGCACGGTCGAAAATAATGATCTGTTTCAGGGAATCACAGTATCCGAAGATCCGGAACGCCGCATCGTACTGGTATTGCTCACCCACAAACAGATAGCGGATAGAAGCATCGTTCAGAATATATTGCGCCTGCGCAGAAGAACTGGTTGCATAGAGAGGAACAGTGACTGCCCGATTGGCAAAAGCCCCGAAATCTACATACAGACATTCGGGTTTGTTCTGGGAAAAGATCCCGATATTTTCTTCCTCTTCTATGCCTAATCCGACCATGGCATTGGCCACGAGCCGAACGGTTTCCGCAAACTGATTCCAGGTGACAGGGATCCAGGTAGATGTAGCATAATCCCGGAATCTGAGTGCGACCTTTTCGCCGTATTTCTTAGCCTGTGCAGGCACCAATACGGCTAAATGATGATAAGTCATATAAACTATATATTTAAAATGTCCGGCACAAAGGTATGGTTTAATCTGGAATTATCATTGGGGATGATAAATTTATTTTCACCAATGTAATCAGCTTATTAGATAGATAAAAAGAATTAAATAGTTGCTTAGCGAACTAATTAAATCAACTATTCTTTATATCTTTGGGACACATAAACAATTGCCTTATGAAAGACGAATTGATACTGGCCGAAGCCCTCCACTTGCTTAAGTCACTGGTGGCGATTCCTTCCGTGAGCCGGGAGGAAGAAAAAGCGGCCGATTTCCTGCAAAATTACCTCGAAGCCGAAGGTATGTCCACAGGCCGGAAAGGAAACAATATCTGGTGTTTAAGCCCTTTCTTCCAAACGGACAAACCGACCCTGCTGCTCAACTCACATATCGACACAGTGAAGCCGGTGAGCGGATGGCGCAAAGACCCGTTCACCGCCCGGGAAGAGAATGGGAAGATCTACGGTCTGGGAAGTAACGATGCCGGCGCCAGTGTGGTTTGCCTGTTGCAGGTGTTTCTGCAACTATGCCGCCAACAACGAAACTATAACCTTATTTTTCTGGCTTCCTGCGAAGAAGAAATTTCGGGTAGCGGAGGCATTGAAAGTGTATTGAAAGAGCTTCCTCCCATCGCGTTGGCCATCGTAGGCGAACCCACCGAAATGCAACCGGCCATTGCCGAGAAAGGGCTGATGGTATTGGATGTCACCGCTATCGGACGTTCGGGACATGCCGCAAGGGAAGAGGGAGAGAATGCGATCTATAACGCCTGGAAGGATGTAGCGTGGTTCCGCGATTTCCGTTTCCCAAACGTATCTCCACTTCTGGGTCCCGTCAGGATGAGTGTCACTCAGATACAGGCAGGCACCCAGCACAACGTAATACCCGATACGTGTACATTTGTTGTGGATGTACGCAGTAATGAACTGTATAGCAACGAAGAACTTTTTGAAGAAATCCGAAAGCAACTTTCCTGCGAAGTCCGTGCGCGTTCTTTCCGCCTCAACTCTTCGCGCATAGAAGAGAGCCATCCGATTGTACAAAAAGCGATTCGCATGGGAAGAGTACCTTTCGGTTCTCCGACCTTGTCGGATCAGGCACTGATGCCATTCCCTTCTTTGAAAATGGGGCCGGGACGTTCGGCCCGTTCGCACACAGCAGACGAATATGTGATGATACGGGAGGTCGAAGAGGCCCTGGAGATCTATATGGAATTGCTGGACGGATTGGAACTATAACTGTACTGAAGCCGAAAAACCTGAGGAATTAAAATTCCGAATATTCACAGTTGTAATCCGTATCCTGTAGAGACGCACGGCGTACACTGGTGTCCGGAATAAATCGTTAGTATGTGAGATCATATGGTTTATTTCACTTATTTATATCCGGTGTTTTTCTCGGAGGATTTCAAGCTATTACATTTCCGGAAGCTATCAAAATGGCACTTATTTACCTGATTTCCTCTGAAAGCCTGAAGGGCTTTACTATGAATAACCCCCAGTGAAGCGGAGCATAGCGGAGCGACTGGGGGTATGGATCCCTCCTATGTCTTCAACCCCGAAGTGGGTTGAATGATTTTCTGAGGTATAAAACGAAGTAAAATCGTACTCATGCTATGTAGAATGGAGTTTTTCTCTATTCAACCTACTTTGGGGTTGACTGTAAATGCCTTAGATATACCCCCAGTCGCTTCGTTACGGGCTCTGCCCTTACTTCACTTCACTGGGGTTATGCACAGTAAACCCTCCGGGTTTTCAGAAGAAATCAGAGTAAATAAGTGACATTTGCATAGTTCCGTAAATCTTAAATTAGTTTTCCGGGTACCATTGCACGGCGTACGTCTCCGCATACTGAAGGGGAATACCTACCGCATAGATTGACTATTTCTCATACTGATCTCCCGTCAATAAAAACCTATATTGCGAAAACATCCGCTGTAACTTTTCTATACTTGCAGCATGAACATACTTATCATACCGCACACTTATACCTATATATCTTCAGTCACAACCAAAGATTGAATTTCTTTCCCTGCTCTATATCCTACCATAAAC
>JAJBTC010000138.1 GCA_020861095.1 Bacteroides sp.
ACATTAAACCCGGACAAAATATGCTTTCGAAAATTTGTAGGAGACTTAGAATTCAACCTCTTCTACCTGGTATCTAACGGATCTGCTATTCATAAGGTATATACCCACTCTCACTGATGGTTTGCTTTCCGGCCGTTGTCTGGAGCCAGTTATAGATCTGATACGCCATAGACGATTTGTCCAGATCGGATCGGATCACTGCATATACTTCGGCAACAAAAGGGTACGACTTATTGGCTATGGTTTGTTTATCGGCATACACTCCGTCCATAGCAATACTTTTTACAGGTGTGGTGGTAATGATGTGTTCCTTGTAATAATATACCGTATAGCAGATGGCATCCCTATCGCCATCGACAACCTCAAATGCGCCTGTCATGGTGAATGCCATTAATTCATAAGGAGATTCAGGTAGATCTGTTATATCCAGATCTTTCATCACTAAAGATTCCGTCAACTCCTGACTGCCCGAATTGGCATTCCGTACATACGCATGGATTTCCGAGTCGCTTCCTCCCACTTCTTTCCAGTTGGTTAGCTGGCCTGTATAGATATCCTGTACCTGTTTGGTAGTTAACGATTCTATCTCATTGTCGGGATGAATAATGAAGACAAAAGCATCTAAGGCAATAGGGGTTTCGATCAGGCTGACTCCCGCTGCCTCGGCATGTGCTTTTTCGTCGGGCGACATGGTCCGCGCGGAGAGTATGAGGTCTGTTTCTTTGTCAATCAGATGAATGATGGATGGGTGGGTTTGAGAAGATCGGATCTGTTCTTTGAGCTTCGCGGCATTCTTTTTGTTAAGTTTGGGCTCCACTTCTTTTAGATTACTGTACGGATTTACCCATTGGTAGTCAATGTCCAACAGTTTGCAGGCGATGATCAGGTTTAAAGGGGCTGTGGATGTAGATCCGTCTATCTTCGGATAATTATCAAGGGTCAGACCTTCAATGATCTTTGATCGTACATGTTCTTCTTTGTCACAACTGGTGTACGTCCATAGGATGGCCCAAACTAAAACGACACTTAAAATTGATTTTTTCATCTTTGTGTGAATGAATAGTTAAAGTGATATGGTGTTCTTGCAACGCTTCGCACAAGGGCACATTCTTTATTGTAATTGTGACGGACTCTTTAAGATCAGGAGCGTCTATGCGTCCTGAGCCTCGGATCATTCCGATTTCCAAAGATATTAAAGATGGCATACGCAGGCAGTATCATCTATTAAAAAGTTTGCTTTTTAACACATGTATACAGAAAAGGGTGAATAGCAAGGAAAGTTAGTATACGGATTTCACAGGGAAACAACCCATTCGTTCCGGAGGATGTGAGGGAAGGAAAGGATATGACTACTTCTACATCGCGGTCAGGGTATGTACCGGAGACATCAACCACAGTCTATCCGATGCAACTACTCCACTTACATTTTGTCTATTTGTGACAAAATGGTTTTTCTATTCTTATAGACGCTCTTATTTCCGCACGAAAATCCGGAAGATGGAAATAGGGCAGGGAAATAAGATTTGAAAATATCTCTTTGTTGTCTGAAATTTTGCGAATGGGATAAATATGAAAGAAAGATTATCCATTCTTTCAAAATAAGGACCTGTTTATTTTCTTTTTATAGTAAAAGGATACTTGGTATTGCTGTCTGCTCAATACCCTTCCAGAGTAAAATAACAGGTAATTTGTGTAAATAAAATTCTTTGCTGGTAGGAATTCGGAGTCTTACCGGGAGAAATCCGTAGTCTTACCGGGTTAAAACTACATATTTTCCGCCTAAATATGCAATATTTACGTATATTCAGGGAATATATATACAAAATTGCTTCTGTAATCTCTACTTTTGAACTTGTCAGAATTAGCGAAAAGCATATTTAAAGATGAAAAAGACAGTGAATCGATCCATCTGCTATCACATTGTATCCTTTGCAGAGACGTATATGTGCATGGGTGTCCGGAAAAATAATTTAAGATATCCGGAACTATCCGGATGACACTCATTTCCTCCGATTCTCTCTGATTTACCCTGATTTTCTCTGAAAGCCTGAAGGGCTTTAATGTGACTACCCCCAGTGAAGCGCAGTAAGGGCCATGCCCGTAACGAAGCGACTGGGGGTAGTCACGTATACACCTCTCTTCAACTCCGAAGTGGGTTGAATATAGGAATGCGCCCTTCCGCATAGTATAAATGGGATTTTACACCGTTTTATATCTTAGAAAATCATTCAACCCACTTCGGGGTTGAAGACAGTGATGTGATCACTACCCCCAGTCGCTCCGCTATGCTACGCTTCACTGGGGGTTAGTCACATTAAAGCCCTTCAGGCTTTCAGAGTGGAATAAGTATCATTTGAGATCCATTTCCACCCCCAGTCGCTTCGTTACGGGAAGGCCCTTCACTGCGCTTCACTGGGGATTATGCACATTAAACCCTCCGGGTTTTCAGAGGAGATCAGAGTAAATGAGTGACATTTGGATAGCTTATGGAAATGTAACCGTTTGAAATCCTCCGGGTAAAAAACCGGATATAAATAATTGAAATAAAATATAAGATCTCAACTGTTAATGATTTATTCCGGACACTACTGCATATTTGCGTCTCCGAACCTTCCCTACCCGGTAAACAGATGCCTTCTGCATGGGATACCTACTTTTGTAGCTGCCGACGGAGCACCCTATATACCAGTAAACAGATGTCTTCTGTATGGGATACCTACTCCGTATGATCTTTCCCTTCGGTACGCTGAGACGCGAATACGCGTCTCGTAGGTTTGCATATAAGATTTGCCTATTGAGGTTTTCGAACGTATACTTTCTATTTTTCAATCGTACACCGGTATATCGTACCTCTTCTTGCGTCTTGTATGTTTGCATCTAACATGTAATGTATGGGGATTTACAAACATATTCTTTATGTAATTTCAATCGTAAATCGTAAATTGTCAAATCGTAAATCTCTTTGCGTCTTTGCAGCATGGGACTTGTTTTCCTGATATACGGAACAACTCCGGGCGGATACGTTCTCTCCACAGATCATATCCTAAAAACGTATCGAGTCTTTTGCTTCCTGTACATAGAGGACACAGACCAGGCCGGAGAAAAGAGAGAAAAAACAAACAGGCAGGAGTTTTTTCATGGCAGATAAAGCATAAATAAGGGGCGACCGCGCAGAACAAACGCTCTGCCGCGGTCAGAACACCCTTGAGATTACATTAAGGATGTATACGAAATTCCAGCTTCTTCAGTCCCCGCTGCACATCCGGGTGGCTCATAAAC
Organism: Bacteroides sp.; assembly: GCA_020861095.1. Lineage (GTDB taxonomy): Bacteria > Bacteroidota > Bacteroidia > Bacteroidales > Bacteroidaceae > Bacteroides. The sequence continues at coordinate 3,280 of JAJBTC010000138.1, forward strand.
AGTTTCCAGAGCAATCCGCTCCGGTAGTTCTCTATCGTCACCGCCACAGGGCCCTGGTCGATGGCTAAGTAGCGCTGAGGATACCAGTTGTCCGTATCGCTGAAAGCATCGTAGAAACCGTATGGACCAAACAACGTGTCTCCCCGCGCATACAGATGGCGCATCACCTCCATAGACTCTTCCGGTGTATAGACAAGGGAAGAGAGAGCTGCGGTAGGAGAGATCACTCCCCGATCTTCCGACTCTAAGGGGGCATGAGCGGCATAGCCGTTCACCGAATAACTGGCAGTCAGTCCCCAACCATCTGTTCCGTATCCTTTGTAGCCTTTGGGATTACGGATGCAATAGGCCCGGTTGGCCAGGGTCAGGTTTCTCATTTCATCAAAATAGTCCGCGTATCTGTCTTGCAGGCCGCGCGGGTCCAGTGCCAGGAAAGAGTAGTGTGCCCAGAAGAGAGGCCCTGCTTCCGTGCCCTGATAACGCAGTTGAAGCGGTATATTCTCTACTGTATGTGGCGATACGATCGCACCATTCTCCGCCCATCCCTTGTGGTATACCTCCGGTGTGATGGCATATGTAGGAGAAGAGGCTGCTAAGATATACATGATCAGGCATTCGTTATAGCCCCGCACGGGAAAGTTCATTTCCCAGCCGTGTCGCGGGCTCCAGTGCCAGTAGAGTACCTCCTGTCCGTTGCAGTACCAGTTCCACTCCACCTCCCGCCACAGGGTGTCGATACGCGCGGCCAGCTCCTGTTCGGGCTTTGTGCCCGCCACATAGTATTGGTGTAGGGCCAGGAGCGACTGGATCAGAAAAGCAGTCTCTACCAGGTCTCCGCCGTCGTCTTTGGTGCCGAATGCTTTGGTACGACCCGTCTCACCGTACCACCAGTGTGGGAAAGCACCGTGAAACCGATCTGCTTTTTCCAGAAAATCAACGATCTGTTCCATCCGTACATATCCTTCTTCGCGGGTGATATAGCCGCGTTCCATACCGGAGATCAGTGCCAGTATGCCAAATCCGCTTCCTCCGGAGGTGATCACGTTTTTGTCATTTTCCGGATAGTGACCGTCCACGTGATAGCGTTCCCGGGCCATACCGCTGACCGGTTCGGCTCCTTCCCAGAAATAACGGAACGTGCGTCGTTGCACAGTGTCCAGCAGCGCTTCATCTGTCAGTGAGGTCTCCACCTGAGGCGCGCGTCCGCGTGAGCTGTCCTGGCATCCTCCCGCAAGCAGCAGGAGTATACACAAAGGGGCAAATATTCGTTTCATAAAAGGATCAGTGGGTCAGGGTGAAACGTGCCTTTTTCAGATCCCGGCTGTTGCCGCCGATCATCACATCAAACTCTCCCGGTTCGTATACAAACTCCAGGTCGTAGTTGTAGAACTTCAGCATTTCGGTGTTGATACGGAAAGTGACTTCCCGGCTTTCCCCTGCCTGGAGGACTACCTTATCAAAGCCTTTCAGCTCTTTCACCGGGCGGGTGATGCTACCTACCAGATCGCGCAGGTAGAGCTGCACCACTTCGGCACCGTCCCGTTTGCCTGTGTTGGTTACGGTTACCGTAACCTGGAGGTCGTCGCCGGGCGACATCACCGGGCTGCTGAGCCGGATATCGCTGTAATCAAAGCTCGTATAGCTGAGTCCGTATCCGAACGGATAGAGCGGATCGTTGTCCACATCTAAGTAGCTGGTACGGAATTTCTCGAACCATTTGCCTTCTTCCAACGGTCGTCCTGTATTCTTATGGTTGTAATAGAGCGGTATCTGGCCTACGTTCTTCGGGAAAGTGGCGGTCAGTTTGCCACTGGGGTTCACATCGCCAAACAATACGTCTGCGATGGCATAGGCTGCTTCACTGCCGCCGAACCATACATTCAGAATGGCAGGTACGTGTTCCTCTTCCCAGGTGAGTGTGAGCGGGCGCCCGGTGAAGAGCACCAGTACCACCGGCTTTCCGGTTTTCAGCAACTCTTCCAGCAGGTGCCGTTGCACATCCGGCAGGTCGAGGTGGGTACGCGAACTGCTCTCTCCTGTCATTTCCGACGATTCGCCCAGGGCAGCCACGATCACATCGGCCTGTGCGGCTGTAACTAAGGCTTCGCGAAGAAGCTCTTCGTTGCTGCGGTTGTCACGGTGCAGGCTGCGGCCGAACATCGTGGCACGCTGTTCGTATGCCGCGTCGCTGATGAGGTTGCTCCCTTTGGCATAGACCACATTCACCTGATTGCCGAGCACCTCTTTCATGCCTTCTATCACCGAAGGATAGTCGTCCAGGCGCGCGGCTACACTCCAGGTTCCCGGCATGTTCGAACGGGTATTTGCCAGCGGACCTACCACAGTTACCGTTCCTTTCTTTTGCAGCGGGAGCAGGTTGTCCTTGTTTTTCAGCAAGACAAAACTCTCCGAGGCGATACGACGGGCTACCTGGCGGTGCTCCGGAGTGAATATCTGGCGTGCCGGGCGGGTGAGGTCGCAGTATTTATAAGGATCTTCAAACAGGCCCAGTTTGTATTTGGCTTCTAAGATGCGACGGCAGGCCTGATCCAGTGTCTCTACAGATACCTTGCCCTCTTCGATGGATTGTTTCAGGGTGCCCAGAAAACCATTGCTCACCATGTCCATATCCATTCCGGCGTTCAGGGCCAGGGCAGATACCGTTTGCAGGTCGCCCATACCGTGATCCACCATCTCCGAGATACCGGTGAAGTCACTCACTACAAATCCGTCGAACCCCCATTGGGTACGCAGTACATCCGTAAGTAACCATTTGTTGCCACTGGCGGGGAGGCCGTCGATCTCATTGAAAGAGGCCATTACACTACCTACACCCGCCTCTACAGCGGCCTGGTAAGGAAGCATGTATTCGTTGAACATCCGGTTGCGGCTCATGTCTACCGTATTGTAGTCGCGTCCCGCATCCGGTGCTCCGTATAGAGCAAAATGTTTCATGCAGGCCATGATCTCGTCGTTGCCACTCATGTCGGTTCCCTGATACCCGCGGATCATTGCTCTGGCAATCTCAGCAGCCAGGTAAGGATCTTCGCCATTGCCTTCCGATACCCGTCCCCAACGTGGATCACGCGATATATCCAGCATGGGGCTGAATGTCCAGCTGATGCCGTCGGCACTGGCTTCTGTGGCTCCGATACGGGCCGACTCTTCCACGGCCTTCATGTCCCAGGTGCAGGACATCCCCAGGGGAATGGGGAAGATCGTTTCATACCCATGGATCACATCCATACCAAAGATAAGTGGAATACCCAACCGGCTTTTCTCTATAGCCAGTTTCTGTACGTCCCGGATGCGCCCTACCCCTTTCAGGTTGAATAGACCGCCCACCTCTCCGCGGGTGATCTTTCCGGCGATGTCGCTGCTCTGGGCCTGTCCGGTGACGATCTCTCCGGTAACGGGCAGATTGAGTTGCCCGATCTTCTCTTCCAGTGTCATCCGGCTCATCAGATCGTCGATGAAGCGATCCATATCTCCGCTCTTATGTTGGGCTTGTATCCCCAGACAAGTGCACAGCAGAAGACACACTATTGATTTTATTCTTTGAAATAACCTGTTCATAACTGATTGTTTGATCTATACTGACATTTACATATAGCAGGGTGTCTTTTCCCGAAAATCTGTGGATACCCGTGCCTGCCCGGAAGCAGGCACGGAGGATATCCGCAGAGAGAAGAAGACTTCCCGCCTGACCTCTCTTTTTACCTGAAAAATAAACGAATAGAATGACGATGTACGGATTTGCGATTTGGAATGGCCATACAGTATCTACAGCAAGTGAATACTGTATGGATTTTATTTTTCATGTCCCATCTGTATTCCTGTCGTTTGTTCATTATTGCTTCCATAAACGATACACTTCTATCGGATGCGGTTGTAAACATCACATATGCACCTACCTGATATATAATCAGGGCTGAACCTGTCCTGCGGAGATTCCGCGTAGATTCACACCGCGGAGACGCATGCCGTGGAGACGCAAATATGCGTCTCTACAGGTGGATGATAACAGGGAAATACCTGTATGTTCAAATCGTACATCGTACATCTATTTAATAGTCGGGGTTCTGTACCAATATCCCTTTCGATTTATCTATCTGATCCTGCGGTATAGGCAGGTATTTGTGTTTATCCTGATAGTTGGTCTTACCGGCAGCGTGCAATACTTCCCGGGCAATGTCCCAGCGTACGAGGTCGTAGAAACGGTCGGGTTCCAGGCCCAGTTCCACACGACGTTCGTGGCGGATGGCATCGCGCAGGGTAGCCTGGTCGGTAGCAGTCACCTTCGGCAGGATGCTCTCGTCTCCTCCGCGGGCGCGGGCCCGCACCATTTCCAGAGCGTTCGATGCCTCTCCCGTCTTCCCCAGTTCGTTGGCCGACTCGGCTACCATCAATACCACATCGGCAAAGCGGATCAGACGGATATTCACCCAGAAACCAGTTTTGGTAAATTCCAGACGCTTAGCCGGATCGGTATATGCTTTTTTGTTGTAATAGGCTCCCGAGCCGGTAGATACCGGAGATTCGCCGTAAGGCTTATTGGTATTCTCCGGGGTGATGGGCTCATCTTCCGACCGGCGGAAATAAAGCAGGGTGGCGTCTTTACGCGGATCGCCCGGTTCATAGGCCTCACCCATCTCTTTAGTAGCCATGTGCCAGCCCCAGCCCAGGTTCCAGTCGCCCGCGCCACGTACTCCCTGTACTTCACAGAACTGACTGCCGATAGACAGGTCGGCTTTCAGGGCTGCCGTAGAAGCACATTGCAGTTCAAATACCGATTCGCTGCAATTCTCCCCTTCATCGGTCCAGATCTTGTCGTACGGTGTGTTGAGGTCGTACAGTCCGGAACTCATTACTTCCGAAGCCGCCTTATACATGTTGGGCCAGTCGTTGCGCATCATAAAGGTACGTGCCTGCAGGGAGCGGGCAGCTCCCCAAGTGAGGCGGCCGGTGTATTCCGCGGTCCATTCACGGGGCAGCAACTCTACGGCGGTAGCCAGGTCCTTATCGATCTGTTGGTAGATAGCATCCACGGTTGTCTTAGGCACGTTCACCTCTGCCGCGTCTTCTATCTTGTCTACCACCAGCGGTACTTCCCCGTAGGCGCGTACCAGGTTGAAGTAGCAGTAGGCACGGAAGAAAAGGGCTTCTCCCTTGTTGCGCTGTGAGGGGGTATCCGTCAGGTCGTTGGAGTCGATCGCGTCTATCACCGAATTGCACTGGTATATAATGCTGTAATTATGCGTCCAGTAGGCATTGAGGCTACCGTTGTTGGTCACGTAATAGAAATCGTCGAACATGGCCGCCATATCCGCTCCGTCGTCCGCGGCACTTCCTTTTTCGGAGTCTTCCGACCGCATGTGGTGTACGGCAAACGCGGGAATACCGGCGGTGATGTTGTAACTACGCATCTCTTTGTAGATACCAAATACCTGTCCTTCCAGACCTCCGCCCGGAGCATCGTCTTCGGTGAACTGTCCCAGCGGACTACGGTCGAGGAAATCGTTACAGCCTGTAAATAGCAGAGCGGCCGAACCGATACACAGCGATAGTATACATGTCTTCATTTTCATGGTTCTGAATGTTTTTAAGTTAGAAAGTCAGGTTGATACCGAAGGTATAGATAGCCGGCATCGGATAACTTCCCGTGTCTATACCGAAAGCGGTGGCCGTACCCCCGATCTCAGGAGTGTAGCCGGTATTGTGTTTCCAGGTCTTGAGGTTCTGTCCGTTCACATACACCTTCAGTGCCTGCAATCCGATCTTGTTGATCAGTTGCCTGTCGAAATTATAGGCCAGCTGTATGTTGCGCAGGCGGAAGAAGCTACCGTCTTCGATATAATACTCCGAATTCATGTTGTTGATCGTATGTGTAGTATCTAAGATCGGCTGTGTGTTGGACGTGCCTTCACCCGTCCAGCGTCCCAGGCGTTGTTTCATGAAGTTGAACTGAGACCAGTTGTAATTGTCCCACGTACGGTAGATCTGGTTACCATGCTGTCCCATCATATCCACACTCAGTTCAAAATTCTTATACGAAACTCCCAGTGAGATACCGTAGGTAAAGTCCGGGGTCGGATTGCCGATCAGGGTACGGTCTGCCGTGGTGATCTCTCCGTCATCGTCCAGGTCTTTGAACTTAAGGTCGCCCGGCTTCACCGCGGCTAAGGTATTGGTCGGAGAGTTGGCAATATCCTCTTCCGACTGATAAATACCCTCTACTTTGTATCCGTAGAAATATCCGATGGGATATCCGCCCATGGTATAACTGATGCTTTTGTCACCGTCGATCAGCGAATAACCCTCCTGTACCAGGTTTTTTACTTTGTTGTTGATGGTGGTCAGATTCCCGGCAATGCTGTATCCCCAGTTGCCCACCTGATCTCTCCAGGATATGGCAAGTTCTACCCCTTTGTTCTCTATCTCTCCGAGGTTTCCCATACCGGGTACACTACCCGACAGCCCCGGTACTTTGGCCAGCAGGTCTTTGGTGTTCTTTCTGTAATACACCCCTTCGAAGTGCAGGCGGTTGCGCAGGAAGTTCGCTTCGAGACCCGCTTCCCAGGCTTCTACTTTTTCCCAGCGCAGATTGGGGTTGGGCAGGTAGGCCAACTGATATCCCGGAATGATGTTGTTGCCGAATACGGCGGAAGAACTGTTTTCCAGGATCGGCTGTGCCGGATAGGCAGTTTCCAGTACCTGGTTGCCCAATGTACCCCACGAACCTTTGAGTTTCAGCATATCAAATACGTGCTGGCTTTTCATAAAATCCTCTTCCGTTATCAGCCAGCCGGCTCCCACCGAGTAGAAGTTCTGCCATTGGTTGCCTGTGTAGGAGAAGGCGGAAGAACCGTCGCGACGGAACGACGCGTTGAGCAGGTATCTGCCCTGATAGTTGTAGATCATACGACCCAGTACAGATACGGTGGCACGTTCCCATTGCGTACTGCCGTTGGTGGAGGTAGAAGCATCTCCGATATTTACGTACCATTTGTCCGGATCATCGGCAATGAAAAGTCCCTCACCCTGTGTGCGTGCCGCGTCCAGTTTTTCCAGAGAGTTGTAGTAGGTTGTGAAACCCGCGGTAGCAGTGATGTTATGATCGTTGAAGCTGTTTACATACGTCAGTACATAATCACTCTGTACCTTTATTTCATTCTGCTTGTACTGGCTCACACCTGTTTCACCGTTTCCTAAAGTTACCACTTTACCCTCTACCTCCGCGTCATACAATTGCATGAAAGGAGTATAGGTGCGGTTGTTGTGTGAGTCATAGTCCATAGAGAAAGTCGCGCGGAAATTGAAATGTTTCAGGAAATTGAGGTCTCCGTAGAGATTTCCGGATGCCCGGTAATTCTCCGCTTTCACCTTGTTCGCTTTCAGCGCGATGTCTACCATCGGGTTGTTGATCTGTGCTTTCTGGAACGGAGCCAGTACCGAATACAGACCATACTCTTCGTTGTATACCGGAGCTACAGGAGCAGCCCGCACCGCGTTCAATACCTGTTTCGCGTCTGCAGGCAGGGTGCGGGCACCGTTGAACTGGAATCCGACTTTCAGATAGTCTTTGAGTTTATACTCGTTGCTCACATTGAGAGTTACCTTACTGAATTTTTCGTGAATGATGTTTCCCTCTTCCTTGGTGTAACCTACGCCCAGGTAGAAACTTTGCTTGTCTGAGGCACCCGAGACACTGATGTTGTTGTTGGTGATGAAACCTGTCTGGAAGATCTCGTCCTGCCAGCTGGTATCCGCTGTCCAGCCGCTGAAGTCGAACAGATCGAGTCCCTGATTCTTCAACTGCTCGTTGTACAATTCTTTAAATTCGGCCGCGTTGACCGTCGCGATCTTATCCACTACCTTTTTCCAGCCGAATGAAGTATTGATGTTGACTAAGGTCTGACCTTCTTTTGCCTTTTTCGTCGTGATGATCACTACCCCGTTGGCACCCCGTACCCCAAAGATAGCTAAGGAGGAGGGGTCTTTCAGGATCTCCATCGATTCGATGTCCGCCGGATTCAGGAAGTTGATGTTATCGTTGAACAGTCCGTCTACAATGTACAGCGGTTTGTATCCGTTGATGGAGTTGGTTCCGCGGATGCGGATCTCCGGATCGCTGCCGGCGCGTCCGCTGTTGATCACCTGTACACCGGCCACTTTACCCTGGATAGAAGAGAGTGGATTGGTGGCGGGGCGGTTGGCGATCTCGTCCGCTTTGATGTTGGTAATTGTACCCGTCAGGTCTCTTTTCTTGGCGCTACCGTAACCGATAACCACAGTTTCGGCAAGCATCTGCGAGTCGTCCAGCATCGTTACATTGATCACGTTCTGGGATCCGACCTTTATGTTCTGTTTCACCATACCGATGTAAGAATACTCAAGTATGGCATCCGGAGTTACGGAAAGACTGTATCTGCCGTCCAGATCGGTAGTAGTACCTATGGCTGTGCCCTGTACTACGATGGAAACCCCGATCAGCGGATCGTTGAAGGAATCGGTCACCTGACCGGTCACGGTCTTGTTCTGGGCGTGCAACGGCAGTAAGGGAAGAGAGAAGACTGCCAGTAGAAGCATGGTTTTTATTCCGGATATACGATCCCGGAAAATACTTTTCAGTGGTTTATTCTTCATTGCATTCAAGTTTAACAAATGTATAATTCACGGTGGTCTCCCTGCTTGTCCGTGGGAGCATACATAACCTGTACAGGGGATAAGGTCGGGCCCTGACCGTTGCTGTTCTGTACGATCTGTGTTTTCCCTCCGGCCATCGGTAAGACTGTGACAAATGTATTCAACCTGTCGGATCGAGGTCAAAAAAAGGACTCATCCTGATTACATACCCTGATTTTTTAACATTCCGGGAATTTCACAGATACTACTCAAAAAAACATAAATAGGTTAGTATAAATGTGTTGTGCTTCCTCTATCCGTCAATGGTCAGAAAGTATTCATTCAGATTGTCCGAGGAAGATAAGTTTAGTTTTTTACGTAATCGATAGCGGTTGTTCTCCACCGCGCGGACCGACAGGTTCATCAGCGAAGCAATGTCCTTGGTTTCCATGTTTAGTTTGAGGCAAGCGCACAGACGCAGGTCGTTGTTGGTGAGTTGCGGGTGCTGGATCTTAAGGGTTTTGAAAAAACTTTTGTGCTTCTGCTCAAACTTGATCAGGAACATTTTCCAGTCTCCCTCTGTGTCGAGATGATTGGCCAGCAGTGTATTCATTTTCTGATACAGCGGCAGTAGCGCCCGTTGGTTGTTCCGGGCACAGAATTCGTTCACCATTTCTTTCAGTTTCAGGATAAGCTCATTTTTCTGGATAATGAATGAGGTCTGTGTCAGCAACTCCGCGTCTTTCTTCTCAATTTCGTCCAATAGTCTGGCATTGGTACGGCGCAGCAGCAGAGTTTCCCGTGCTCTGATCTTTTGCAGGTGCAGGTTGCGGTACCTGCGCAGGACCAGTATCCATATCAGATAGAATAGCAGACAGCTGCCTGCTAAGTAAAGCAGGTAGGCCCAGTGAGTGCGATACCACGGAGGAAGGATGGTAAAAGGATAGACCATCGTTTCCGACTCATGTCCCAGGCGGTCCGATGTCCGGAGCAGCAGGCGATAGCTTCCCGGCGGCAGGCGGTCGTAAGAGATCACATGGCCCGCGGGGGCCTCTTTCCAGTCCGCGTCTATCTGTTCGATCCGATGATCTACACCCCACGTACCGGCAAAGGAATTATCTGCTCCATAGCAGAAAGAAACAGTTTGGTAGGAGTAGGGGATCCGCGCTTCTTCACCTTCCAGAGAGAGATAAACCGGTTCTTTGTCGTAGCCACTCAATTGTACGCTTTTCATAAAAGGTGCCGACAGGCGGGGCGCGGGAATATCTCTGTAGCTGGTGGTTGCCAGGATAAAACCGGCGTGCAGGCATACCAATGACAACGTATCATTCAGTACAGAGATGTTCTCGTATTCGTTCACCAGTGATATACCATTTACACCGATCCGGTGCGCATCTAAGATGCGGGCCATGTATCCATCGTACAGAAAACGGTATATAGCTGTCTCTGTGATGGCCCAGCTCTCTTCGTTGCGGATGTGTACCATACGTTTGAGAGGACTCACCCCCTGAAAACAATCATTGAGTTGTGTATTGGGTGTGAGGCGGTCGTTGTTCTCGTCATAGTTCCAGAACCGGTCATTGCCTAAGAAAAGGATGCGCCCTCCTGATTTAAACAATTGAAGTTTGGCCGGCAACAGGCTGTCTGTCTGCTGTCCATAATAGGTCATATAGCGGAATTCTTCCAGGTCATTGTCGAAACGACATTTGTATATACCCTGATTGACCGTCTCTAACCAGATATTTCCGAGGTGGTCCGTCTCGATGTGTACGATCGGTTCCTGCAGTTGATCCATTTTGCGAAGTGTGCCCGAAGCCCTATCCACCACATTCAGTTCGTTATAGGTAGCCAGCAGCAACAGGTCCCTGTCTTTGATCCGTGTTTCCACTGCCCGGAACACACCGGTATTCACCGGATAGGGATCACTCACTTTAAGGTCTGCACCGATCTGTTTCAGACCGTTGTTGTGTGCGCAAAAGAGCTTCCCGTCTGTTTGCAGGAAAGACCAGACCTGTCCCTGAGTTCCTTCGATCAGTTGCAGGGAAGAGAAATAATTCTGGTCGCTCAGTTTGTCCAGCGGCGCGTGATACACTCCCTGATTGGTACCGATCATCAGTTTATCGTTCCACAAAGTAGCACCATATACGGCTCCCGCGTCGAGGTTGTTGCTCAGGTAGTAACTGAGTCCCTCCCGGTAGCAGATGTAGGCAATGCCCCGGTCCAATGTCACCCATACATTCTCCTGCGCATCTTCGTACAGGGACAATACCGTATTGTTGCGCAGCGAATTGGTCGAGGTAAAGTGATTGAGGATATTTCCCTCCAGGTCTGTTTCGTATACTCCGTCCAGCTGAGTACCCAGAAAGAACGTTTTTCGTCCGGTGGTATAGATGCCGCAATTCAGCTCTTTTCCGGCCAGTTGCCGGGCGAGGTTCCGGTTCCACAGGCTGAACTCTTTTCCATCGTATATATACATCTCTCCCGAAGAGGTACCGATCAGGAAGGCATCGGTACCATAGGGCAGGATTACCCGTATAGTCGTTGCCGACAGAAAATTACTTCCCTCTATTTTCTCCAGTTGATCTTCCCGTAGCCGGTAGAGAGGGCCGTGGGTTTGCTGCACCCAGTATTCCTCTCTGATCCTGAGCAGAAAGATCAGGCTCTTTTCCTTTTCTATCGTAGTGATGCTGCCATCGGGGTTGTAGCGGTAGATGCCGTTGAAAGATTGAAAATAGATCTGTGGGCCATCGATATATATTTTCCAGAAGTTCTGGTTTTTCAGTTCCTCTTCCGGGATCAGACCCTTCAGAGAGGTATACACCAGACGGCCGGTAGCGTCGCGGTCCCATCGGCCGATTTCCTCGAATCCACCGGTATAGATGGTCTGGTGAGATTCTATGGCCAGGGCACGTACGATGGGAGAAGAAGGGATACGGTATAGTTCCCAGGCACGTCCGTCCGATTCCAGCAACCCGATGTCGTTGCCGAAGTACATAACTCCCCGTTCGTCCTGTCCTACAGCCCAGTTCTTGTTGGCAGCCTGATACACTTCCCGGGAAATATAGTCTACTCTTGGTTTTTGATAGGCATGGAGCAGAGGGTAAAGGAAAAAATTGCATATGAATACAAAAAGAATGCGCGTTTTCATGAAGTAGGTAAAGGATTGTCCGGATATTGTTTTTAAATACAAGTATACGAAAATATTTTGGTATGTACCGGAACAGGCTTTATTTATCTTTTCCGGTGCTGTTGTATCCTGCTGATAGCCTATATGCAGATGAACCCTGGTAAATAGCGATTATACATTCTGCGGATCTGATTTCCGGTGTTGCCCCTGAGACAGGTAGGTTAACTACAACCCGGAGTTTTGAAGGTGTGGAAGAGCATTTGACTACATTTAGCAGATGAACCCATGTAATTCCAATCGTAAATCGTAAATTTGTAAATCGTAAATATCATCGCGTCTTTATGTCTGATTTCCGTTTGATCGCTCCTTCTCCTTTACTCGCTCCTTATGTGAAACACTATTGGGTGTTGCACACCGGGGCTTGTGTCGGTTTTTCCGAACGGGTGACACCTACCGGGAATATACAGCTTCTTTTCTATTCCGGCGGTGCCATACACAGCCCGCAGGGAGCCTGGCAGGGCACTTCACTCCTTTCCGGCCATACAACAAACTATGTAGATCTCTATGGAGATGAACAGATACGTATCATTTCTGTGGTATTCGAGCCCTGGGGAGCCCGTGCCTTTTTTCGTTTTCCGTTGAACGAAGTGGCTGAACATCACGCGACAGCGGAAGAACTTTCGGACCAGCCATTCCGGGAACTGGAAAAACGCGTGACCGATCAGCCTGACGATAAGCAGTGTATAGATAGGATCGAGGAGTTTCTTTTCCGGCGGTTCCGGCTCGATAAGGCTTATAATTACCAACGCATGACGGAGGCTGTCCGGTTGATTGACCGTTCGGGTGGGGAGATGTCACTGCCGGAGTTGTCAGAGGCCACCTGTCTGAGTCAGAAACAATTTCAGAGAGTCTTTACCGATCATATAGGCATACGACCCAAAGAATTCCTGCGTATTGTACGTTTCCAGTACACGCTTTCCCGCATGCATTTCCCGATGGAGAGAGACTTTACCCAATTGGCCTGTGAATGCGGCTATTACGATCAGTCTCACCTGATCCGGGAATTCCGGAAGTTCAGCGGATACACCCCGAAAGAATACATGCGGGTATGCGCACCCTATTCCGACTACTTCCAGTCTTAGAGAAGAGGTAAAACCACTTTCCGGAGAATGTCTGTTTTTTACAATTTTTTCCTTTCTCTACCCGCTACCTTTGCAGGGTATTTCAAAACTTGTATGTAAAACAGTAACCACATGAAAAAATTAATTTCCTTTTTTGAGATCCCGGCAGCAGATTTTAATCGTGCCGTGAGTTTCTACGAATCGGTGTTGGCAGTCTCTCTTTCCGTAATGGAGTGTGAGACGGAAAAAATGGCCTTTTTCTCTTCAGAAGAAGGGGAAACGGTCGGAGCCATCTCCCAGGCAGAGGATTTCCGACCTTCCGCAGACGGAGTATTGCTGCATCTGAATGTAGAGGACATGGATCAGACTCTCCGGCGCATCGTAGCCAATGGGGGAGCAGTGATCCGTGCGAAGACCGCTATCAATTGCGATCAAATGGGCTTTTTTGCTCTCTTCAAAGATAGCGAAGGGAACAAGGTGGGACTTCACTCCGACAAGTGATCCCTGTTCTCGCAGCAGAGAGAGAGAATCACTCAGCCCGGAATACAGGAAAAGATAGATCCGTTCCTGTGGTTCCGGGCTGTTTGTATATACCCTTTGCAACTACCGGAAAGAGGAGTCGCGATGTAGGCTGCCTGTTGTTTATTTCGGATATCCCACCGGATGGTTGAGCCAGATATGTACCGTTTCAGGCAGATCGAGTGCTTTCCGTATTCCTTCCTGATCCATCCCGGCGCGGGGGCCGGTAGCCAGTCCTACACCTGCACAAAAGATACCGATGTTCTGTGAAACAATGCCACAATCCACGGCACCCATTTCATAATAATGTTTCAGGTTGTTGGAATCGGGAGCATACCCTTTGTAGCGCGACATATCTGCTACGAGTAGCAGGTATACAGGTGCGCCGGTAGGTCTGCGGCCTTCCAGCAGAGGACGTATGTCTTCTCCGCTGATCGGTACCAGTTGCTGATTGGCAGCATCATACAGATAGGTGCCGTCGGCCCGGCATACATATACATCCACATCCTGCGAATTCTGCGCGGTGGGAGCCGTGCGCTTGCCGTTGTCACGGTTGATCCCGTAGGCAGCCCAGAGCAAATCCGAGAGGTCTTGCAGGGAGAGATCGGTCTCCTGATAATCGCGCAGGAACTGGCGGTTGCGGAAGGCTTCCATGACAGAACTTCCTCTCACTTCGGACGGACTATGGAGCGCGATGGGCTGTTGTGCCTGTAACCCTGTAAACAGGATACAGCACATACTTAGTAGAAAAACTTTCTTCATATTATATATGGTTTTAGATAGGAAAAGATATAAACAGGGGTTTGCAGAAGCAAAATTAAGATTTTTGGCCGATAAAACAAATAGTTTTGTTTATTCTAAACCTTTGGAACCGGTAAATAGAAAAGGAGAATGTATTTATTGTTTTTAGTAAAAAGATGTCTTATTTGTTGGGCAGACTATCCGGAAAAGAACGGCTCTCGTCTCTTCTGGGTCGGATATAAGAGAAGAGGTAAAGTAAGAAAGAATACGGGATGTTGGCTGTTTTATGAATTAGAAGGGTTTTTGCCGGAGATGTAAATTAATAAATTTTTCAGAACATTTGTTGTCGTTTGTATGTTGTAATAAGGCAGTAGAGACTGCCGGAATCTATTTATATATCTTTAAAACATACACGATATGTCGATGAAAATATCCGAACAATTGGTGAAGACGCTGGAAGAGAATGGCGTAGAACGGATCTACGCAGTGACAGGGGATAGTCTGAACGCGGTGAATGAAGCAGTGAGCAAAAGCGATAAGATCCAATGGGTGCATGTGCGTCACGAAGAGACGGGAGCTTATGCCGCCGGGGCGGAAGCTCAGCTAAGTGGAAAACTGGCCTGTTGCGCAGGGAGCTGCGGACCGGGCCATGTGCATTTGTTGAATGGGCTGTATGATGCGCACCGCTCAGGGGCACCTGTGCTGGCCATTGCCTCTACCATACCTACGCTTCAGTTCGGTATGGAGTATTTCCAGGAGACACACACCGGTAAGCTGTTTGATGATTGCAGTTATTACAACGAAGTGGCCAATACCCCGCAGCAACTGTCGCGTATGCTGCAGTCGGCCATCCAGACCTCTATTTCCCGCAAAGGAGTTTCGGTGATCGGGCTACCCGGTGACCTTTCCCAGGATGCCAGTGAACATGTCAATACCTCTACCCACAATTATCCGGTAGAATCGTCTGTGTGTCCTTCTCAGGAAGAACTGGAATTGCTGGCGCGTTTGCTCAATGAGTCGAAAAAGATCACCCTGTTCTGCGGTATGGGTTGTAAAGACGCGCATGAAGAACTCATCACACTCTCGTCCCGTCTGCACGCTCCTGTGGTATATACCTTCAAAAGCAAAATGGCCATCCAGTATGGAATGCCCAATGAGGTGGGGATGACCGGTCTGCTGGGTATGCCTTCCGGCTATTACAGCATGCACGATTCGGAAGTACTTCTGATGTTGGGGACAGACTTCCCCTATGATGCCTTTATCCCGGAAGATGTATGGACCGCGCAGGTAGATATACGTCCGGAAAGGCTGGGACGCCGCACCAAAGTAGATATGGGTATCAGTGGAGATATACGCACTACCCTGCGCGCCTTGCTTCCGTTGCTGGACCAGAAAGCGGAGGATAACTTCCTGCAGAAGCAACTTCATCGGTACCAGAAAGTACGCAAGCAACTGGATCTGTTTGCCGGACATCCGGGCAAACAGAATGAGATACAACCGGAGCATGTGATGTATCTGGTAGATCAGCTGGCACACAAAGAGGGAGTATTTACGGTAGATACCGGTATGACCTGTGTCTGGGCGGCCCGTTACCTGCACGCCGGAGAAGGCCGGCAGATGCTGGGCTCTTTCAACCACGGCTCCATGGCCAATGCCCTGCCACAAGCCATTGGTGCAGCTTTGCGTTGCCCCGATCGGCAGGTAGTGGCCTTGTGCGGAGACGGTGGTCTCTCTATGTGTCTGGGCGATCTGGCCACCGTCATGCAGTATAAACTGCCGGTCAAGATCATTGTCTTCAACAACCGTTCGCTGGGAATGGTGAAATTAGAGATGGCGGTAGCCGGGTTGATGGATACGGAAACCGATATGCAGAACCCTGATTTTGTACAGGTAGCCGCTTCCATGGGGATAGAAGGGATCACCGTCCGTGATCCTCAGCAACTGGAAACGGCACTGAAACGCGCTTTTTCGTCGAACGAAGCTATCCTTGTCAATGTCATGACCAATCCCGATGCACTGGCCATGCCTCCTAAAGTGGAAGCAGGACAGATGAAAGGTTTTGCAGAGATGATGTACAAAATGTTGATACATGGTCGGACAAAAGAGTTTAAGGAGATCATCGCGGATAATTACAAGCATCTGAAAGAGGCGTTTTAAACTATGATTTATCGTTCTGCTATCTACTATGTAGAGCCATTTGTTCATTGACAGATGGCTCTGTATGTTTTAGGGACCCTTCTGCACGCATATATGAAAAGTATAGTTAATTGTGGTTGGTTCAGTAGAATAATGGATAAGGTCTGTATGTGGATATATAAAATTCCATGCTCTGTTTTTTATCTATTCAAGTGGATACAACATAGAAATGTAAGTAATCATTGGAGGAAAAACCCGAGAAGTGTTAATTATCTATAATCCAAATAAAAAATATTGATTATTTTGTTGAAATTAATTTGTGTTAGCTATATTTACCACATATTACTAATTTAAAAAACATGAGTACAAAAAAGCTTTTATTTTCTTTGATGGCAGTATGCTTGACATTTGTATCTGCTTCATCATTGGGTGCACAAACTATCGGGGATATTATTGAAGTAAACATTTCCATTCCCGAAGACCTCTTCTGGGAAGAAAATACAGAGGATCTGGACTTGGCTCCTTACATTTTTGCTGAGGCTTTGGAGGGACTGGAAGAGCTCTTTACTTTGCTGGGAATAAATGAGACCGTACTGACAGACGAAAACGGTTCGGGGATGACTATGACAATAGATGTAGCTTCCCAGGAGTATACTCTGAATAAAAACGGAGCCACACAACAAACTACAAATGATGAGATTATTGCACAGTTCCAGGCACAATTCCCTAACGGTATAACCGCAGGGAATATAAATATACTGGCTCAGATTCATTAAGGTGACTTTGAAGTATAAGAAGGTGGATACTAAAAGTAATCCACCTTTTTTATGGGGATTTTCATAAGTGATTTTACTCACGACTACTGAAACGATCGGGTAATTCTAATTTATTTGTAGACTATTTGGAAATTTTTATTTCATAAATATATAACAAGTTGCAAAGAGAAACGGCGATTAAAGTAGTCTGTAAATCCTTTGTTATGGACGTTTTCTTCCATTAGCTCTCGCATCCGTGTATTTTATCTACATAGACTTCTTGCCCTTCTTTTCTTTACAGAGTTTTAAATATCCGGATAGATTCCATTTTTTGAGATTTTTGAATGAGGAGGAAGGTAAATCCTGGTAGGTAGCTGTTCAGGTAAATTTTATTTTTGTTCCGAACAGTAAAAGAGTTTCGCAGAGTTTCACTTTATCCGCAGGGCAATTATAGTATATGAATAAAGAGATACTACCTATCTGGACCAAATGGATGGAGTGCAGGAAATGAATGGTTATATACCTAAGTTCCGGTAAGAAAAATCCCTGAAGATCATCTGAACTTCAGGGATTTTTTTCAGTGCGGATGAAGGGACTCGAACCCCCACGCCTCTCGGCACCAGATCCTAAGTCTGGCGCGGCTACCAATTACGCCACATCCGCGGATGTTCTTTCTGGTTGAGCGGTGCAAAGATAAGGAAGATTTCCGATTGCACAAACAATCCGGAAGGAATTATTCATTCAGGAACTTGCGGGCGGTCTCTATGATCGTGTCCAATCCTTGCAGCTCGTCTGCCTCTTCCATATCTACGTGGATGTCCGGCGCGATGCCAAATTCGGTATGGTTCATCTCCGCGTCTAATTGCGGACTGGCGGAGAATCGCACGCCCCAGCCGTTGGGCAGTTCGGAGGTGAAAGGGAGTCCCGACCCTCCTCCCGTCTGGTCGCCGATGATCGTCACTAATCCGGTATGTTTGCCAACCTCCTTCATGATATTCACAAAGTCATTGGTAGCACTGTACGAGTGGCGGTTGGTAAGTATTGCTACCTTTTTCTGCCAGCGGATGCTGTTGGAAGGGGAGAGGTAGATCGGTGCGGGATCGGAGAAATCGCTGTGGCCCTTTCCGGTTTTGTGCATGATGTATCCGGTGAGTATCTTGTCGTTGACAAACCGTGCTGCCAGGGTGGTGGAGTTGGTAAGCATACCTCCGCCGTTGTTGCGCACATCAATGATCATGCCGTTGCATATCGCTACATATTGCAGGATCTCGCTCAGATTGCCTTCGCCGATGGCATCGGAAAAACTGCCGTAATAGAGATAGGCGATATTGTCTTCCAGTATGGTATATTTGATGCCCGACCCGATGCGGTAGTCCGTACCGAGGTAGTTCTTCTCCTGGATGGTCTCATTGAAATTGCGCGGATAATCTTCGTACCACTTCCAGTAGCGCGCCACGTTGAAGGCCGAAGAAAGGTTGACGTGCCCGTCTTTCAGTTCGGCGAGCATATCGCCCAGGACCTCAAACAGTCCTTCCCGGCTCATATCCGGAGTGATCCGTTTGTTGTACTCCGTGTAAATGGCATCCCAGTCTATTCCTTTATAATCTAAGTAGCAGTATTGCTCATCGATGATCTGCCAGAGAGCATCGAAGTTGCCCTGTGGACTGTTGTTGTACTTGTCTTCCCGGATACAGCTTGTAGCAGATATCAGGGAAACCCATACTCCCACTATATATATAGGTATGTATAATCTGTATTTCATTACCTGTGATCTTCTGAGTCATTAATACACTGTTGAACTTCCAAGAAAGATATATGGGTCGCTTCGTGGAGGAATGCGATAGAGATCCCTGACAAAACCTACCATGAACACATGGCTGTAGGTGTGGGATTTTATCTTGTTCACATGGGCCTGCTGCACATCCCACAGGTAGCTGAAACGCATCTTTATACCAGCTACCGGTATGTCGGCCGACACCATCTGCCGGATGGCGGGCTGATTGTGCAGGGAGGTGAACCGTACCACTCCGCTGTACTCTCCCAACGTAAATATCTCGTAGTAAGACTGCCCATAATTGGGAGAGAACATGACCCCCATAAAAGGCAGGTTGGCCTGGTAGCGCAATGTCATGGGATAGTTGCGGATACGTAGTTTCCAGATCGCCATGCCCGAAGCGGCTAAGTTGATATAAGCCTTTGCATTGGCCGGATTATTACCGTTGCGCAGGTTGTAAGCAAATCCCAGGTTCATATCCGCCAGTCCTCCGGCCAGCAGTTTGAAGTTGTCGGTGATGCGGAGCTGGTAGTGCAGCCCGTAGTTCCAGTTGATCAGTCCGGCAAAGGTATTGTTGTTGTCGACATGGTTGTGGGTATACGAGAGATGGGCTTGCAGATAGTTTTGCAGGGAGACGTTTCCGTCAAACAATCGGGTCATACGCATCGTCTCGCGGGAGATACGTAGTTCAACACCCGTATATTCCTGTGGAGACAGATAGGTATCGAACACGTTGGCCGCGCCCACACCGTACATCACTGCCCGGTTCACATACCGGGTTTGCACCGGGTATCCGGGACTACGCCCCATCGCGGGTCTTACGTATGCCGTGACTGTATCTGTCTGTACCCTGATAATTGTATCTGTACGCACTTCTACGACAGCAGGATCTGTCTGGGCAGTTACTGTATAGGCAAATGTTCCTATCAACAAAAGCAAACACGTTACTTTGTTTCTCATTCTGAAGGTTTTTGTTTAAGAACTTCTTTATGCGTTCTACAAGTCGGTATCTGTATAGGTGAAATTTCAGACATACGAACAAAAGAACATAAAAGGAAAGTGTCAGGAAACTACTCTGAATTCAAGGCCGGTTGGATCATCAATCAGATAAATCGTAATGCCTTTTGTTCTTTTGTTCTTATGTCTGAAAAATATAAATCTGTCCATCGTACCCAGCTACTCCGATCCCGATCAGAACAGCTTCATTTGTCCGGTGATCTCGTCTATGATATCTCCTTCACTCTTTCCGTGGTCCGGGTCCAGTATCTCCGGTTCTTCCTCCGGAATATCCTCTTCCTGCGTATCCGTTTCCGGGAAGCGGGTCGGTTCCAGCTCATTCACCGTCTGTATCGTATAGGTCGTGATCCGTTTTCCTTTGGCTTTGAATCCTTTCACGGCAATAAACTCTTCCGCGTCTACGATCAGTGCTTCGCGGAAACTGTCGTTTCCACCGAAGATCACTTCGAACCGCGGATAAGCTTCGTCGGTGAGCAGGATCAGTTGGTTGTTCTTATTCTCGCCCAGGTAGTTCTGTTTCTTGTTGGTTGCTTCGAAGCAGAACCGTTTCAGGTACGGGAAGTTTTTCTGGTCGGCATCGTACAATACAGCGGTCCATACCTTGTTCGGATCAAATTTCTCAATGATACTTATATGGGGCTCGTAGTGGTTGCTCACGTCGAAATTGGTCAGGTAGAACTCTCCGGTATTCAGGATCACCAGGATGCTGTCATCGCTCTGGAACTCTCCCAGGAATTCTCCGCGTCCGTCGTAGTTGAGGCGAAGTACGTCACGGTCAAACCATACTTTCCTTCCGCCTAAGGTAGAGCCACCCTTCTGTTTCAGGCTGATCTTATGCACCTCGTGCTTGCTTAGCGTTACCCCTTGCGCCTGCCGTCCTTTGATCATGATATCACTGAAATCCTTCTCGAAGATGATCCGTCGGATGCGCGGGTTGGGTTTCAGGGTCACTTTGATCACCTCGGCCTCTCCGTTGGGGTTGGCGGTAAAATAGACAACACGGGATCCCGGTGTGCCCTGTGTGAGGTCGTATTCCCGGTCACGGGTCACAGAAGTCACAGCAAATCGTTTGATGTAGTGCGCTCCCTCTTTTCCGTCGCGGTAGACCACGTTGTATATCGTACGCTTGTCGTTGCGTTTGAACACATTGACATACAAGATATTCTTGCCAATGAATTTCTTATCGGCCACCGGAGTGATCAGGTATTTCCCGTCGCGGTAGAAGACGATCACATCGTCTAAGTTAGAACAGTTGGCGATAAATTCGTCCTTTTTCAGAGACGTACCGATGAATCCCTCTTCGCGGTTGATATACAATTTCTCGTTGGCCTCTACCACCTTCGCCGCTTCGATGGTGTCGAAGTTGCGCAGTTCTGTCCGGCGGGGGAAGTTGTGGCCGTATTTTTTCTTCAGCATTTCGTACCACTCGATCGTATGTTCGGTGATATGTTCCAGCTTGTGGTTGATCTCCGCGATCTCTTCCTGCATGCGGGTGATGGCCTCGTCTGCTTTGTCCGAATTAAATTTCAGGATACGTGCCATCCTGATCTCCATCAGCCTCAGTATATCGTCGCGCGTCACCGGACGGATAAACTTTTTGGTATACGTTTTCAACCGTCCGTCGATGTGTTCACACGCCGCGTCCATGTCCGGAGCCTGCTCGAACGCCTTGTCTTTGTATATCCGTTTTTCAATGAATATCTTTTCTAAGGAGGCAAAGTGCAGCGATTCCTGCAATTCGTGCTTTTTGATCTCCAGTTCCTGACGGAGCAGAGACAAGGTATTGTCTACCGAAGTTTTCAGTACATCGCTTATTTTCAGGAAATGCGGCTTCTGGTCGTGGATCACGCAACAGTTGGGGGAGATACTCACCTCGCAATCCGTAAAGGCATACAGCGCGTCGATGGTCTTGTCCGATGAAGTTCCCGGTGCCAGATGCACTATGATCTCTACCTGGGCCGCCGTATTGTCGTCTACCTTGCGTATCTTGATCTTTCCCTTTTCTACCGCTCTCAGGATTGATTCGATCACCGAAGTGGTAGTTTTGCCATACGGGATCTCCGTGATCACCAGCGTCTTGTTGTCCAACTTGTTGATCCTGGCGCGTATCTTCACCGATCCGCCCCGTTCGCCGTCGTTGTATTTCGATACGTCGATAGACCCCCCGGTCAGGAAGTCGGGATAGATCAGGAACTCTTCACCCCGCAGGTAACTGACGGCAGCGTCGCAGATCTCGTTGAAGTTATGTGGCAATATTTTTGAAGACAGACCTACGGCAATCCCTTCCACTCCCTGCGTGAGCAGCAGCGGGAATTTCACCGGCAGCGTCACCGGCTCCTTGTTGCGTCCGTCGTAAGAGAGTTTCCATTCCGTAGTCTTGGGGTTGAAGACCACCTCCAGCGCAAATTTGGTCAGTCGCGCCTCAATGTAACGAGAGGCGGCCGCTCCGTCGCCCGTCAGTATATTTCCCCAGTTGCCCTGGCAATCCACCAGCAGGTCTTTCTGTCCCAGCTGCACCAGCGCGTCGCCGATGGAGGCATCGCCGTGGGGGTGGAACTGCATGGTATGTCCTACGATATTGGCGACCTTGTTGTACCGGCCGTCGTCCATCCTTCGCATGGAGTGGAGAATACGGCGTTGTACAGGTTTCAGCCCGTCGTTGATATGGGGTACGGCACGCTCCAGGATCACATACGACGCGTAGTCCAGAAACCAGTTCTGGTACATACCTGTCAGGTGGTGTTTCAGGTTTTCGTCGTGGGTGGGGGCAGGCTGATAGCCTGAATGTGCCTCGGTTTTCTCATTTATCTCATCGCTCATAGAATCAGCTTCCTCGTATCTAAATGTATTCTTTTTAACAACAAATTATCTTTTTTACACCCTATCCGCAGGATGTGACTACAAAAATACGAATTTAATTCAAAAAAATGATTTACTTTGCAGATTATTTCCGGCAGTTTCAGCGTGTTAACGATTCTTTGCGAATGTGCTGACCGGAAAGGTTTTATTTGTATTTAAGACAACTTATGTATAATTATGTGCGTCTGCTGCGGGCCACTCCGGGCCTATCCGGCAGGCGACACATACAAAAGACGAAAAAGAAAAATGGCACAGGAAGATGTTTTTAAGAAATTGGTATCGCACTGTAAAGAGTATGGTTTTGTATTTCCTTCCAGCGAGATCTACGACGGGCTGGGCGCTGTCTACGATTATGCCCAGATGGGGGTAGAACTCAAAAACAACATCAAGAAGTACTGGTGGGACAGTATGGTACTGTTGCATGAAAACATTGTAGGGATCGACTCGGCTATCTTTATGCACCCGACCATCTGGAAAGCGTCGGGACACGTGGATGCGTTCAACGATCCGCTGATCGACAACAAGGATTCCAAGAAAAGGTACCGCGCCGATGTATTGATCGAAGATCAACTGGCGAAGTACGACGATAAGATAAACAAAGAGGTAGCCAAGGCTGCCAAACGCTTCGGGGAGTCTTTCGACGAAGCACAGTTCCGCTCTACCAACGGCCGGGTATTGGAGTATCAGGGGAAGCGCGACGCGTTGCATACCCGTTTTGCCCAGGCCCTCAACGACAGCAATCTGGAAGAGCTCCGTCAGATCATCATCGACGAAGAGATCTCTTGTCCCATCTCGGGAACAAAGAACTGGACCGACGTGCGTCAGTTCAACCTGATGTTCTCTACTGAAATGGGCTCTACCGCCGATGGCGCGTTGAAGGTATACCTACGTCCGGAAACGGCACAGGGTATTTTTGTGAATTACCTCAATGTACAGAAGACCGGACGCATGAAGATCCCTTTCGGTATCGCTCAGATCGGTAAGGCATTCCGCAACGAGATCGTGGCCCGTCAGTTCATCTTCCGCATGCGTGAGTTCGAACAGATGGAGATGCAGTTTTTCGTACGCCCCGGCAGCGAACTCGAATGGTTTGGGAAGTGGAAAGAGATGCGTCTGAAATGGCACAAGGCGCTGGGCTTTGGCGACGATCACTACCGGTACCACGATCACGACAAGCTGGCTCATTATGCCAACGCGGCTACCGATATCGAATTCCTGATGCCGTTTGGTTTCAAGGAGGTAGAGGGCATCCATTCCCGTACCGACTTCGACCTGTCGCAACACGAGAAATTCTCCGGAAAGAGCATCAAATATTTCGATCCCGAGCTCAATGAGTCGTATACTCCGTATGTAGTTGAGACTTCCATTGGTGTAGACCGTATGTTCCTCAGCATTGTATCGGCTTCGTATTGCGAAGAGAAACTGGAAAACGGCGAGACCCGTGTGGTGATGAAACTGCCTGCGGCGCTGGCTCCGGTGAAACTGGCGGTGATGCCATTGGTGAAGAAAGACGGACTGCCCGAAAAGGCGCGTGAAGTGGTCGACGCTCTGAAATTCCAGTTCCACTGTCAGTACGATGAGAAAGACAGCATCGGTAAGCGCTACCGCCGTCAGGATGCCATCGGTACTCCGTATTGTGTGACAGTAGATCATCAGACCCTGCAAGACAACTGCGTGACCCTGCGCAACCGGGATACCATGGAACAGGAGCGTGTGGCTATTTCCGAACTGAGCAACATCATCGCGGAGCGGGTGAGCATTACCTCTCTATTGAAAAAGTTAATTTAAAACCTGATTGTGATGAGTAAGAAAATCTATTGGATACCTGTTGTGGTGTTGGTCGCTTCTCTTTTTACGGCTTGTAAAGAGAGTGAAGAGCCGGGCAAGTACGATAACTGGCAGGAGCCTAATGAGGCATATATGGACTCGCTGGAAAATGTATATAAAACCCAGGCATCCGGGCTGTCTGAGAAAGACAGCTTGTATCGTTTTGAAGACCCGTTTGCACAGCAGGCGTATGTATATTATAAGAAGCTGAATCCGGAGGAAAAAGAAAATTTTGGTCCTCGTCCTTTGTATACAGATAATGTCTCTATGTATTTCCAGGCGTTTCTTATTGATGATGTCAGGGTCGGCGGGAACTTTACAGATGATGCACCTGGTGAATTTGATGCTCCGCGTCAGGATGTATCTGTTAAAGAAGGAAGATTTGGTTCAGGAGTTGTATGGGCTCTTCAATATATGCAGGTGGGAGAAAGATGGAAGTTGTATATTCCCTGGGCCAGTGTAGGTCTTCCGGCTGAATTTACCGGATTACCGGAATATTCAAATCTGATATTTGATCTGGTGTTAGAAGAAATTACAAACAGGGAATAGGCTGTTGTTTACTATATAAACAGGGCCAAAGCTGTCACCAGCTTTGGCCCTGTTTGTTTTCTTTCCTGCCAGTTGATTAGACAGAAGGACGTATTTTCATAAAACGGAATGTGATACTTTTCTGTTCGCTGAACGATAAAGATCGGTTTTGTAAAAGAGGTATTTATAATGAACAGTACCACTTTGGTATTCGCTTTAGGTGTCCGTCCGGACAAGATCGATAAAAGGACTCTCCGGAAGTGTTATTACCGAAAAATACTATTATATTTGTAAGACCGAGAAACTTTACTATTTTACTCTTACTCACAAACACCTCTTACTCTTATGACACAGTTCAGAATCCTGTACTCCTCTATTCTTATCTGTTGTTTCTTAACGATCTGTTTACATACCGACCGGTTGTGTGCTCAGGGCAGAGCCCAGTCAGCTCCGTCCAATGTGATGTATACTTCCCGGATAGATTCCCTGCTGAAAGGAGCAGATACGCTATCGGGAATCGAATTGCTCAGACTTTATCAGATGGTACATTACGGAGCTTATGAACTTAACGAGCAGGAGCTTCATCTTCAACTCCTGCGGCAAAGTATGGACAGGGTAGAGAAGGATGATTACGAATTCGGACGTGCTTTCCTGTATGGGATATGGATCGAAGCCTTGTACAACTACAATCTTCCGGACACCATTCTGGTGCCCGAGGCGTTGCAGGCACTGGAGTTTATGCGTACGGTGCGAACCGATCCGAGGGCGGAGATCTATTACCTGAATGTAACAGTGATCGTGGTAGACCATTATATCCTGTCGGGCAATTACGAAGAGGCGTTAAAGCTATCTGAGGAACTTTACAAAGAGTCCAGAGAGAGCAACAGCAGCTCCGGTATCGCTACCGCTCTGAAATGTATGGGCAGGGCTTACTCTGCCCTTAGGTTCCCTGATAGAGCCATTGAATCTTACCGGGAAGTATTGGTGGTAGCGGATAAGGAAAGGAATATAGATATACTCTGTGATACGTATAACCTGCTTATAGATCTCTATCTGAAGAACGACCAACTGCAGGAGGCGTTGGATATGTGTAAGGCGTATGAAGACTTTCTTGCCTACAGCGAAAACAACCCGGGTACCATTGCCGAGGTAATTGAGAAATACCGGTTTAATTTTTATCTGTCTGCTGCGGAGGTGTACAGGCGGTTCAGGAACTATGCGCTGGCCGGGAAATACATCGCACAGGCAGAAGCTATTTCTTTTTCCCATACTGCGCTGGGCATATTCACCCTCGAAGATGTGCGTTTCAGGTTGCTGTTGGATCAGCGGAAATTTGAAGAAGCCGGCAGATCGCTCGATCGGATAGACCGGGAATATGGAGAAGTAGCTACATTCTATGACAAATTAGGACTGCTGCGCTATCGGGCCCAACTCTACTACGAGCAGGGATGGTACGATAAGGCAGCCGATTCTTATATGGATTATATCCTGAGGAACGACTCTATAAAGAAAGTAGAGATGGCGGCCCACCTCAATGAAGTACGTACGCAATACGAAGTGGATAAGCTGGAGATGCGGCAGGAACAGGACAGACGCCTTTTCCGCAGTACCGTGTGGTGGTTCAGCATCGCTGTGATGTTGTTGGTTGGGATTGTTTTGGTAGTAATGGTAAATGCGCGCAGGCTAAGTTTCAAGAACCGTTCTCTGGTCGAACGTATCCGTGAACAGGATAAGCTGGAAGCGGATAACGAACGGTTGCGTGACGAACTGGCCCGGCAGGATATCGCTGTGGATATACATCGGGAACAGCCCGATCGCCTGGGCCAGCTCCATTTGCGCCTGAAAGAGTTGATGAAAGATCCTGCTGTATTCACCGACCCGGAGATCAACCGGAAGACGCTTGCCGACAAGCTGGGCACCAACGAAAAATACATATTCGATACAATACATACGTATTACGAGATGAGTATCCAGCAATATATCACCCATATCCGGTTGAACCATGCAAAGAAACTGCTGGCTCTTCCCGCAGAGAAACGCAACATCGAAGATATAGCTCTGGAGGCCGGCTTCAACAGCCGGGCTACTTTCCATCGTCTTTTCAAGGAACGATACGGAATGACTCCCAGTGAGTTCAGAAGCCTGATCACCGGATCCTGAAGGCTGTCCCTGGGATATGCTCTTTACAACGTAGGGATTCTATCTACAAAGTATCCGGTTTACAAGGTATCTGTAGTGCTATAGGCACGTTGGATTCTAACCCAGGGTCAGGTCGGGGAGTGTACCGGAGCGACCGCCACCCCGGGGTGCGGACTGCACACGAAAAAGGAGTGCTGTAAGTACGACCGAAATTTCTCTGCATCTTTTTCTGTCGATCGCACCTGCGGCACTCCTTTTCATGCTGCGGCTCTTCACCCAGGATGGCGTTTGTTTTGCCTTTGCTACCGCTACGGCTGCACTGCACCCGGGCTAAAATCTGGCGTGCCTGTAGCAGTACAGATAGATCGTATGATATCTTATAAAGAAGAAACCCTATTCTCAGAGAATGATCATTCTTACATAGTCATTATTCCCGGATAATTATCCTTTTGAAGCAACCCACATTTTCAGATAACTTTCATTTTCAGACATACCTCCGAATGGAATATATCCTTTCCCTGTCAATTATTTATAATAAATCTGATATCTACACGGAAGTTTCCCATCCATACAGACTACTCTCTGCAATACGTACCATCTCTCTTCTTTACCAGCATCCCCACCTGTTTGGTATACCTCTGGTTATTTAAAAGTTACAGATCTGATACAATGTTTTACAACTGAGAAACACGCTTGCTCTGAGAAAGGATTTAATTTGCACCAGCATCATTCTATAAAGGAAAATAGGGTAAGGACAAGTGGGATAAACTCATCCTGATACATAATTAAATATAAGATAATTAGTTTATTATGTGTTCCTTCGCTTACATACTTTTGTACTGTATGACACAAAAAATGTACTGTGTGTCTCTTACCGCGAGGTTTTTTATTTGACTTTTGCAGAATCGTTTAAGATACAAACAGATCCCAGGATATGTATCACCTCTCCCGGACGTAGCAATGAAAAGATAAAGACTGTATACATGATGATAAAACCGATGAAAAAGACTTTACCTGACCGGGTTTCTATAGACTCTGTGGCAAATTCTT
This sequence comes from Bacteroides sp., assembly GCA_020861095.1. Classification (GTDB taxonomy): domain Bacteria; phylum Bacteroidota; class Bacteroidia; order Bacteroidales; family Bacteroidaceae; genus Bacteroides. The sequence continues at coordinate 31,498 of JAJBTC010000138.1, forward strand.
CGGGCGCATCTGATCCGTTGAATACGCGTATATTCGAACATACAGATCTGAATGGCGACCGGAATCAGCGTGAACTTTTCTTACGCTTACATGCGTATCTGGTCGAAGATAAGAATTTCACACGAATGAAAATAAACGCCAGCGAACTGGTCACTGCTCTTTCTACCAACCGGACTTATCTGTTTGAAGCAGTGAAAGCAGTCACTGGCAGAACCCTGCAACAATATATCAATCACCTCCGGCAGGAAGAAGCCAGACAGCTACTGGAAACTACGGATGAACTGATTGAGGCTATCGCAGCCATCTGCGGATACAATTCGGTCCGTACCTTCTATCGCCTTTTTCGGCATACCTACCACATGAGCCCGGCGGTATACCGCAAAACGGTCAGGAAATAAGAACCATTCATAGTATTCTACAGAGAAAGTACTACATAGGGTTCTGATGAATTTCATAGCTTTGTGGGTTTTGCCGGTCTGTCATTTACCTGGCCGATTACAGATAAAATAGTATATAGTAAAGTATGTGCTGCAGAAAGCAGGAAGGCTCTTATCCTATCTACGTAGACCATGCCATATATAGGAATTGTCACTGTAAGATCAGTTCCCTCCCGTACCTTTTATGCTGTACAAGTCGGAAAAATAGGTATAAAAGCCCCTATGTGCGGGAATGGGCATATATACCTTGTTGTATGGGTGGAATGAAAAAGTAGTAAAAACCATAGATTTAGATGTAAAGTCTGGATTGTCAATTAGTTAGCTAAGAGCAAAATTGTATTTTCGTACTGTGTGGCATAAATAATGTACTGTGTGTCATAGCCTCCGGGATTCTTATGTGTTTCTTTGTAAAACGAAAGCATCTCTATGGGAATGGGCTCCCTCCGCATGTTAGGAACGAAAAGAAACCTGCTTAAATATAATTTCATGAAACCAGTGAAAAAGATCTTACTTCTTCTGCTGTTCAGTTTATTCACTGTACCTTTTTTGTTACAGCCAGCCTGCGCGGCCGGACTCTGTGCAATGGTGTGTGTTTGAGTTTATACCGGGCGATGATATGTTTTATATTCCCTGGAAAGGGAACGGTCAGGAGCTGACCCGTCTGTATGCAGTAGTCACCGCATACAAAGAGGAGATCACTTCCGGTATGGTTCCTTTGCATGTCGATGCCTACAGCGCTTCGATGCGCGAACAGAAACGCAACAAAAACCTGGCCTTTGTCCGTGCCAACCGTGTAAAGTCGGAACTGATCGTTCACGTAGGGCTGAAAGAAGAGCATTTTATCACCCGTAACTTTACCACTCCCTACGTAGATGCCGGTGGTCAGGCTCATAAAGATAAGGTGGTAGTTACTCTTCGTATACCTTTCAGGGAACCTCTCCGACAGCCTGAACCGGAGACTGAACCCGAGCCAGTAGTGGAATGCGTTCCTGTACCGGAGTCCGGGCCGGTAGTGGAAGCGACTCCCACACCGTTGCCTGTGCCTGTTGCTGCCCGCGAGGTGCCGACCGGATTGTATCTGCGCACCAATCTGCTCTACGATGCCCTGCTGACACCTACTCTGGGTATAGAATGGCGCCTGAATCAGGATATAGGCATCAAACTTGACGGGAGCTATGCTCATTGGGGAAATACCCACGGGCGGGTACAGAAGATGTGGTTGGTCAGTCCCGAAGTGCGGTGGTATGTACTGGAGTCCGGACACCTGTATGTAGGTCTGGGTGCCAATGTCGGAGAGGCCAATGTATATAGGGGTCTGGTACGTGTACTCTCCAAAGATACGGGTTATCAGGGAACTATCTATGGGGGTGGTCTCACTGTTGGTTACCAGCTTCCTTTGAACAGATGTCTGTCGGTCGACTTCAATCTGGGGTTGGGCTATACACGTTTTGAATACGATACATTCGGTATCAGCGACGGTGTGCGGGTCTATAAAGCGCACAACCAGACAAAGAACTTGTGGGGACCTACACAGGCAGGTATCAGCCTGATGTGGAAGGTAGGCAGGAAATGAGAACGAAAAAGGAGGGTATATGAAAATAAACAGAATAACGATAGGTATAGCGGGTATGTTGCTCATGGGTACAGGGTGTGACGTAAAAGATCCGATCTACTATACACCTCATCCGGATCACGGAAAGATAGTACTCACTACCGAGTGGTCCGATCGGTCGGCTAATGTAGAGATCCCCGACAATTATACGGTGCAGGTGGGCAACTACCGGGAAGAGGTAAGTGAGGCTACCTGTATACTGGATCACCTTTTCGAAGCCGGAACTCATGCGGTTTATCTCTGCAACCCGGCGGAGTACATCACGGTAGATGGGACGGTGGCTAAGGTAGCCCGGGTAGCCGGTAGAGACGGAGAGAGTGAGGCATCCTTTATCTACCCGATGCCGGAATGGTTCTTTTCCTGTGCTACGGAGGTAACTGTTGAGAAAGACCATGTACATACACTGACAGCTTCCATGCGTCAACAGGTACGTCAACTGACATTACTGGTTGAACCGGAGGGAATAGACCCGGATCAGCTCCTATCCATAGAGGGATGGTTAACAGGTGTGGCCGGAGAGTTGGATATAGAGCATACTATGTATACGGGTACTTCTGACGTGGCATTGGACTTTGCGAAGATAGCCGATGGACCGGATACCGGCAAATGGTCTGTTACGGTACGACTGCTGGGTATCTCCGGACCAGACCAGACGCTGTGTGTCCGCCTTTACCTCGCAGGTAGCGCATCATCTGCCATACAGGTCAATAGCGACCTCTCGGATGCTTTGTCTGATTTCAATAGGGATAAGAAAACGCCACTCGGTCTCACCGCGCGCCTTGTAATCGTGCCTGATCCGGATGTAGAGGCCGGATTTACGGCTACGATCGAAGACTGGAAAACAGGTGGAGGGGGTAGTGGTATAGCTATATAGCAGGTATATATGTGTATCAGTCAAGAGGGATAAGGATTTAATTATAAATAAGTAACAGTAAAAACCATACCATATGAATCCGATACAATATGTGTTAAGTTTTCTCTTCTTCAGGTGGAAGATGGATACGTTGCCTGGATATACAAGCGACAACGGGTCAGATGGCCTACAGAACGAAGGTGTGGCCTCTTGTGTGTGGATCAGGCTTCTGCTGAGCAAGTGGTACACTTTGCTGGTGGGTATGCTTCTGATCACGGGTTGTGCCCAGCATGAAGACCTCATTCCCGGAGAAGAAGAGCGGATGCCGGTCCATTTCGCCTCTGCGTTGCCTGCATCTTCTGCCACCCGTACGACAAATGGTGGAGATCATTGGGTTAGCGGTAACGATATAGGGATTTTTGTGAAAGAGGCGGATAGCTCCCTTGCCCCGGAAACCATTATAGAAACCTATCAGAACAGGCGATATAGGGTGAGGACTTCAGGAAATAGTAATTTTGCCACTTTATATCCCTATTATCCGATAGATACTATTTATTTCCCGAATCAAAAACATATCGATTTCATCGCTTATTATCCTTACTACGTTTATCTGGAAGTATCAGAAACTTCTCCTTATTACTTGATGCCTCTGGATAGTACTCGTATGATGGATCAGTCTGGGGAATATAGCCGATCCGTGGTAGATATGCTCTATAGCGACAATGAGACAAACAGGTACAGAGCTCAGAAAGATTCGGTCCGACTTTCCTTCATTCATGTGATGAGCAAACTAAGGATCAACGTAATAGCGGGTCAAGGTATGCAAGATACGGATTTTTCCCGCGTAAATGCCAAAATATGGAATGTGCCCTATATGACTAAACTCTCTATAGCGGACGGAAGCCTTACAAATATTTTAACGAATGCATCGAATAAGATCTCCATGTGGAGATGGGACGCTCCGGAGGTTTCATACGATGCCACTTGTGAAGCCATTCTTATTCCAGGAACAACACCGGACCGGAAGGTCGAATTCATCACAGAGGATGCACAATCTTTTACATGGAGTCTGGATGATTCCATCGTTTTCGAGCAAGGGAAGATCCATATCTGGGATATTACCATCGTTAATAAGTCTGCTTCCGGTCGTTCGAAGCAGGCCCATGGATCTGTTGCATCTGCAGCAGACATTCAAGTCGTTAATTATACAATTACGGACCGGGAGGTTGGTAGTGCTGCGGAGCATCCGGATCTCCGGCGGTAGTTTACGGATAAAGAGAATCTGTTCATAGAGGATATATCATAAGCAATTAGTTGTGTAGCGGATAAAGAGAATAGACCAGAACAACTACCGGGTCTCTACACAAGAAAAAATGAAATAAATACAATAATATATAGTGTAAATTTCTAAAAATAACGAAGATGAACAAGAACAAATTAAAAGGCTTAGCTGCTTATCTGTTGGCTGCATGGATAATGACCGCCTGCAACCAGGAAGAGCATACAGTAGATACTACTCCGGTAGCGGCACGGTTCTCTGCCGGAATGGCCGGAGACAATCAGGATGTGACCGGACAGAGCCGTGCTTCGGGAAGTACCTGGAATGCTCAAGATTCCATAGGTATATTTATGGTAGAAAACGGGACACCCAATGTCATTCCGGGTTCAGAAAATGTAAAGTATGTGACTACAGACGGAACCAGTACGTTCACTGTTGCCCAGGGAGTTGAGGATATCTATTTCCCGGTGGATGAGACACAGAAAGTTGATTTCAGGTCTTACTACCCTTTCAGGCAGCAGATCCGCGATCTGCTCTATCCGGTGAATGTGGCAGCTCAGGAAAATCCGGCAGAGATCGATCTGCTCTATGCCAATAGTTACCAGATCAATACCTCAGGATATGATAAGACAACTCCTGAGGTAGGCCTTGTTTTTTATCATCAACTGGCCAGACTCGTTCTGAATACGATTCCCGGGGAAGGATTGAGGTCCCTGGCAGGTATGTCCGTGGCAGTAAGGGGAATGAACACCGAAGCGAAATTTAACCTGTCTACGGGAGAATTATCTGATTATAACATGTTTGCAAATATTCCTTTAAAGATGATTACAGACGGTAAGACGTTTGAAGCCATTTTGCTACCTGGTATTGCGAGCAGTGATGACGAATGGAAGTTTGATTTCGTTCTGGGAACGGATATCTATACCTGGGAAGTGCCGGCAGGTACGGAATTCGAGGCGGGTAAGGAACATACCTGGACAATCAGTGTACAGAAGATACCCATAAAGGCCAGTGCAAAGATTGAGCCCTGGCAGGTCGGTCAGGGTGGTAAAGATGTAGCAGAATGACGTACCCTGCAGGTAATGTAGTTTATCTGTTGGTTCCTGGTACCCTATGGTTTCTACAGAATGTCTGTAGATGTATTTTGCAAAGCCTCCGGCATCTGATACATACTTGTAGTAGATACTTTTCTCTATAAAGTTTTTCGCATAGTAGCTTTCACGCCTTCACAAGATCAGGTATATATCTGTATCTGTTTGTGTTAAGTGTGAAGGCTACGTGTGTTTTTATGCTTTCACCTGCTTTCACGCCTTCACCGTGTCCCGTCCCTTAACTGCCTTACCCTCGTCATTCAGATACATATCCCTGTTGCATGAAGCATCTTTTCTTTGTCTTTTAATCGGGCCCACAGATTGAGGCCCATCGGCCCACAGTTGTGGGCTCACCAGCCTGCAACTGTAAACCCATGAGCCCACAACTGTGGGCCGAATTAAAGTATAAGGAAAAGCGGGTTAGATATTGGAGGATTGTATGTTATACAAAGTTCCTTATGGGTTTAGATGTAGTATCGTGCTTTTCGGGAACCAGCATGGATAGATATCGGCACACATGTATAGTATGTAGAACGTGTATGCCCGCTCTGCCGGACTAAAGCCTGTCCGGTATGGTCCTATCTTTGGTATCAGGACTTCCTGTCTGATTTATGCCTGATGTCCGGCTCTGGTGGAAAAGATTACTTTTACTGATAAATTTTGTGTGCACTTGAATGGATACTCACTTCACGTATAATTTCGGAGGGATACTTTTCCAGAAAGATCTCTGTAAGATCCTGCTTCCAGATGAACTGCTCCTCTGTATCTGTGGCCCAGCTGGTGAATCCGTAGGTGGTATGGTCGTCGCAAACGAGGTCGATCCTATTGGGATTGTTTTCCGAGAAACTTCCTTCGGCGAGTATCTCCTGGCTTATGGGATTTGTCCAGATAAAACTTCCTTCTTTTGTATAGATAGAAGGGGTGTATAGATTTTCTTCTATATGCAGGTAAGTGAATGTAAGCCTGGTGAGTGAAGCCGGAGGGGCATATTTTTCGTTCAGTTCTTCTTCTATTTTTTCCAGTAGAACTTCATTATCTACATCGATTACCTGACCGTTGGAAGACGTTATCAATGAATAAGCGGCAGTGACAGGTTCTACATCAACTATCAGATATACCTGTTCCATTCCTACATAATCTTTTCCTACGAAAAGTAGGATGTATGCCTGACCTGTCTGTAGGGCGGTACAGACATAGACCTGGCTGGATACGGGATTTGACCGGAGATGCTCGGAAAACTCCAGTGTGGTGCTGATGGAGTCGTAATCGGAGTCTGTGTATATAAAAAAAGTAGTTCCTACCTCCAGGGTAAGAAGGTCTCCGGCGGATACGGCTATCCGGGGTTCGTCGATGGAGAAGTTGTAATACAGCTTGGCCAGTTCTTTTTCTACATTTGCCTCGTCGTTGTGACAACTGTATAGAACCGAAATGAGGGTGAACAGCAAGAGTCTTGGAATCGTTTTCATATCGTTTATGTAGTTTGTAACGAGGGGTTTCCTGGGGAAATACCTGTTTTTTCTTTTCATCTTCTCCTATTAAGTACCTTCCCGAACGGACATAGCCGGAACAAAAAAGGAAGCCAAAGTATCTGTTTCTCTTTTCCGCATGCTATATCCTCAGGGGATATGGAGAGGTTTTGTCGTGTAAAATTTAACAAAGAAGCCAGTTTCAGATGTATTCTGCAAAAACAATCGATGAAATGGCTGATTTTATCGACCCGGCGCAACGAAGAAAAACAGGAGGAGGCAGATTTACGATTTACTCCCTTCGGTCATGACCCTTGTTCGATTCTTCACGGTAAAGAACGTTGACGATTTACGATTGAAAATACAGAAAGCATACATATACATATGTAAAATTTCAATAAACAACTCTGATATGTAAATATATGAGACGTACGCCGTGCGTCTCCGCGATACAGGTCCAACAAAAAAGTATCCCGCATAGGGGGAATAACATATAGAATTGTGTTCCTAAATCGTAAGTCTGGAAATACTTTTGTGTATTCCTTGTTATAAGGAACTTTTTCCTTTCCTGGGATTGACTATAAGAAGGCGAGGAATACCTGAATCCTAATGAAGGATACAGTATCATGAGGGTGATGCCGGACGGGAGCGAGTTGTCTCTGTAGAGTAAACAGCGGGGGCAGCTCAAAGAACTGCCCCCGGGGCAGTCAGAGATAGGGTTTCAGTGCCTTGCTCCAGATGCGGTATCCTTTTTCTGTCAGGTGAAGACCGTCGTTGGTGAGCTCTTTTCGAAGAATATCTGTTCCTGGTTCGGTGAACAGGGGATAGAGATGGATGAACGTAATGCCACGTTGGGCAGCCAGGGCTTCCAGGCGTTGGTTGATCTCGGGAAACTGAGAGGTTTTGCCCGTAAGCCGCTTGTAGCGTCCGAACGATTCGTTGATGGGCAGCAGGCTTTGCAGATAGAGTTGGGTCTCCGGTGATTCGGAGATTATCTTATCTATTACTTGTGTGATCAGGGAAACAATGCTGTCGGTAGAGAGGTCGTGGGAGACGTCGTTGGCACCGATCAGCAGAAATAGCTTCCGGGGTTTGCCGGGCAGGATCTGGTAGAGGCGGTCGTAGATACCCAGGGCTTCATCGCCCACGATACCCCGGTTGCGTATTTTTTTCTTGCCGAGGCGTTTGCTCCAGTCGCCTCCGCCTTCAGTGAGGCTGTTGCCCAGCATCACAATCTCGTCCGGGCGGATCGGCTCTTCGAGGCGGAATTGCTCTACCCGTTTGTAGTAATGTTCGGTATAGGTGCGCGCGGGCGGACAGAGCGCTGCTCCTACCGCGTTGGCAACGAGGGAACGCAGGCGAACGATCTCTCCGCTATCGTCGGGGTGTACCCGGTTGGTCAGGAAGATCACAGCTACGTCATTGTCCGGATCTACAATGAAAGAGGTGCCGGTGTATCCGGTGTGTCCGAACGTATTCGGGCCCAGCAGATCGCCGTTGTTGGAGGCATACGCGGAGAATACGTCCCATCCGGGGGTACGCCCGAACTTTGCTGCACTGCGTGGTACAGTACGCATGGTCTTCACCCCTAAGGGGCTCAGGATGCGTTTGCCGTTGTATTCGCCTCCGTTGAGCAGGGCTGCTGCCAGGATCGCCAGGTCTTGTACGTCGGAGAAGAGTCCGGCATTGCCTGAATTACCTCCATTGAGAATGCGGGCCATCGGGTCGTGTACTACACCGCGCAGTACGCTGCCGTCTTTCATCTTTTCCGTGGGAGCGGTGCGCTCGAGCAACTCGCCTGTGGGGAAGTAGGTGGTACTTTCCATGCCCAGCACATCGAATATATTTTCTTTGGCAAACTCATGGAGGGGTTGTCCGCTGATGGTCTCTACCACCCGTTGCAGGGTGACGTAGTTGAGGCAGCTATAGACAAATCCCTGCTGTGGTTCGTATTGTCGCGGACAGGTAGAGATGTATTCGATCAGTCCGTCCGGGGCGGGTGCTCCGTACTTCTCTACCAGCTCCTCTACGGGAGCGTAGGAGGGCAATCCCGAGGTATGCGTCATGATGTCTACGATGCGGATGTCTTTTTTGCGTCCGTCTTCTCCTTCCCATCCCTGGAACCCGGGGATGTAGAAGTTGACCCGGTCGAGCAACCGGAGCTGACCCCGTTCGATCAGGATCATGGCGCTGATGGCGGTGGAAATGGATTTGGTGCAGGAGGCCATGTCGAAGATCGTATTTACCTCCATCGGTACGGTACGGGGGTATACCTCTTTGTTGCCGTATGCTTTCACATACGCCAGTTTACCCTGGTGTACAATGCCCAGTACTGCGCCGGGGATATCGCCTTTCCGGATGGCTTGTTCGATGGCTTCGTCTGCGTAGCGCAGGTGACGGGAGTCCATACCTGCCAGCTCAGGAGCTACCTGCGGTAGGGGTTGAGCGGTGGCTGCGAGCAGGCAGCCGGCCAGCAGACAGAGTGTGAGTAGTTTTTTCATACCTGTTTTGATTTTGTATAACTTTTTTTCTTCTTTTCTTTGCTACACCAGGAAATTTACGATTGGACGATTGACGATTGAAAATACATTCCATAAAGTAAGATTTGTGTCTCTTCGCTACTCCGTTTGCTGTACGCCTCTTCGCAGGATAAACCCGCTCCGCTCAGACAGATCCTGCTCCCAGGTCGGCGTACAACAAACTCCGCTTGACGCTACGAGACCAAAGGCGACGGTACGCCTGGAACAGGCGTGTTGCGGATGGGACCGACTGCGTTGGGTTAGGGATGTTTCGGTTGGCTCGATCGATTTTGATCCGGATTCGAGGATCAGGAGATACCTTGTATTCCCAATCGTCAATCGTCCAATCGTAAATTCTTTATCCTTTATAGTTGTCTACCGCTTTCTTTACGGAGCCGTGCATCAGGAGCAGGGCCCGGGCGGTTTCGTAGTCGAGCCCCAGTTCTTCTACGATCATGCGGGTACCGCGGTCTACGAGCTTCGCGTTGCTGAGTTGCATGTTTACCATTTTGTTGCCTTTTACGCGACCCAGCTGGATCATGACTGAGGTGGTGATCATGTTGAGGATCATTTTCTGTCCGGTACCCGATTTCATGCGGGAGCTACCGGTCACGTATTCCGGACCTACGATCATCTCAATAGGGATCTCACAGGATTCTGCCATGGGCGAGTCGGGGTTGCTGGTGATGCAGCCGGTGAGTATGCCGTGCGAGCGGGCAGCTTTCAAAGCGCCGATCACGTAGGGGGTAGTGCCCGACGCGGCAATACCGATCACGGTGTCTTTCTCGTTGATGCCGTGCTCCTGTAGCTCTTCCCAACCGCGCTCGGTGTTGTCTTCTGCTTTTTCCACGGGGTTGCGCAGGGCGGTGTCTCCTCCCGCGATCAGACCGATAACCAGAGTAGGAGGCATACCGAAAGTGGGCGGGATCTCCGACGCGTCCAATACACCTAAGCGGCCGCTGGTGCCGGCACCCATGTAGAAGATACGTCCGCCCTGCTTCATGCGGGGTACGATCTGTGTGACTAATTTCTCGATCTGTGGGATGGCTTTTTCTACGGCCAGTGCCACTTTCTGATCTTCACGGTTGATGTCTTCGAGGAGTTCCCGAACGGATTTCTTTTCCAGGTCGTTGTAGAGCGAAGGTTGCTCTGAGATTTTTATAAAACCCATAAAAATATTTACGATTTGACGATTTACGATTTACGATTGATATGACTCTCTTTTACGATTTTACGATCTTACGATTTCTTTACGATGGATAGGATTCTGCGGATCAGGATATATATGCAGAAAGTTCTATAAAAGTATAGAAAACAGGATAGACTGTTTCCTGTATCACTTGTTATATTACATAAGGTAATATCAATCGTAAATCGTAAATCGTCCAATCGTAAATAATATCACGCGTGATAACTGATCAGTCCTTCCATGGGACTTTGTATGATGTTGCCTACTTGTATTCCCAATTCCCGGGCTACCTCTTTGAGCAACTCCTGGTAGTGATAGGCTACCGACCCGATGAAGTGTACTTTGTGGTTGCTGTAGTCGTACTGCATCACGTTGCGTACCAGGAAGCTACGGAAACTCTGCGACACCAGGTTGCGTATGGTAGGCTCTGTGATGTTTTGCAGCAGGAAGGGCGACAGGCTGGCCAGAAATCTGTTGGGAAAGGGCTGGCGATAGACACGGTCGATGATCTCTCCCGGAGTCAGGTTGTAAGTGGTCAGGAACTTCTCTTTCAACTCCGGGGACATCTGGTTTTTGAGCAGGTCGCCTACGAGCAGTTTGCCCAATACCGCACCGCTTCCTTCATCGCCCAGGATGTAGCCCAGCGGAGAGACATTGTCTGTGATTTTTTCGCTGTCGTAGAAGCAGGAGTTGGACCCTGTGCCCAGGATACAGGCGATACCGGCCTCGTGACCGCATAGCCCACGGGCAGCGGCCAGCATGTCGGTACTTACCTCAATGGTCTCTGCTATCTTCAGGTGGCTGGCAATGGCCCGGCGTACCATCTCTATCTTATCCGGAAAGCCACATCCCGCGCCATAGAAGTAGACGGCGCTGAACTGATCCGTTTGTAGCTGGGGCAACAAGGCGGTAGCAATTTCCTGACTGATCTCCTCTTCCGACTGGAAAAATGGGTTGGTTCCTTTGGTATAGATGCGAAGTACCGGATTGCCGTTTTGCAACAGGCACCAGTCTGTCTTTGTAGAACCACTGTCTGCTATTAGTCTCATATTTCTATATTTACGATTTACTAATTTACGATGTACGATTGAAATGGCTCAGAAACATTTCCTCTGTTACGACCCTTTGTTATAAGATGCAAAGTAATTTTTTCGTTTGAGGATGGAGTTTACCGGATCTTAACTTCTCTGCTCTTTGTTCTCTATCCGCGAACTTGCTGGTCAGATCTCATGGATGCTCTTTCCCGGGCACTATCCATCGTACATCATTGTTAAACCTTTGATTGTAATTCCTTTTATATTTTAATGTATATCTTTTTCTTATACAGTACATATCCGACAGACCAGTTGAGGGTAACGAAGATCAGCGCGTAGGCCAGTGATCCGCCATAGTCACCAAACAGAGGTTGCAGTACGACGCGATAGGCATAGGTGTGTATGCTGATGAGGCCGTCTTCGTAGGGAAAGCGGATGTTGCCGAAAAGAATGGCCAGCACCGCGCCCTGTACATACATGAACAGGGGGTTGATACCGAATGCTTCAAAGAAGCGGCTCCACTTTTTATATCCTTTTACGTCGATGATCCATACTAAGAGTGCCAGGAAGCTGGAACCCAGCCCGCAGGTAACTAATGCGTAGGTGGGAGACCAGATCTTTTTGTTGATGGGGCATCCGTAGCTCAGCAGGAATCCGGCGAACGTGAGGATGGTACCCAACAGAAAGAGACGCTGTATCTTGTCGCCAATGTCTTTGACCTCCAGCAACATTTTACCCGCGCAGAAGCCGATGAGTACATGGGCTATGGAAGGGATGGTGCTGAGCAGCCCTTCGGGGTCTATGCCATTGTCTTTATACATGTGGTTGACACCCAGTATGGCACGATCTACGATGGACAATATATTGGTTTCGTTATACGCAAATCCGTTTCCCGCAAAGAGCAGGATGGTGTATCCGGCCAATAGCGAGAAGATCAGGTAGGGGATGTGCCTGTGCTTTATGGTGAGGGCGATGAGGGCTGTAGCACCGTAACAGAGAGCCAGGCGTTGCATCACCCCCAGGATGCGGATGCGGTCGAAATTCCAGGCTGCCTGTCCCAGCCGGGAGAAAAAAGAGAGTTCTTCCTCGGCGAGTGCGTTCCAGGTACGGCAGAACAGGGAGAACCAGGCGATACCCAGCCCGATGGCAAAGATCACTACGGTGCGTTTGAGGATCTTGAGGCCGGCACGGGTGCTGAATGTGAACTCGTACTTACGCAGCGAGATGTAGGTCGAGATGCCCATGATGAACATGAAGAAGGGGAAGACCAGGTCGGTGGGGGTGAGACCGTTCCAGGCCGCATGGCCCAGAGGGGCATACACCTTGCTCCATGTGCCAGGGTTGTTGACTAAGATCATCCCGGCAATGGTGATGCCCCGGAGTACATCCAGAGCCAGCAAGCGTTGGTTTGAGGTGTTACTTTTCATATCTGTTGGGTGTTAAGTGATAGTGTGTGCTCTTTCGTGGTTTCCGGGGTTGTCTCTTTGCGACGCGTACACTTGTCTACCAGGTACACGATGGAGACGTACGGAATACCGGTATGTTCCGAGAGACCGATCTCACAGGTGCGACTGTTGGAATATCCGGTACGGATACCGTGGTGCTCTATCTGAGGTTTCAGCTTGCGCAGGGCATAGCGGTTGAGTTCAGGGTGGGTAAATCCTTTGTCGCCTGCGAATCCGCAGCATCCCACCTCTTCGGGGATGATCACCCGGGGGGAGCAAAGGCTTGCCAGAGATTGTATGGTGCCTGCCAGTCCCATCTTCTTCATGGAATAGGTGATGTGGAGGGCTACCGGGTGTTGGATAGGGATAAATTCCAGCTTGTCGCGCAGGAAGGTATAGATAAACTCTGCCGGTTCGTAAAGCTTCATTTTCCCGATGGTATGCCGCATCCGGTGCAGGCAGGGACTCTGGTCGCACAGTACCGGATACCTGCCTTGTCCGCTGGCCTGATACAGGGCCTCTTCCAGCTCTGCCGCTTTGCGGTCTGCGATATCTGTCATTCCTTTGCTTTCCCAGATGGTGCCGCAGCAGAGACTGTCCATCTGCGGAGGGAAGATCACCTCGTAGCCCGCTTTGTGCAACAGAGAGATCATCTTATTCACTAAGGGAAGTTCTTCCGGCGATTTCCGGGCCAGCCCCATGGTCTGGTTGATGCAGCTGGGGAAATAGACTACTTTCAGCGGTGTTTCGCCGGGTACGGTCTGCTTCCGGATCTTCCCGGGTATATGGTAGGCTTTCGGCAAATAAGGTGTCCATTGCGGCAGGCCCAGACCTTTGTGCAGTCCGCGGGTGATACCTCTCATCAGTGAAGTGCCCAGTACCGTGTGCGCCGTGTTGGCTAAGGTAAGTACCGGACGGAGCATGCTTTTAACACCGGAGAGGTGGCGGGCCGTCCAGTCTCCCACTTTGTAGCCTGTGCTTCCGGCAGGGAATTGTACCTGACGCAGGTCGTGTGTCAGGTCGCCTGTGTTGATATTCATGGGACAGCTGGTGGAACAAAGTCCGTCGCCCGCGCAGGTCTGATTGCCCGGGTAGCTGTATTGTTTTTCCAATAGAGCCAGCCGTTCCGGATCGCTGCCTTCCTGGCGCAGGCGCGAGATCTCGCGTTGCACCACGATGCGTTGGCGCGAAGAAAGGGTGAATCCGCAGGAGAGGCAATTCACTTCACAGAATCCGCATTCGATGCAGCGGTCTACTTTCGCGTTGGTCAGTGGCAGGGGTTTGAAATGGCTGATGTGGCAGGTGGGATCGTTGTTGAAGATTACCCCGGAATTGAGCAGGTTTTGAGGATCGAACAAGGTTTTTACCGCTTTCATCGCTTCGAAAGCCTCCGCTCCCCATTCGTATTTCACGTAAGGGGCCATGTTGCGACCTGTACCGTGTTCGGCTTTGAGCGATCCGTCGTAGGTATCTACTACCAATGTCTTCACTTCCTCCATCAGTTGCTCGTAACGCTTCACTTCTGCCTCTGTGCCAAAGGACTGGTTGAGGATGAAGTGGTAGTTGCCCTCCAGCGCATGACCGTAGATGCAGGCATCGTCGTAGCCGTGGCGGGCCAGGAGTTGCTGCAATTCTGCCGTGGCTTCCGGCAGGTGCTCTACCGGGAAGGCTACATCCTCGATGAGGCAGGTGGTGCCTGAGGGGCGGGTACCCCCTACGGAAGGGAATATGCCCGAACGGATGGCCCAGTACGCAGAGTATTCTTCTTCTTTATCGGTAAATGTTACCGGGGTATAGGTATCGAAGTTTCCTAATAACTCCCGGATGGCTCCAATATGGGAACGGAGTTGCTCCCGGCTGTCTGCCTTGGTCTCGGTAAGCACGGCGGTAAGACCGGGAGATTTACGATTTACGGATTTACGATTTACGATTTTTGTTTCCTCCGTTGACGCGGATTTACTATCTGACGCGGCTTTACCATCTGATCCGGGTTTGTGGTCGGATGCGGATTTGATAAAATCTACGGCGACTGGATCGCCTACGGATGCGAGTGATTTGCTGTCGAGCAGTTCGGCACCTTTGACGATCCACTCTCCCTGATTGTCTTTCAGCTGTTTCATGGCCTGTACGGCCCGGCAGGCTTCCCGCAGGTCGGTGAAGTAGAGCATGGCACTGGCTTTGTACGGATAGTCATGCTCGGTGCGCATGGTGACTTCCGAGAGGAAGGCCAGGGTACCTTCCGAGCCCACCATCAAGTGCGTGATAATATCGAACGGATCGTCGTACAGGAGGAAGGGGAGCAGGTTGAGCCCGGTTACGTTCTTGATGGAATACTTGTGGCGGATGCGTTCGGCCAGGGCGGTGTTCTCCCGGATACGGTCGCGCAGCGAGAGGATCTCTCCGATGAAACCGGGCTTTTTCTGTAGAAATTCCGCACGGCTCTTCTCGTTGCCGGTATCCAGCAGCGTGCCGTCGGGCAGTACGATACGTACCGACAGCAACATGCGGTCGCTGTTGGCATGCGTGCCGCAGTTCATCCCCGAAGCGTTGTTCATCACAATGCCTCCTACCATGGCACTCTTGACCGAGGCGGGATCCGGAGCAAATTTCCTGCCGTAGGGGCGCAGGATCTCGTTGACCCGCTCTCCGATGATACCCGGTTGCAGGCTGATCACAGTATGGTCTTCAGAGAGTGTATACGATTCCCAGTTCTTTCCGGCGATCACTAAGATGGAGTCGCTGATGGATTGCCCCGACAGGCTGGTGCCCGCGGCACGGAACGTGACAGGCAGGCCCAGGCGGTGAGCTGCCTGCAACAGCCGGCTCACTTCGGTTTCATGTGCCGAACGCACCACGATGCGGGGAATGAGCCGGTAGAAGCCGGCATCGGTGCCCCAGGCAAGCCGTCGCAACTCGTCGGTATAAATCCGGTCGGCAGGGACAAACTGCCCGATCTCTTGCAGAAATTCGTTGTATCTACTCTCTGTATCCACGTATGATAGGTTCTGAAACGGTGGTTATTTGTATAAATAATAGCGTTTGGAAAGCTGACGGAAATCGTCCGCGTCTTTGTACCAGTAGTCACGGATGTCTTCCCAGCGGTTGTTCTCGGCAAACCGCAGGCGGATCTGATCGCTTCCGGCCACCTGGTCGAACATACGGTAGCGACCTTCGTTGGCACGATCGAACACTGCTTTTTCCGGGTGCAGCGCGGCGGCTTCCTGCATCACGATGAACTGGATGTCGCTGAGTGCTGCTTTCCGGAAATCGGAGATGTGTACCTGCACCCCCTGCATATGCTCCCCTTGTCCCACGGAGTAGAAGGGCTTCAGGTGGATCGGGCGGAAGATCACTCCCGGCAGGTTCAGGGCATTCAGATGGTCGGCCAGTGCTTCGGCGTTGAGCCAGGTCGCAGCGAACATCTGGAAAGGAATGGTGTAGCCTACACCGATAGACATATATCCCAATTCGCCCAGAATACCCGATACCGGATAGAAGATAGCCGAGTGCGGATGAGGGATGTGGGGAGAAGAAGGTACCCATTGTAGTCCGGTTTGTGTATAGTCCATTTTGCGTTTCCAGCCTTTCATTTTTACCACATGGAGTTTGCAGGGATTGCCCAGCATATTCTCTCCGTTGAGCAGCAGTGCCAGTTCTCCACAGGTGAGTCCGTAAAGATAAGGTATTTTGAATTGACTGACAAATGAGACGAATCCGTCTTCCACGAGATTCCCTTCGATCTTCAGACCACCTACCGGGTTGGGGCGGTCGAGCACTACCAGTTCGATGTCGTTTTCTGCGGCAGCCTCCATCGCCAGTCCCATGGTACTGATGTAGGTGAAGGAGCGGCAGCCGATGTCCTGGATGTCATAGACCAGTACATCTACCCCTTCGAGCATCTCCGGGGTGGGTTTGCGGGTCTTTCCGTAGAGAGAGAAGACCGGTACTCCGGTAGAGGGGTCGGTGGTATTTTCTACTTTGTCTCCGGCATGCACGTCGCCCCGTACTCCGTGTTCCGGTCCATAGAGGGCTACTAAGGTTACGTTGGGTGCTTCGTTGAGGATGTCGATGGTAGATCTGAGGTGATTGTCTACTCCGGTGGGGTTGGTAATGAGTCCTACCCGTTTTCCTTCGAGGCATTTGAAATTCTGCTCTTTCAGTACTTCGATTCCTGTCTTGATCGTTATCTTTTGTGCCTGCGATCCGACGGCAACCGAAAGGATCAGGGCAATCAGGGCAATTTTTAGGGTTTTCATCAGTTAGGTTGTTTATAAATGATGTAAAAATGAATGTTATACTTTCTTGCCAAACAGCGGATCCATCTTTCTGTATACCAGCATAGAGGCCAATATACCGGGGAGAGTACACACACATACCCAGATGAAGAAGTGGGTGTATCCGAGTTGCTCCTGTATCCATCCGGCAGCCATGCCCGGCAGCATCATACCCAATGCCATAAATCCGGTGGCAATGGCGTAGTGAGCTGTTTTGCTCGGGCCGTCGGCGATGTAGATCAGGTAGAGCATATAGGCGGTAAATCCGAATCCGTAGCCCAGCTGTTCGATAGCCACACACCCGGTCACTAACCAGAAATTATCTGTCATGGACCAGGAAAGCCATACATAGAGGAGGTCAGGCAGGTTGATGGCAATGGCCATGGGAATGATCCATTTCCGGAAGCCGTCTCTGGAAATAAGCAGTCCGCCCACTATTCCCCCGACCAGCAATGAGATCACACCTATGGTTCCGTAGATCAGACCTACATCGGCTGTGGCCAGTTGCAGTCCGCCGGCCTCCGGTTTATCCAGCAGGAACGGGGAGGCGATCTTGGCCAGCTGCGATTCACCCAGCCGATAAGTAAGGATAAAGAAGAACATCAGGCCCAGGTTCTTTTTCCGGAAGAAGCTGACAAATGTAAGTACGAAATCCTCTAACATCCGGGCCGCGCTCAGACCCTCGCGTTTGGTATCGCTGACGGGATAGGGCAGGATGGCCTGATGATAGAGCGTGAGTCCGATGAAGATAGCCGCTACTAAGTAGAAGGTGATGCTCCAGGCCATAGGGATATTACCTCCTGCGGAGGCCAGGATCTTTCCATCGGCCATCCATCCGGCCAGCATCACTAAGATGCCCTGTCCGAAGATAGAGGCAAAACGATAGAAAGTGTTGCGGATGCCTACGAAGAAAGATTGCTCGCCCGAAGTAAGGCCCAGCATATAGAAACCGTCGGCAGCGATGTCGTGGGTAGCCGAACTGAACGCTACCAGCCAGAAGAAAGCCAGGGTCGATTGCAGGAAGAAAGTGGTAGGGATACAGAAAGCGATACCGGCAAATCCGGCGGCAATCAGTCCCTGCATAGCAATGACCCAGGCCCGCTTGGTCTTGACCAGATCTACGAAGGGGCTCCACAGGGGCTTGATGACCCACGGCAGGTAGAGCCACGAGGTATAGAGAGCGATCTCGGTGTTGCTGAGTCCCAGGTTTTTGTACATGATCACGGCTACGGTCATCACCGTCACATAAGGAAGTCCCTGTGCGAAATAGAGGGTAGGGATCCATGCCCACGGGTTGCGGGTGGTTTTGCGCTTCGTTGTTGGTCCTGCGTTTTCTTCTTGCATGGTATGTGTGTTTAATATAGAATCCTATGTATGGGTATCAGTGGTACAACTTCTCTATAGAGGCACCCATGTAATAGTGCAGCAATATGTCTGTGTAGGGATAGCCCTGCTCGCCCATTACGGCTGCTCCGATCTGACACAGGCCTACGCCGTGTCCCCAGCCCGCACCTGTCAGGGTGAACGTAGCCGGAACCCCGTCTTGCATCTCTCCTTTGTCTGCCACGAAAGCGGAACTATAGAGGTGAGAGGTAGAGAAGGTACGACGGATCTCCAGTTCTTTGCCGATGGTAAGGGTGCGTTTGCTTCCTACGACGCGCAGGCGCACCAGACGGCCCGAACTTCCCCTTTCTACCGGGATAAGGTCGAGGATATCGCCGAAGTCAATGCCCGAACGTTCGCGCACCAGCGTGGCTATCTCTTGCTGGGTATACTGTACTTTCCAGCGGTAGAAATCGGTTGTCTCCTGGTCGTAGTTGTTGAGCACCTGTCCCAGGATATGCTTGTCTGTGGTGTTGCAGAAGGCATCCGGGGAGGTACGTATCCATGAGATGGCTTCCTGTTCCTGATGCAGGTCGGGCAGCCACTTATCTGCTTTATAGTCTCGCTGCGGAGCTAAGTAGGGATAGCGGATGTCTTCCCAACAGTTCCGGAATTCTTCAAAAGCCCCTCCGCAGCACTTGGAGAAGCGGGCATCACAGATCTTGCCGTCGTAGCTGAGTATCTCTCCGCGGGTGCTCTCCACGGCTTCTTTTACCGGCAGGGTAGAGGCACGTGTGATGCCCTGGTAGCGCTGGCAGTGATCGTCGGCGCAGACATCGAAGCGGGTATGATCTTCGCGGTCGTACCAGCGGATGCGCTCTTCGTCGTTTTCCCAACCGGAGACGTAGGAGGTATGGGAGTCCGAGAGTTCTTTGTTCTTCTCTATCTGTGCCAGGAGCCAGCTGCGCGAAATCACGGCATGGGCTTTCAGCAGTTCGGGGGAAGCCGTGGCACTCATCTCCGAAGAGATGACGCTGATGAGGTATTCCTCTACCGGAAGGATATTGATCGCAGTGAGTTTCTTGTTCTCTGCAATAATCTTCAGGCAGCCCGCGAAACGCTGGTCCTCTTTGCGCTCCCAATGGAAGTTGATACCGATGGTCACGTCCAGCAGATCAAAGCAGGCATTCTCTGCGGTGGGTTCGAACATCAGTTCGTCGTACAGTTTGCCTTTCCAGAGTATTTTCCCGTCGCACCAGGTAGCGACCTGCTTTCCGGTTGCTTCTTCTTTCCCGAAACAGTAACCGGAAGGAAATACAAACTCGATCTGTGGCTCGGACATAATGCCCACATGTACATACGGCTCTTTCATACTTTTTCTTTTATACGTTGTTTCCACTGGCGGAAAGCCTCTTCTCCCAGACATACTTCCGAGAGTATGGCCGCGATCTGTTCCGAAGTAATCTTTTCAAAATCTTTTTCCTGCGGAGTGATGAATACTCCGCCCATGTCCACCGAGGCAGGGCTGATGAGCAGATTCTCTTCCCCTTCGGCGAAGTAGCAACCGGGGCGGTGCCTGGCACGGGGAAACAGGGCGGCTATCCACCTGTCGTCCTCTTTCCAGGCCAGCAGGTTCATCATGGGCTCCTCTTCACCGGCAGGTATCTCCAGGGCTTCGTATGCGATCCGGAACAATTCCGCGGCATCTTCGGCGTGCGTGGCTTCGATCACCAGCGGATGGCGGAGCGTATCGTTGGTCTGCCACAGGGTAGCGTTCCGGTAAGACACGACCGGGTGGGTCTTACTGGCTTCCCAGCTCTTTTCGAAAGGCAGGAATCCTTTGTTGCCCGCCTGGAAATGCAGATGGTCGGGTGCAGAGGCTCCACATCTGGGACCGTTGTAGAAGATCACATACTCGTCTAAGGCTGCGGCCAGTGCCAGCATATCTGTAAACCGGTGGGCGATGCGCTGGTCTATGTGGGCCGTATCCGGGATGGTCAGGTGTCTGGGAAAGATCGGGAAGGGATTCACTAAAATGGTGTAGTGCCCTCCGAATCCGATGCCGCGTTGTGCGGCGGGCAGGTTGGCCTGACAGAGAAAGCATGTACGCTCCCGAATAGACTGTGTGTCTACCTTAGCTGCCGAAGAGACCATGCGGGCCGGGTTGAACTGCACCTGATAGGGCAATCCGCCGACGGTGAACGAGCGGGTACGCACACCGGCCAGTGCCTCGTAGTTGGTGCGGGCTGTGTCCCAATCGCGTATCTGCTGGGTGAGAAGTTGGTGTATGGCTTCTTTCATAAAATGTCAGGAATTGGCCCGGTTCATCGCTATTCTGGCCTGGAGTTCCCAGGTACGGATGCGGTCTTTGTAGAGGTTGTGGTTGTTCATCTTCACGATATCCAGCGAAGCATCGGAGTTGTCCTCCCAGCGGCGGCACAGGTAGACTACGTCGTAGATGCGACCGATCTGGTAGCGGCGCGAGAAGTTGAGCCCCAGCGCGTAGTCTTCGCCATAGCTGGTGTTGGGAACCTTGATCTCGCGCAATACCGGTGTATAGAAGGCACGGGGGCGCCCAGTCCGTTGATGCGCAGGGCATTGTTGCGACCGTTGTCCGGTGTCCACTCTTTGTGGTCGATGATGCCCGGAGGGATCATATTCATATCGAAATCGGTCATCATATAGGTACCTACCACCATCGCGCAGTTCTGTTCGTAGAACGCGTTGACCATGGTTTGCAGGGTGTGCTCGTCTTTATAGACGTCGTCGCTGTCGAGCTGTACGGCGAATTTTCCACAGTCGGCGTGGTGCACACCCAGGTTCCAGCATCCTCCGATACCGAGATCCTGCCGTTCGGGTATCAGGTGAATCAGGCGCTCGTCCGAAGCAAACTCGCGGATGGCCTCCGTGGTGCCGTCTGTAGAGTGGTTGTCTATCACGATCAGGTTGAACCGGAAGTCGGTCTGCTGGGTCAGTACCGAGCGGATCGCGTCGCGGATGGTACGGATGCGGTTGCGCACCGGAATGATCACGGAAGCCTCGTATGCGAAGTTGCCCGCTTCGAAAGCGATGGACTGGAATTCCGGTTGGAGGTAGCCACCAATCTCTTTCAGGTGTTCCGTGCAGGCCTGCTCCATCTCGATCTGTACGCCGCGGTTCTTCGGGTCTACATAGTCGAAGATCTTTTCACCGCTTTTGCGGGTATCCTGTTCTACCTCCGAGTAGAGGTATTCGTTGATATGCACGAGGGAATATTTCTGCGAGAGTTTCAGGCGCAGGTCGTACATACCGGCATACTGATAGTCGGCCCGCATACGCGAGACAGACTCTTTCAGCGCGTCTGCGCGGAACAACAACACAGAACCGAAGTTGAAATCGTCGCGCAGACTGCCTTGCTGATAATCGATCACCGGAGCATGTGTCTTGTTGTCGCCACAGATCTGGTAGTGGTCTGCATATATCATTCCGGCTCCGGAGTCGGCAGCCAGCATCGTCATACGATCGAGTGCGAAATAGCCCATTTCCAGCGTGGTATATTTGGTGTAGATCAGGCTGTAGGACGCGTCGGAGCGTTCCGCGATGGCTTTCAGTGTAGAAGAGTGTTGCAGTCCCTCTACCCGGATCACTTCGCATCCTTCGATGATTTCGGTTGTAGGTTCGGTGGCCAGCAGGTAGATCTTGCCTACGAGTGCGTTCTCCCGGAGACCCCGGACGGTTTTATCTGCTTGTGCTTTTCCCGCGAAAGGGATGAAGCAATGGATGGTACTGTTCATATATATCTGTTATTAGTAGGTTTTCATTTTCTGTTCTATGTAACATACAGAGATCTGACGTAACATACGGATCTACTCTTTCCACCGCAACAGGGCTACTTCTCCTCCGGTGGCAGTGACCAGCACCTGGTGTCGGTTGACAGGCACTACGGTGTTGGTAAGCGAATTCCCTGTCTTGTGTTTCCAGAGTATCTCTCCGTTTTCTGGTTTCAAGGCAAAAATAAGTCCTTCTTTGGTACTTCCAAACACAACTCCTTCTTTTTCTACCGGCATCGAAGGAGCATGTTCGTAGCCGAAGCCTACATCAGAGGCCCAGATCTGGCGGGGAACATCTCCCGCGGTGGCGTAGCATACGATGCTATCGTTCATGGTCTTGCTGTATACCTGCTGTCCGTCTTCCGAGAGTCCGATGGTCTCTCGTACCACAGATTGTTTCGTGCGCCATACGGTTTCGCCTGTTTGCAGGTCGATGGCTGTCATGGCCCGTTCGGGGTCGGTGATGAATACCTTGCCGTTGGCAGCCACCGGCCATACCGCAGCGGGTGAGAAGTGCATGCGGGTAAGTCCGCCGGTCCACTTCCAGAGTTCCTTTCCGTTCGTCTTGTCTAAGGCGTAGAGTGTATTGTCCCAGGCCCCGAAGATCACCTTATTTTCACAGACCAGCGGTTTGGTCTCGATGTATCCTTTCACGCCGGAGTAGGCCCAGATAACATGACCGGTCTTTATGTCGATGGCCCGGAACGTATGGTCGCTCGCGCCGATGTAGGCGATCCCTTTCTCTATGGTCACTGCCCCCAGCACAGGCTCTCCGGCAGCTACGTTCCAGAGCTCTTTTCCGCTTCTGGTATCCAGTCCGTAGATGTAGCGGTCGGCAGAGCCAAAGACAACGACTCCGTCTGCGGCCTCCGGAGTGCCTACGATGCGGTTGCCCGAAGCGAAGCTCCATTGTTTTTTCCCGTCTGGTAAGGAGTAGCTGGTGAGATATCCCCTATCGTCTCCTACGAAGACCTGATCCTGGTACAGGGCAGGGGAGGAGTAGATGCCGATGCCGGTCTGTACAAGCCACTGCTCCTCTACCTGCGCGTAGGTTTCGTTGACGGAGAAATCGGGATATTTATCGGTTGCTCCCTCCAGGTTGTAGTATTTTTCTGTCAGGGAGAGAGAAAGCCATTTCTCCATTTCTCCGCCGATCTTATGTTCATATACAAGGATAGAATCCGCGGTCACCTCGTAGATGCTGTAGCCACCCACCGGTTGGCCGGCCCGTAGCGTGGAGCGGTTCAGGATACCCGGGATACCGTCGTAAGAAAGGAGGAGGTTGTTGTGATAGTGACCTCCGAGGAAGGTGCGGATGTTGTACGGACGCACGGCGTCGGTCACCTCGTACCAATTGTCTACATCTCCTTCCTGCAACGGATAGTGAGTCACTAAGATCACCGGTTGTTCTTTTCCCGCAGCCTCCAGTTCTTCCCGGAGCCAGGTAATGTCCTGCGGTACCACGTGTCCGTTGGCCATACGCATCAACGGGCCGGTATTGAATCCCAGGAACAGAAACCCTTTGTGTTCGAACCGGAAGCGTTCCCCTCCGAAGATCTCTCCGAAATCGGTCACCCCCGATTCGCTCCATTTGGTCTCGTGATTTCCTGCTACGGCATAGTAGGGTACTTTGAGCTTATCCAGTATTTCTTTGGCATGACGCAATGAAGCGCGGTCTCCCTCCTCGGTCAGGTCTCCGGTGACTAAGACAAATTCAATCCCTTCGGTAGCATTCACCTGATCTACTGCTTGTTGCAGGTCTTCATGGGCATTGGTCTTCGGCGTGAGGTGAGTGTCCGTGAAGAGGGCGAACCGGAATCCCTGTGCCTGAAGTCCGGTACATAAAAGCAGTAAACTTATGATAAATAAATGTTTCAGTCTCATGGTTTCCTCAGGTTATTTGTCTTGAAAGAATGAAAGGATGGCTTTCATCAGTTGTTCTCTCCCGGCCGGGGTCTTTACCGATTCGAAGGGGAAGCCCAGTACACAGGTCTTGTAATCTCCCTGATAAGCTATTCCGGCGCTGAGGTTGTTCTCGCTGTAACGGAATACCGTGTAAGCACCTTCGGCGGCAGGCTCTATGGCATCCGGAGACTCGACGACATACGATTCCGGATTCAATTCGTTGAAGTATGCGTAGTTTCCGGTGAGGGTCCGGAAAGGAGAAGCTACCGACTTTACCTGGCCCGTGACGGCGGCCTGATTGACCCGCCATTTGTATTTCAGTACCTCTGTGGCAAATGTCTGGTCTTTCGGATCGCTTTCTGCCAGCCAGTTGTCCCAGAGATCGGTACCTACGTAGGCACCCGATATAAAGATATTACCTCCGCTCTGGCAATAGCTGGTGATGGCTTTCTGCATCTCTTTGTCAAACGTTTTGTAGGTAAGGGGGAGGAGTGTGCCCGGACCCATCTTGGTCTGACACTCTTTGCCGAGGATCAGGTCTACCACCGCATAGGGTTCCAGAGATACGGCGCCGTTCTTCACCACTTCGTCGCTACAGGATACGAAGGAATACCCCGCTTTGAGTATGGCAGAGCCATGCACCGACGGGTAGTCGAAGGTATTTCCGGCAATCACCATCGTTTCGTAGTTGGCGTAGCTGTCTCCGAACCCGGAAGCATCGTCGTCCATCCAGGGGATCTGGCGGCGGAATTCCTTCATGCGGCCGATGTAGCTGATGTCGTTCAGGTAAGGTACCCCGTGATCTACAAGATCTAAGAAACCGGCTGTGGAGTCGGCCTGGAAATCAAAGTCGGCAGGAGCACTGATGCGGTTGAAGCCGTTGATCACCAATACAGTGCCTTTTTCATTCAGCGCTTTTGCGGCGGAAAGGATCTCCGACGGGAAGCTCTCTCCTCCTTTGTTCACAGCAGTGATTTTGAAGCTGCACACCACACCGGCCGGGATGGAAGTCCGGTAAGAAGGCCTATCTACCAGGGTTCCCTTGTCGAAAGCACCCTCACCGATGCGGGTATACACGATATATTTATCTGCTTTGGCCGTTGGCTCCAAAGGATCCTCTACCGGCTGCCAGGTGAGCTCCACTTCATTTTCACCCAGGAAACAGAGGTTCATATGATCTACCGGCAGCGGCTGTACCACATATTCGGTGTTGTACTGCGAACTGAGGAAACGCAGCATGCCTTTGTAGATGGAACGGCTGACCGTGAAGCGGAAACGAGGATCGAGGCCGTAACGCATATCGGCAAAATTCTGGTGTGAGAGCAATTCCAGAAGCATAGCAGGCACACGGGGAACGCGGGCTTCGAAGTAGGACTGGTTCCACATACCACGGCGCGACCAGTTGGGATCGTACAACGTACGGATGTCGTCTACGATGTATGACTGTATCAGGTCGGTCAGGTCACGGGCCATATAACGTGACGTTCCATTGGCATACACTCCGTCGTAAGGCTCGGTATGGAATATACCCAGTGTGCCGATGATGGAGTCGTTGAAGGTAGTGCCGGCATCGGTGTGGAAAGCCAGAGACAAGTCGATGGGAATATTCAGTCCTTTTTCCGTCGGATTGGCCGAAGAACCTCCTGCCAGATAGTTGACCCACATACCGCGAGATTTGTAGTCATCTGTATAGTCGTTCTTACCCTGGCTTTCCGAATAGATGCTGTCGGGGATACCCGCCCATTGCAGCCAGTAACGGGCCCCTTCCGTGAAACGGGGATATCCGCTGGTCTCATAGGGATAATCTACCGGAGGGAGTTGACGGAAGGTTGCCTGGGTGGCCTGGTCCGAGCTCTTTACATTTTCAGTAGCTCTTTCGTCCGAAATGCGACGTGCGATGTTCCCGTATCCGCCGCCGATCTTCACTCCGTCTGCAGTGAGGATACGCCCTGCTTTGTCTGAGCGGTTGGTAAGCACCACTTTTCCTTCGTGGCTTTTGCCGGCGGCAAAAGTGAAATGTCCCAGATAGATCCAGGTGCCTCCACCCATTTGTTGGTTCACCTTGAACTGGGATACTCCTCCCAGGTGATGTACGGTGTAGAGAGCGTCGTCTGTACTGTTGGGCAATGTCTGATAAGAGACATAGACCGCGTATGATCCGGTTTCCGGGATAGAGGGTATCCATTCTGCCAGGCTTTCGTTGCCTTTTTTTGATGGTCTCTGTCTGGCGGTAAGTCCCTTCGCGGAACGGATTCTCGAAATCTTTGTATGCCGGGCGCAGGTGTGCGAAGCCGGGCTGGGTGCCCATGCTCCAGGGTTTATCTCCCGGATATTCGATGTAGGAAGATTGTCTGTCCAGTGTACCGTCGTTATCTATAAGGATCTCATGGATCTGTGTGTCTCTTTCGCGGGGTAACAACACGTTTGCACCGGCCTTTTCCAGCATCGGTACCACGAAAGGCAACACATAGCTTTGTGTATAGAGGTCTTCTACGGTCTGGAAGATGCGTGCGCGCTGCCATTCCCAGCGGGTCAGCTTGGGTTCGTAGTAGAACCCGTGGCTTTGCCAGAGAGCGATGTGACGGTTTTGCAGTCCGTGAGTAGGAGTGTACAGCCTGCCGACCGGAGTAACGAGAGGTTTGTCTACCTGGTTGCGGAAGGTTGGCGCAGCCTTGTCTTTTTTGCTGCGAAAAGCCAGAGGAATGAGATCTTCGATCTTTTTTCCATTGGTAACCAGCTCTAATGTATAAGACGCATATTCCGCTGGCAGCAAGTTGCGGATGCCGTCATAGATCTCTTTTACATTCTCTTCCCGGAAAGGAATATAAGAGCAATCTCTGTTTGCTTCTAAGGTCAGGGTCCGGCCTTCGAAAGAGTAGGCCGTGATCGCCACCCGATGCACAGCTATCTCTTTGCGTGCTGTTTCGAGCAGGAAAGAACTGATGCGTTCCAGGGTCTCCCCGGGAAGTTCCTGAGCGCTCAGTTGTTGCAGGGGGAGGCAACAACTGAGAATCCAGAGTAGTAGTAAACTTCTTTTTATCATTGTGTTAAGTGAATTATTTTTTTACGATCAGTAAGCAAAGTCCGATAAATGTGAACAAGGCATTGAATATCAGAAGTTCGTAGCTGAACTCATATCCGTTGAACCAGGCTGCCGAGTTCTTCTGGAGAATGAAGCAGAGCAGCGGAGACACCAGAGCCACTACAGGAACATACCTGTCACGTACCTGTCTTTTGGTAAATATGCCAAAGGCAAAGAGTCCGAGGATAGGTCCGTAGGTATAACTTGCCAGGATATATACCGCGTCGATCACACTGGTATTGTTGAGCGCGTTAATCACTACGATCACCAGGCCCATGACTACTGCCATGCCTACATGCACCCGTTTGCGGATAGATACGACTTTCTCTTCACTCTTGTCTTTCGATCCCAGTACGTCTACGGTGAAAGAGGTGGTCAGTGCCGTGAGTGCCGATCCAGCTGCCGAATACGCGGAAGAGATCAGTCCGATGATGAACAATATGCCTACAATGGCCGGGAAATAATTCCCGGTGGCGATCATCGGGAACAGTTCGTCGCTTTTCTCCGGATTGGCTATGCCATTCTGAGCCGTAAATGTATAAAGCAATACACCCAGCATCAGGAACAATAGGATCACGAAGAACTGGGAGATACCGCTGGTGATCATATTCTTCTGAGAATCCTTGAAATTCTTGCAACTCAGGTTGCGCTGCATCATGTCCTGATCCAGCCCTGTCATTGCGATCATGGTGAATACACCCGCCAGGAACTGTTTGAAGAAATATCTCTTGTCGTTCACATCATCGAAAAAGAACATACGGGACATATCGTTGTCAGAGAGGGTAGAGATCATACCTGTAAAACTCAGATCCAGATTCGATGCGATGTAATAAATACACAATACAACGGACACTACTAAGCAGAAGGTTTTTAACGTATCTATCCAGATCAGCGATTTTACCCCTCCCTGGAAGGTATAGAGCCAGACTAAGGCAACCGTAATGATCACATTGAGGATAAAAGGTAGGCCATACGGATCGAAAACCAGAAGTTGCAAGGTCAGGCAGACTAAGAACAAACGTACCGCTGCGCCCAGCATTTTGGAGATGAAGAAAAACCAGGCTCCGGTCTTGTAGGTAGAGATACCGAAACGGTTTTCCAGATACTCATAAATGGACACTAAATTCATGCGGTAGAACAGAGGTATCAAAACATAGGCTATGATGAACTGTCCGACCACGAACCCAAGCACCATTTGCAGGTAGGAGAAACTCTTGGCTTCTACCATACCCGGTACGGAAACAAACGTAACTCCGGAAATACTCGAACCGATCATAGCAAAGGCTACCACATACCAGGCCGATTTGCGGTTGCCGACAAAGAATCCTTCATTGTCGGCCTTTCTTCCTGCAATGTAGGATATGGTGAAAAGAATGATGAAATAAGCAGCAATCGTGATGATAATGGATAAAGGGCTCATATTCCGGTCGTATTATAAGGGTGATTGGTTATTGCTCCCACTGTGTAAATAATTGGTTTTGCTGAATGACATGTAACTTATATATGTTCTTTATTCTTCGTATAACAAATAAGGTCTGCGTTGTACTTTGAATTTTTCTACATCCTCCTGCCACATCGCTTTGATCTCTTCGGCGCTGTGGCCTGCTCTGATCATTTTACGTACATAGTCCGTACCGACCAGCAGTTCAAAGAAAGGACGGAAGAAATGATCGTCCAGATTGAGGTTATTATATGCGTCGATCACGAAACTGAGATCTACTCCTCTTTTCCAGGCATCTTCGTCTGACATCTGGCTCAGATCTACTCCGTAGCACAAACGGTCGAGTTGCGGCGGATTCTTGGCTCCCGGCACGCTGCGCGGAGTAAATGAGTAGTCGTATCCTTTCATATTGGGATGTCCGTAGACCTGGAAAGGTACAGAGGTACCTCTACCCAGACTAACGGGGGTTGCTTCGAAGAAATAGATAGACGGGTAGAGGTAGATAGAGGTCATATTAGGTAGATTAGGGGACGGTGGAATGGGCAGACGATACAAGGTCTGGTGGGTGTAGTTGTCACACGGAATAACTGTCAGATCACACACACGTGATCCGGGTAGCCAGCGTTCTCCGTTGACCATCCTACCCAGTTCGCCCAGGGTCATGCCGTGTACAATGGGGATGGGCAACCAACCTACACCGGATTTGTATTTCATATCCAGGATAGGACCATCTACATAATGTCCGTTGGGATTGGGGCGGTCCAGGATCAGTACTTTGCGGTTGTATTCCGCGCAGACATCCATCAGTCGTACCATAGAGGCGTAATAGGTGTAATAACGAAGCCCTACATCCTGTATATCAACAACTAATATATCGAATTTACGCATAGATTCTTCACTGGGTTTTCCGGATTTGCCATCATATAAGGACAAAATTGGTACTCCTGTTTCCGGATCTACTGAGCTGGATACATGTTCTCCTGCGTCGGCATCTCCCCGGAATCCATGTTCCGGTGAGAAGATCGCGACTACATCCAGTTTATTTTCCAGCAGTAAATCTACTACATGTTTGTCGCCCACCATTCCGGTATGGTTCGAAAATACAGCAATACGCTTGTTCTTCAGGATAGGAAAATAGATATCTGTTCGCTCGGCTCCCAGCACAACATCGTTGCTTTTCTGTCCGTAAGAAGCCAAGCAGACATACAGCATACAGATCATTAAAAGGTTTTTCTTCATGGTAATATCTGTTAAGGGGGTACATTCAAGAACAAATATAGGGTTTAATTTAATATCAAAAACAAAACTTTATATATATTTTAATTTATAACCAATAATTTGCAATTAAATGTATAGTCACCTTATTAATATATAAATTTTGTTCTTGTTAACTTTTAAAACTTCCTTTCCTCCTCTTTGCTTTTCCTGTTTATACTAATTCCTATCAGAACTTGGTAACGGAAAAAACGACAACGAAAATTCCTTGTGTATGAACCTTTAATAAATCAACAGA
>JAJBTC010000047.1 GCA_020861095.1 Bacteroides sp.
TCATTCAGCAGAGAATATTTACATAAAATCCCGAAAGTGTCTCTGTTTTTATTCTATTTATTACTGGGTTAATTCCAACTACCGTGCTTTCAGCCCCCAAACATATCGCAGCTCTGATTTCTGGTTGGGATAGGGAGTTGAAATAATTATCCCTATATTTGTAGAAACAGTAACAGATCAGTATGCAACCACTCAGAAGTATCAATTTTTCCGATATCATGCTCAACTACCACTTCGAAGAAGACAGTAGATGTACCCTGATGGTAAAAGAGCATATTCTGTTCTATGTCTATTCAGGCGAAGTGGAGGTAAACGAGAACGGAGAAATTTCCCGTTTGCGTAAAGGGAATTGTGCCTTTATCCGCAAAGATAACCGGGTATCGCTTATCAAGCGCCCGATAGAGGGTGAGCCTTACCATGCAACTGTGTTGAGGCTTACCCGGAAATTCCTGCATGAATTCTACCGCAAACTCGGACCGGAGGAGATACCCGGCGACTCTAAAAGAAGTAAGACCAGTCTGCTGGTGCTTGCTGCCGACCGTCCTGACATTCAAAGTCTTTTCGGGTCGATAAAGCCCTACTATTACCCGACCGTTCAACCGGATAAAAAATGGATAGAACTGAAAATGACCGAAGCCGTTTATACGCTGCTGCATACGGATAAAAACCTGTATGCCTCCCTTTTTGATTTCACCCAGCCGTGGAAAATAGATATTCTGGAATTTCTGGAAAATAATTATATGTATGACCTGTCGCTGGAAGAAATTGCCTCCTTTACAGGGCGTAGTCTGGCAACCTTCAAGCGCGACTTCTCCCGGATCAGTGATACCACTCCGCAGAAATGGATTATCCGCAAACGGCTGGAAGTAGCCCACCGGGAAATCACCCGGAACCAACGGAAAGTAACCGAAGTGTGTATGGATGTAGGTTTCAAAAACCTCTCCCACTTCTCACGCGTCTATAAAAACAGATACGGAGTCGCACCGACAAATAATAATAATTGAACTTTTCAGTCAAGTAAAAAGAGCCTCACAGCAAAATAGTTGTAAGACTCTTCCTTTATCTTTGCTTCCCATTATAAAAGGTAAATAAGAATGATAAAGAATGTAGTTTTATTCCTTTTGGGAATAGTTTTGCTAACAGGATGTAACGAAAAGGAAAGCAACAAAGAAGATAGTCTGCTTGTTATTGCCTCACAAGGCAGTTTTATGGTAGGCGGTAAAGTCCTGACCCATCCGGGAACCTTCGACCCCGTCAATAACTTTATTCCCGACGGACAAACCCTGCATGGCGACCATGCGTATGTTTTTTACCAGACACCGGTGAATGCCCGCACATATCCGCTGGTTTTTGCCCACGGCTTCGGACAATTCAGCAAAACATGGGAGACCACTCCCGACGGACGTGAAGGATTCCAAAATATCTTTTTAAGGCGTGGCTTTACCACATACATAGCCGACCAACCTCGCCGCGGACGGGCAGGCCGCAGCACCGAAGCCATAACCATTACCCCTGCATTTGATGAACAACTCTGGTTCAACCGCTTCCGGGTAGGCATCTGGCCCGATTATTTTGAAGGGGTGCAGTTCGACCGCAGCGAAGCAACCCTTAACCAGTATTACCGTCAGATCACACCCAATACCGGCCCTTTTGACATAGACCTTTACGCGGAGGCTTATGCAGCTTTATTTGATAAAATCGGGCCTTCTATATTAATCAGCCATTCGCAAGGGGGTAACGTAGGATGGAGAACTTTGCTGAAAACAAAGAATATCAAAGCCATTGCTTCCTACGAACCGGGAGGCGGATTACCCTTTCCGGAAGGAACAGTAACTTCCGATGCCCGTACACTAAATGGTAAGCGTGAAGCAGAAGAAGTTCCCATGGAAGAATTTATGGAATACACCCAGATACCTATCATCATTTATTTCGGCGACAACCTGCCTGAAACCGACGAACGTCCCGAACTGTTTGAATGGACCATCCGCCTGCGTCTGGCGAAAGAATGGGCAGAAGTAGTAAACAGTTATGGCGGTGATGTAACGGTGGTTCATTTGCCGGAAACAGGAATTTATGGAAATACCCATTTTCCTTTTTCCGACCTGAATAATAAGGAGATTGCCGACCTCTTATCAGCATGGCTGAAAGAGAAAAAGTTAGATGAATAAGAGAATGGAGCCGGAAAGTAAACATCTTTGAGCCGGAAAGCAAAAATTATATAGAATTATGATTACACTTTTGTATCAGTAAAAACTTCCATAAAAAACATACAGAAATGAAGAAAACAAACAGTTCTCATTTTACCCGCCGCAGTTTCCTGAAAAGTACGGCAGTGATAGGCGCAGCTATGTGCATGCCGCCTGTGCTGGGTAACACCGTTAAATCAGAAGAACCGTCTTCTGCAAACAGTAACAAAGGTTTTTCACCACTACCCACCCGGATACTGGGCAGAGGTACGGATGCCTTACGAGTGTCTGCTCTC
Source organism: Bacteroides sp. (assembly GCA_020861095.1). GTDB lineage: Bacteria > Bacteroidota > Bacteroidia > Bacteroidales > Bacteroidaceae > Bacteroides. The sequence goes on from JAJBTC010000047.1 coordinate 2,483, forward strand.
GGACTTGGTATGATGGGTATGAATTACCACCGTGGCTATCATCCCGACAGGCAGGCGATGATAAAACTGACCCGTGAAGCGGTTGAAAGGGGAGTGACTTTTTTTGATACTGCTCTTGGTTATGGACCTTATACCAACGAAGAACTCACAGGCGAGGCACTGGCACCTTTTAAAGGGCAGGTGGCTATCGGAACAAAGTTTTTCGATGAAGGTTCTACTGCTTCCACACTGGAAACGGATATCCGGAATTATGTAGAAGGCTCTCTGAAACGACTGGATGTAGATTGTATCGATCTCTACTACCTGCACCGGTACACATCCGATGCTCCCATCGAAGAGATAGCAGGTATTTTTCAAAAACTTATCACCGAAGGAAAGATAAAACATTACGGACTTTCCGAAGTAAGTGCAGACATTATCCGCCGTGCCCATGCCGTCCAGCCGGTTACGGCTATCCAGAGCGAATACCACCTGATGTGGCGGGAACCGGAGAAAGATGTGATTCCGGTATGTGAAGAACTGGGTATCGGTTTTGTTCCTTACAGCCCCATCAACAGAGGGTTCCTCACCGGAGCCATCAATGAATACACCCGGTTCGATTCGGGCAATGATAACCGTAATATCTTACCGAGATTCACTCCGGAAGCCATACGCGCGAATACCCGTATAGTCGAAGCTCTGAATGTATTTGGCCGTACCCGCGGTATGACCATTGCACAGGTGGCACAGGCGTGGCTATTGGCAAAGGGAGAGCATATTGTTCCCATTCCGGGAACTACTAAACTTTCACACCTGGAAGAAAACCTGCGGGCAGCAGAGTTTGTTCTCTCGCCACAGGAGATGCAGGAACTGGAAACCGCCGTATCACAAATCCCTGTTGTTGGCGACCGCTATCCTGCTTCCGAACAGCAACGGATAAGAAAGTAAAAAACAAAATACATACATAGAAGCATGAAAAAAGGTATTTTAATGCTGTGTGGACTGACCATCCTTTTAACGGGATACGCCCATCAGAGCATACAGGCACAAAACAAAAAAGAGATGAATACAGAAGGTAAAAAGATCAGTGATTTTCCGGTAGGTGAACCCAATACCGGGTATGCACAGTATTTCTCAGGCAATTCGTGGGTGGCTCCACTCACCAGTAACAGCGCACTGAATGTTCCTGTCTCCAACGTCACTTTTGAGCCGGGTTGCCGCAACAACTGGCACAGCCATACAGGCGGTCAGATTCTTATTGCTGTGGGCGGTGTGGGTTATTATCAGGAACGGGGAAAAGCAGCCATCCGCATGGAACCTGGCGATGTGATAGAAATCGCACCTGATACAGAACATTGGCACGGAGCTGCTCCGGATAGTTGGTTTGCCCATCTGGCTATTGCCTGCAATCCGCAAACCAATGAAAATACCTGGCTCGAACCTGTGACAGAGGAAGAATATAAAACCGCGGTTAAATAAAAAGATCCCGGATTATTTCGCAGGTGAGTAACTGAAGGTTGGTGTGTAGGCCCTGGAGAAATGGAACAGGGTTTTGAAGCCTACTCCGGGCTATACTTCGGAGACTTTTTCTTACAGGTATGTTGTTTCTGTCCGATAAGCATTCTTTCACAGCCACTCATATCCCTGTCACATAAAAAACTCCCCGCCGTGTGTTGTCGGCGGGGAGCATCATTTACCTCAAAATTACTAAAACCTGATAGAAAAACTTCTGTGGTTTGATTACCATTTCTTTATCTGTTTCGTATCCTGCGGGGTAGCTTCGATCAGGCTCAGGGCAAATCCGCCGCTGCTGGCCATCCATACAGGAATACGTGTTTTACTGGTTACAATACCTTTTTTGATCTGATACGAAGAAGGATTGGTGCGATAGTCGGCATCTTTACCATCGGCATACAGGGTAGCGACATATTGCTTGCCCGGCTCCAGGAAATCTAAAGCAATGCGGGTACTGCGCGGATCTTCGTTGGTGATACCACCGACGAACCAGTTGTTGGTTCCTTTGGCTTTACGGGCAATGGTCAGGTAGTATCCCGGTTCTGCTTCCAGATAGCGGGTCTCGTCCCAGTCAATGGCTACGTCTTTGATAAACTGGAACGCGTCCAGATGGCGTTCGTAGCTCTCGGGCAGGTCGGCAGCCATCTGCAACGGGCTGTACATGGTTACATAGAGAGCCAATTGCTTCACCAAGGTAGTATTCACACCGTTTCCGGGATGTTCGAGGAACGAGAGCTTGGTATCGAAAATACCCGGTGTATAGTCCATCGGACCACCGATCAGACGAGTGAAAGGCAGGATGGTGGTATGGAAAGGTTTGCTGCCGCCAAACGCTTCGTATTCCGTTCCACGGGCCGATTCGTTACCGATCAGATTGGGCCAGGTACGGCATACACCGGTAGGACGTACGGCTTCGTGCGCATTGACCATGATCTTATAATCGGCAGCTTTCTGTATAGCATACATATAATGGTTGTTGGCCCACTGCCCGTAGTGATGCTCTCCACGTGGAATGATATCGCCTACATACCCACTTTTTACAGAGTTGTAGCCATAGTCTACCATCAGCTGATAAGCAGCGTCCATGTGGCGTTCGTAGTTTCGCATAGATCCGGAAGTCTCGTGGTGCATCATCAGTTTTACCCCTTTGGAAGCCGCGTAACGGTTGAGTTCCGCGATATCAAAATCGGGATAGGGAGTTACGAAGTCAAATACATAATCTTTGGATTTACCAAACCAGTCTTCCCAACCTTCGTTCCAGCCCTCTACCAGTACCTGTTCGAAACCATGCTCAGCAGCAAAGTCAATGTAACGTTTCACATTCTCATTGTTAGCCGCATGCGTACCGTTGGGTCTGGTCCGGGAGTAGTCGGTAATACCCAGTTTCACAGAAGGCACATCATCCGTATAGGCCCAGGAACTCTTTCCTGTGATCATTTCCCACCATACACCGATGTATTTCACCGGTTTGATCCAGGAAGTATCTTCGATCTTACAGGGTTCGTTCAGGTTCAGCGTAATGCGGGAAGCCAGGATATCACGCGCGTCGTTGCTGGCAATCACCGTACGCCAGGGAGATACACAAGGACTTTGCAGGTATCCTTTGTCGCCCACAGCATCGGGGGTCAGCCACGAGGTAAATACGAGGTTGGCATCGTCCAGATTGAGGTGCATACAGGAGTAGTCGATCAGTGCGGCCTCGTGTAGGTTGATATAAAGACCGTCGTCGCTCTTCATCATCAGTGAGGTCTGTACCCCTGTCGGAGAGAACGAAGTCTGTGAAGAGTTGGGAGTGATGGCACTGTCCATCAGTCCGCGGATCTCTGTCAGTCTGGACTCTGTATAATCGTATTCCTGCGTATCGTAGTCACCTGCGATCCAGAAAGCGGTATGGTCACCTGTCATGGCAAACTCGGTACGTTCTTCTTTTACTATGAAATAATTGAGTTTTTCCTGCAACGGGAACTCGTAACGAAATCCCAGACCTTCATCGAACAGGCGGAAACGGATCACGATCTGACGACCCGGATTGGCCTGATCCAGGGTTACAGCCAGTTCATTGTAATGATTGCGGATCTCTTTTTCTTCTCCCCACACCGGCTGCCAGGTTTCGTCGAAAGAAGCGGTCTCTGTTCCGGCAATGGTAAAGCCGTTGAGCAAGCCCGGATCGTTTTTCAGATCGAGTCCCAGACGGGAAGGGTTGATCACCTGTTTTCCTTTATAGAAAAGTTCATACACAGGTTCACCCTGCGCGTTCACTGAGAAATTGAGTTGGTAATTTCCGTCCGGAGAGGTCAGGCTCCCGGATGCCATCGCTACCGTACCTATAAAAAAGACAAATAGGAAACAAGCCAGTCTGGCTGAAAATGTTTTCATGTTCTTCACGCTCTTTTTGTGATTAATATTCTTTTCTACAAAGATAACACGCAAACCCATACTCCGGGAGGGTGTATAAATGAAATATAAAAGTTTTATCGGAAAACGTTTGCATAAACATCTTATTCCTAAAAAGATATAAGGAAAGGTCAGAAACAGAAATATAAACGGACAAGATCAGACCATACCGATTTTCATGACCTGTTGCTCAAATTTTTCACGGTCGATGGCCTTGTTCTTTACTTTATTGCGATAGGTATAGATGGTATTCACAGAGTAATGGAGAAATCCGGCAATCTTTGTGGTATCGTCGATCCCCAGCCGGATAAATGCATAAATACGCATCTCGGTATTGAGCAGTTCGTCACTCCGTAGTGTATAGCGCTCTCCGGGTTGCAGGAGTTCATTAAAATCCCTGACAAAGCCGGGATAGAGATGAAGGAAGGCACGGTCGAAGTTTGCATATAACTCCTGTTGTTCGGCATCGGATCGCTGAGCACTTTTTGTCAGGCGCAACAACTCTTCCTGTTGCCCGGCCGTGATCTTCCGGTGTACGGTACGACGGAAATGATACAATTTCTCAATATACACAGAGCACAGATCCAGAAAGTGACCAATGTATTCTTCTTTGATGTGATTGGCCTGCCGGAGTTTGTCCTGTGCAATTCGTAACTTCTTTATCTGTCGGTAGATACCTGCCAGTGCCACGATCAGGAAAAAGGAAAGCAGAGAGACCAGTACCAGAAAAAAAGATCAGTTGCCGTCGTTGCTGACGTACCTGGTGCGTATAGGCGGCATCGATTACCGGAAGCATCCGGGAGATCTCTACCGTGCGCAGGCGCGCATTGCAGAAGATAGCATCTTCGAGGGAAGATTTGATATAGCGATAGGCACGGTCGATGTCTCCTTTTTCATAAAGTGCCACCGCCAGGTATTGCAGGGCCGCGTTTTCCTTGACCGAAGCCCGCACATCAGAAATAGCCGAAAGGGCCAGATAATCTGTATACAGATCGGAATGCCCCTCATCCCGGTAGATATAAGCCAGTGTGAAAGCCGCCCGGGCGTAGATATTGGAAGTATCAGGAAGGGTATCCATCAGAGAGAGCAGATGCTGCCGTGCCACAGACAGTTGCCCGGCCGCATACATCTCTTCCGCCTGATAGAGACGGTAGACGGGTGAAGAAGCAGGCAATACCCTCAGCAGGGAATCCCGGTATAGCTTCTCCTGAGACTGGTATTCCCCGGCAACCCCGTCTCTGTAGGAATAGGTATGCATGAATGAATAAAGCTGTCGTCCCAGGTCGTACCACAAAGGCAGAAGTTCATCCGGCAGGTCTTCCCGGCGCACCTGATCGCGTTTGTCCCAGGCTTCTTTGTACATTCCGGATATGGAAAGAGCGGCGGCTTGCTTCAGAAGGGTTTCTGTGATCCGGTCTTTCCAGCGATACTGCCGGGCAATCTCCAGGTTCTGCCCCAGATAGATGATCGCCGAATCGGCAATATACAGTTCGTATTCCCCGGCCAGAAGTTCACGTAACCGATAGCTTTCGTCCGGTGAGGAAGTGTGTACCAGCAAAGTCCTGAGGCTGTCCAGCCGTTGCTCTTTCTGACGATCGTAATGGGAACGCTCTTTCAGGACACGGTCGAGACGAAGCAAAAGGGGATCTGCCTTCCCGAAAAGACAGGAAGGGAAGGAAAAAATGCAGCAAAGAAGCAGAAAAACTACTTTTTCCATGAGCGTATCTTTTGCTTGGGCTTTCAAAAATACAAATTCTTCGGAGAATCACAAAGAGGATAGTCGTCAGGTTAGGGTTTATCCCGTGTCTACAGGATCATTGCAGCTGCGTAGCCGGGGCATCGGGATACCAGATGGATGGGGTTTGCCCGATCATAGCCACTGATGATAGAAAATCCGATATACCATTCATTTGCCTTCCTTTCCATAAAAATCCCGGGAAATTCATTCCCGGTACCGAAAGAATGGTACATTTGTACGTTCTAATAAAACAGATATTGATTGCCGCATGAAAGAGATACTATATATATTTGTCGGCGGAGGTGCGGGAAGTGTGCTGCGCTACCTTGTACAACATGCGCTGAATGGAAAGATCCACTATTTCTCATGGATGTGGGGGACTTTCGGAGTGAATGTTGCGGGAAGTTTACTGATTGGTCTGTTTTACGCACTCTCGGCACGTTATTCACTCTCTACAGATATACGCATGTTCCTGACCGTAGGTTTTTGCGGTGGCTTCACGACTTTCTCCACGTTTTCCCACGAAGGGCTCCACCTGCTGAAGGCCGGGATGTATGGCACTTTCCTGTTTTATGCACTGGCCAGTGTGGCACTGGGTATCCTTGCCGTAACAGCCGGAGCATGGTTGGGCAAACAATTCTAAATACGCAACAACAGATGATCATGAAAAAAAGCACGGGCTACAAACCTCATGCTCCGCTGAAAGTGGTAGCACCTCTGCTGGCACCCCAGCAATCTGCGGAACAACCTCTGGAAGAATGGTTGCAGGAGAATGACAGCCTGAAAGATTCACAAGTAGGTCCGGGGGTAACCACCGGACTCGAAAAACGCGGGATCACCCTGAGCAACTGTACCTTCAGCAGACATTTCTTTCCGGGCTGCTTTCTGCCTGCCATCCAAATGAACGATGTGGTATTTGACAGTTGCGACCTGTCTAATGTGAACTGGAATGCCGCTTCCCTGCACCGGGTAGAGTTCCGCAACTGCAAACTGACGGGAATCAACCTCTCGGAAAGCACACTGTATCACCTCTCTTTCAGGAATTGTGTGGGAGAATATGTCAACTTCTCCATGAGCAAACTGGAACAGATACGTTTTGAGGAATGTGACCTGCCACATACCAGCTTCACAGAGTGCCGGCTACGCTCTGTCGGTTTTATACACAGCCGGCTCACAGAGAGTGAATTCTACCGTACTCCGTTGCGGGGGATCGACCTGCGGATGGCAGAAATCGCAGGCATACAGGCCTATATCCCCGACCTGCGGGGAGCCATCGTAAGTGCTTTGCAGACGACCGATCTGATACCGTTGTTGGGAGTAGTCATTAAAGATGAAGAGTGATACGAAAAAGGGTGAACAAAGTTTACCCTTTTTTTGTTAATGATAACATAAAAACTACTCACTTTTAAGGAATCCATAGTATGAAATACCTACTTATTGCGATTCCTCAGTTAACGACAAGTAAGTACATTTGCAATGTTCATAAAAACGTATAATCAATGAAAATCGAAAAAATTACAGCAAGGGAAGTCCTGGACTCCCGGGGAAATCCTACCGTAGAGGTAGACGTTGTACTGGAATGTGGTGTAATGGGCCGTGCGTCTGTCCCTTCAGGTGCTTCTACCGGTGAGCACGAAGCACTGGAACTGCGTGACGGCGATAAAAACCGTTACGGTGGCAAAGGGGTACAGAAGGCTGTGGATAACGTAAATAAGGTCATCGCTCCGGCCCTGGTGGGTATGTGTGCCCTGGAACAACGGGCCATCGACCACAAAATGCTGGAACTGGACGGTACACCTACCAAATCCAAACTGGGAGCCAATGCCATCCTGGGTGTATCACTGGCTATGGCAAAAGCTGCCGCTGCCTATCTGGATATGCCTTTGTATCGCTATATCGGCGGCGTAAATACGTATGTATTGCCTGTACCTATGATGAACATCATTAACGGCGGATCGCACAGCGATGCTCCTATTGCTTTCCAGGAGTTTATGATCCGTCCGGTAGGTGCTTCTTCTTTCAAAGAGGGACTTCGTATGGGTGCGGAAGTGTTCCATGCACTGAAAAAAGTATTGAAAGACCGTGGCCTGAGTACGGCTGTGGGTGATGAAGGCGGATTCGCTCCGGAGCTGGAAGGTACGGAAGACGCGCTGAACTCTATCCTGGAAGCAGTGAAACAGGCGGGATACGAACCGGGAAAAGACATCATGATCGCCATGGACTGTGCTTCTTCCGAATTCTACAAAGACGGTATATATGACTATACGAAGTTTGAAGGGGACAAAGGCAGCAAACGTACCGCAGATCAGCAGATCGACTATCTGGAAGAGTTGATCAATAAGTACCCGATCGACTCTATCGAAGACGGTATGAGTGAGAATGACTGGGAAGGCTGGAAAAAACTGACCGAGCGTATCGGCGATCGTTGCCAACTGGTTGGTGACGATTTGTTCGTAACAAACGTAGAATTCCTGTCGAAAGGTATCCGGGAGAAATGCGGAAACTCCATCCTGATCAAGGTAAATCAGATCGGATCGCTTTCCGAAACATTGGATGCGATCGAGATGGCACACCGTAATGGATATACAACCGTGACTTCGCACCGCTCGGGTGAAACGGAAGATGCTACGATCGCGGATATTGCCGTGGCTACCAACAGCGGACAGATCAAGACAGGATCGCTGAGCCGTTCGGACCGTATGGCGAAATACAATCAGTTGCTCCGTATCGAAGAAGAACTGGGCAACCTGGCAGTATATGGGTATAAGAAAGTGAAATAAGAAACTGTTTTGATTTTGTGTTCATTTTAAAGTGTACATTCTGTTTTTAAAGTGAACATCCCGAAACAGTGGAGAAAATGAATAATGAAAAGCGAAGAATGAAGAGGGCCACTCTATTCATTCTTCGCTTTTCATTATATCGCTACCAGACAGAAATTGACAACCACCTTCCAATGGATCCTATACCCTCAACTTTTTTAACATAGCACGGAATACCCAGGCATCATACGATACTACATTTTTCTATACTATTCCTAACATGCAGATCATTCATTAAATAAACTTACACCTCCTGAATGGGATAGAGTCCTAAGAGAAGATGAAGAAATCGTTTTAATATTGCTTGTTGTTCTATTAGCTTTACGGACTGTTGATTCAAGCTTATTTTCAGGCCGATTGGTTTTCTTTTTAAAAAGACAACCAATCATCGGTATAGTCAACCCATAGTCTGCCAACTCATAGCAGGCTATTACAAGCCCCAAAAAGGAAAAAACAGAAAAAGAGAAGACTGTGAAAAGATAAAACCAAAAGTTGACATAGTCAAAGTACTAAAAAATCTTCTTTGAAAAATTCAAATAGATCCTTAAAACGTATATACGCGTTATATTCCAGATAATGTATGAATTAAATTTCTTTTTTCTATTATCTTTTTATATTTGTAATAGGAATTCTTAAAATAATACTTATATTTGTCAGGCATCCAATATACATATCAAC
>JAJBTC010000013.1 GCA_020861095.1 Bacteroides sp.
CTTTAATGTAAAGAATCGAATAATGGTCATGACCGAAGGGAGTAAATCGTAAATCCTTTCATTTTTCCCCAGTCAGTTTACTGTCTTTCTTTATATCTTCATCGGAAAGGATACTGATCTTTCCGTCTATTTCCAGGATGGCCAGATCCACGATCTCTATATTCCCTATTCCATTTTCCCGGAGAACCACCTCCAGGTCCCGGAGGGACAGACGATTTTTCTTCATCTGTATGTGATTCAATTTCCCGTGCCGGACCAGAACCACCGGTTCGCCATCCATCAGCTTAGCAAACTTCGGCGATCTGTAATGAAACAGGTCCAGCCCTCTGTTGAGCAGAAACAGAGAGCCTGCCGCCACCATCCCGCCCAACAAAGAGTTGTCTCCTCCTACCATCGCGTTTTGCACCGAATTACTGATCAGCAAGACGAAAACCAGATCCGATACAGACAACTGCGTCAGTTCATTCTTTCCGAAAATGCGCAATCCGATGATGATAAACAGATATACGATCATCGAACAAAAAAACAATGTTAAGCAGAGAATTCCCAAACATACTCGCCAGGAGTTTTTTAGTGATCACAGGTTTGATAGTACCTATATTTCCCGATGCAACAGGAACAGAGAAAAGTCAGATCCCCCTCCGGATGCACTCTTTCAGTAAAGAACAGAGACTCTTTTTCAGGTCACCGGATGAAGTTGGTCGCCACCCGTTGTTCCTGCTTCGGCCTGGAGATCCCACTTTGCTCCCCGGCTGTGATGCAACGCAGCAACCACCCCATATTCCGGGCCAGGGTACGCATCGTCTGCAAGCCTTCCAGATCCTGACGTACATCTTCCGGTGTATGTCCATGGATCTGGTTCCAGTGCTGAGAAGAGATCACAGGCATATTGCTGATGGTGAAATAATGGTTCAACTGATCAAAAGTCGCGCTCGCCCCGCCCCTGCGGCAACTGACGATAGCTGCCGCTGGCTTGTAATCAAACCCTCTGCCCGCAAAGAAGGCTTTATCCAACAGGCACTTCACCTGCCCGGAGATACCTGCGTAATAGACCGGACTACCCACCACCACCGCATCTGCCGCATGCAGCCTGTCGATCAGTTCGTTCGAAGGATCATCCTTATATATACAATGTCCGCTTCCCGTACGCTGGCAATTCATACAGGCGATGCATCCCCTGACCACACGCTTGCCTAACTGGAAAAACTCACTCCCGATCTCCTGCTTCTGAAGCTCATCGGCTATCTCTCTCAACCCTGTATAGGTACATCCCCGCTCGTTCGGACTACCATTGACCAATACTACTTTCATTCGCTCACCCGATTAAAAACACGATCAGACCGCCTCATATTTCACTATATCCATACTCTCTATCAGTTCCCGGATATTTCCGATCCCCTCCCTGAAATGCAGTTGAGCTCCATGTTCTTCTATGGCATCCGGATCTTTCCACTCTTCAATAAACGCCAGGGCATCTTCATTATCCACATCCTTCATCAGCGTGTAGGAAACATTCCCCGGTTCCTTCCGGCTCTCTGTTATCATCTTCTGCACAGCAGCGACAAAATCCTCTTTACATCCTTTTTTCACCACACAACGGGCCACAATTGTAATCATACTTTTTCTATCTATACATTAAAAAACTCTGTATACTTTCTCTGTCCGGACAGGATCATTGATCTGTATTCCGACTAAAAAAGAGAACAAATCCAAACCGGTTTTAGATCAGATCTATATAAAAAACTCTTCTAACCACCCGACCCAGAGCCTGTTTCCGGGTCTGCCTGGAAAGAACACAGATCTACCGTTGGATCTGAAAAAGACACAGACTTCGTATGCCCAGAAACAGACAGCGGAGAAAAACGCTTTAACAAAATACGGTCTTTATATACATTCTTAAATAAATTGTATAACTTTGCCGCAGTTTTGGTGGTGCACGCTTCATCCGTTGAGTGCACTGAAAAGGGAATCAGGTGCGAATCCTGAACAGTACCCGCTGCTGTAAGTCCTCAAAAAGGTTTTATACATTCCATGCCACTGGAGCAATTCCGGGAAGGCGTATAAGATCGGACAAGTCAGAAAACCTGCCAGGACCTGTTTCGGTAAAACTTTCGTGGTTTAAGGTTTTTACTACCCACAGATGCTTGCATCTGTTCCGTACCAGAATCATTATCCCGGCTGCAACAGGTAGCGGTGAATGTGTATACATCCGGTATACACAGAAACTGCCCTATCCGGATCAGCAGAACGTTTTCCCGAAATCCAGTTATTAAGTTTTTGCAGGAGTCCTTTGTGTACCATGTGCTACATAAACGACTGTTCCGAAACGTGCACACCGGAACACCTGCTACTGATAAACTTAAAGAATTGCGCCACGGGATCATGGAGCAGATTCAAACGGACCGATAACAGCTCGCTGCCGGGTTATCCCTCTATTTGCATCCTTCCTTCTTCTCATGGCACGTATATTTAGTAATTATTTAAATTTTATGTGTTATGACAAAGCAATTTAAGTTTTTGGCATTGTATTTCACGGCATTGGCCGTAGTGTTGGTTTCTTCCTGTAGCAACGAAGATGACTTCTTCCACCCACAGGAACCTTCTGAAGGAAACACACGGGGCGTTATACAAGACGGTTATCTTTTAGTGAGTTTTGAAGACAACGGCCTCATCACTGCCGGACCCACTTCGTACGGAGCGAATCTGTATGACGGATACGTCGCGGTAGCCGGCTATCCGCGTTTTACATCTCAGGTAGATCCTCTCACCAATCTGAAATATGGAGTCAACGAAGACGGTTGGGGCGGAAGCTATAATTTCTGGAATGGCGGTGTGGCAGTTTCCACATGGAACTACCGTTCGAATACCGGAACCCATGCGACTACCGATTGGTGGTATTCTTACCAGAACCAGTGTAGTGTGTATAACGTGGCCTCTGAAGACGGAACGAATGCAGGAGCTGGCCGCAACGGAAGCGATCACTTTGCCATTGTATTCGGCTATACCGATACATATACCGGCTATGGAGGGACTTCAAGCATGGCCTTTACCAATAACACAGAAAGAAGATTCGACAGGATGTATGTATGCAATTCCTCCTATACCTATGGAGTGATGGAAAACGGTAATGCTTTCACCCAGGGAAGTCTCAAAGACAACAAAGGATACTTTCATCTGATCGCTCGGGGGTATAAAGCCGGATCTGCGACTCCGGTAGCAAGTGATACCATCGCGCTGGCCGATTTCCGGAATGGAAAAAATATCCTGATCGACACCTGGACCGAATTTAATCTCGTGAACATCAAGAAACAAACGGTCAACAAGATCGAGTTTGATTTCGAAGGTTCTGACTCGGGTATGTACGGGCTGAATACACCTGCATATGCCTGTATAGACGATATATACATCGCGCTCAATTAATAAAGGTATGATCCTCACCGACCGGACAATGCGCTCGTAAAGAGTTGTCCGGTTGGTCTCGTATCCTCATAAAAAGAAAACAGACCTCTTACTTACGTATACAATCGCGATCTTTTTATATATAACGAAACACATGAGACAGTTAAATGTATTTCTTATTCTTTCCTTTATCTTATCTATGGTATCTTCCTGCAACGAGGATAATCTGATAGAGGTGGATATAAAATCTCAGCCAGTGATCGAACTGGATAGTGAGACCGGCATCTATACGGTAAAAGTCGGACATGAACTCACCATTGCGCCTACGGTCCAATATGCGGACGACGCGCTTTTTTCCTGGACCATAGACAACAAATTAGTAGGTACTTCTGCCAGTTATACAGGTAGCTGGGATGAACCCGGAGAGGTATACATCACTTTCCGCGTACAGACCGAGGCCGGCAAAGCCGAAGAAGTATTAAAAGTGGAAGTGACCGAACTGGGAATTCCGGTTATCTCTCTGGCCATCCCCGCCTCAGGACTTAAAGTCCTGGCTTCCAAGGATTATATCTTAACACCGGACATACAGCATTCCGATCTGGAAGACTTTGCCTGTAAGTGGATACGCGAAGGGAAAACAGTGAGTACCGAAGAAAGTTATACCTTCCATGAAGCAGAAACAGGGACTTACATCGTCACCATAGAAGCATCCAATATAGACGGAACAGCCCGTAGAGACATAGAAGTGGAAGTAGTGGACCAACTGCCGTATGGGGTATCCTTCGGATCCCTCTCCTATGTCGGGGAGTATACAGCCCGATATACGTTCGCCGGACGCCCGGTCTGTCTCTATCCTTTGCTGGAATATTTCCAGGACCCGCTGTTCGAATGGGAAGTAGACGGAGAAAAGACCGGAACCACAGAACGTATGTTCCGGTTCACTCCTTCTGTTCCGGGAAAATATACCATCGCGGTATCCGTCACGGATCAAACACATACTACCGCCCGGCTCACACGCAATATAACCCGTTCTATAAGCAAAGTACGCGCGGAAATAGACGTATATTGTGTGGAAGACAGCGAAGAACAACGCTACCAGGCGGCTACAGGCAGTAGTTCTGCCTTGTGGAACAAAGTATACGAATACATTCCGGCTCCCGGACAATTTATCGGAGAACTCCGGACAGGTGGGTTTACCGGTAGGGAAACCACTCAGGCAGATGCCATTGCGTATGCCGAAAAACGTCTGGAACAGGAGAACTGGGTCTCCTTAGGCGGGTTCGGCGGATACATCGTAGTCGGATTCGACCACAGTATACCGCGGACAGACAACGCCTATGATTTCGCCATCCAGGCAAACGCCTTTGAAGGAAGTTCCGAACCGGGTATTGTCTGGGTGATGCAGGATACCAACGGAGACGGACTGCCCAATGACGAGTGGTACGAACTCAAAGGAAGCGAGACCGGCGGTTCCGGTACGATACAAGAATATGAAGTCACCTATTATCGACCGGCTGGCAAAGGAATGAATGTACCATGGACCGATTCGCAAGGTAAAAGCGGCCACATAGACTATCTGGCCGCCTGGCACCAGCAGGATTTCTACTACCCGACCTGGGTGAAAGAAGACGTCTACACCTTGCGGGGTACACGACTCGGATCCAGAAATATACAAGACCCGGAAACCGGACATTGGGCAAACCAGACCTATGCCTGGGGCTATACCGATAACCCCGGAGAAAATTCCCTGGGCGGAGACACGGCAGATGGAAGCGGACAGCGGAACGGATTCAGGATTTCCAACGCGATACACCGGGACGGTACTCCCGCGGATCTGAAATACATCGACTTCATCAAAGTACAAACCGGCATCCATGCCAAAAGCGGATGGCTGGGCGAGCTCTCCACAGAGGTGTGTTCCTTTATAGACCTGTCCATAGAAAACAACTAATCAGTTTAGGATCATGAAACAAAAACATATCTTTTTATTGTTATTTTTACTGGCTCTCTGCATGCAGGGATGTTCGGACGACAAAGAGATCCTGCCCGACGACGCAGATGACAACTTTATCACTTCTGTAAAACTAACTGTAGGGGAAGACACCTACACCGCACGGATCGAAAACCAGCAGATCACCGTCATTGTACCCTATACCGTGTCGCTGAACCATGCGGAAGCAGAATTTATCTATTCTGCATCGGCCACCATCCTGCCCGATCCGGCCTCCATTACCAACTGGGACGAAGAACGCCCTTTCAAAGTGACCTCTTACCATGGAGATCCACGCGATTATACATACCGGGTTATTAAAGATGAGATCCGACAAGAGGGAGAAGTAACTATCCTGTCACGGGCAGACATAGACGCGCTGACAGAAAAAGGAGTCACTGTGATCCTGGGCAATCTGATCCTGGGTTCCGACGATCCGGAAGCTACTCCACTCGAAGACCTGAAAGGGCTGGAACTTCTCAAAGAGATAAAAGGAGCATTGATCATCCGGAACAGTTATCAGGGAAAGGATCTATCAGGTATAGAAGGCGTAACTTCCATCGGCGGACTGCAACTGGGTAGTTCCGGATCTCCTTCGGAGGCCCTGAATGGGGAGGCTCTGTTCAGTTTGCCACGTCTGATATCGATAGATGGAGATGTGATGATATACAGCGATCGCATCCAACGGATCAACTTGCCCGCACTGACTACTATAGTGGGGCATGTAACCATTCATTCCACCACATGGGTATCTACAGACCTGTCTGCACTGACATCCATAGCAGGTGATCTGGTCCTCACCGGATATACGGAGGAGAATACCGGAAGTGAACTGATGTATGTGGAGATACCCTCTCTGGAAACTGTATCCGGAAAGATCGAGATCACCGCCTTTCCCAAACTGATGGGTATTACATTTGAAAAACTGACTTCCGCGGGTGCCATATTGCTCCCTCATATTCCTTTTGAGTTTGAAACCATTCATCTGCCCCATCTCAGAACAGTAGAAGGAGACATTGATTTCACCAGCAATTCCGCAGATGTCATAGGAGGCACCCTCCGGAATACCGGGATCAAAGAGATCGGAATGGATCAACTGGAGTCTGTAGGTGGCAGGATCACATTGTCCGGACTGACCGCCCTTACGCGCCTGCCCGATCTTTCAGACCTGCGCCAGTTGGGCGGATTGAGTCTGAACAACCTCCAGGCACTGACCGGTCAGGACCTGGATATCCGTCACATTGCTTTCGGAGGAGACTCCCTCATTTTAGCAAACACCCCTATCCATTCCGTCTGCGGACCCGAAGAACTGGACGCGACCCTCTGTCTGAATGGTACGTACCCGGAAATAAAAGGAATATCCTCCTTAAAAGACCTGTATTATTACGGAAGGAACAATGGTCCGGTCACTTTGCCGTTTGCTACGGTCGAAAAGAACATCCATATGTATCTGCAGGAATGTACGGAATTGCATATGCCCGCCCTGAAAGAGGTAGGTGGCTATTTCTCTGTAGATTACCAGATGACGGCTCTGCATACGCTTCAACTCCCTGCTCTCCGGAAAGTCGGAGGACAACTGTATATACGTAGTGGTAACATTACTTCTCTCTCCCTCGCCTCATTGGAAGAGGTAGGTACCGGCACGGAAATCGCATATTCCGATGAAGAGAGTCCGGGAACAATCGATCTATTGATCACAGGATTATCGGAACTCTCTTTCCCCAGACTAAAGAAGGTAGCCGGAAAAGGATTGGCTATCCAGACCACTGAGGTGATGACTGAAACGTGTGAATCCATTCGTTTTCCCTCTTTAGAGGAGGTAGAAGGATGCCTGCTGCTGAGTGGTGAGGTATATGATTCGGGATACAGCGATTGGTTTCCGGATCAGAAATTAAGCCAGATCCTGCTTCCCAACCTGAAAAAGACAAGTGCTGTGAAGATTACAGGCTTTTCTTTATTGGAGGATTTCTCTATGTTCAGAAATGTAGTGGATTTGCTTTCAGATGAGACGTGGACTGTAAAGAATTGCAGATACAACCCCACATACGAGGAGATGAAAGCAGGACATTATACCCAACAATAAAAATACAAACCACCAGATCCGGAGTATCCGCCTGGGGTGCGGATACTCCTTTCCTCATTCTATATAGAATACAAAAAAGAGTCTTATGTGTATACACCGTATCAGGATCTTCCTTTTATGCTGCCTGTTCCTGAATTTCAGTTGCATCGATTACGGCCCTATCGGCGAGGAAGAGTTCAACACCGGACCTATTTCCGACGGTAACGGATTGTTTATTACCAACGAAGGCAATTTCATGTACGGCAATGCTTCTCTCTCTTTCTACAATGCGGAAACGAAAGAGGTACAGAACGAAGTCTTCGCCCGCGCCAACGGGATGAAACTGGGAGATGTGGCCCAATCGATGGTAATCCGCGACGGGATCGGCTGGGTGGTGGTCAACAACTCCGGAGTGATCTTTGCCATAGATATTCATACTTTCAAAGAGGTAGGACGCATCACCGGATTCACCTCTCCGCGCTACATACATTTCCTGAGCGACGAGAAAGCCTACGTCACCCAGATCTGGGACCCTCGTATCTACATTGTAAATCCGAAGACCTATCAGATCACCGGATATGTGGAGACGGATATGGATTTCGACTCCGGATCTACCGAACAAATGGTACAATACGGCAAATATGTCTATACCAATTGCTGGTCGTACCAGAACCGCATCCTCAGGATAGATACGGAAACGGATAAAGTGGTGGACGAACTGGTGATAGGTATCCAGCCGACCTCTCTGGTGATGGATAAGTACAACAAGATATGGACCCTTACCGACGGTGGGTACGAAGGAAGTCCGTATGGATACGAAGCTCCCGCACTCTACTGCATTGACGCGGAACTATTCAAGGTCGACAAATCGTTCACATTCAATCTGGGCGACTGGCCTTCCGAGGTACAGCTCAATGGTACGCGCGACACGATCTACTGGATCAATAAATCGATCTGGGCCATGGATGTAACCGCCAATCGTGTACCGGTACGCCCCTTTCTGGAAGAAAGAAATACGCTTTATTACGGACTGACCGTGAATCCTGTCAATTCCGAGGTATACGTAGCCGATGCCATCGACTATGTGCAGCCGGGAGTGGTACTCCGGTATTCCCCACGGGGAGAACTGTTAGACGAATTCCGGGTGGGTATCATCCCGGGAGCCTTCTGCTGGCGATAAAACAGAGAACCCAATCCAACCAAAGACACCATGAAGATACAGACATATACCCTCTGCCTGCTCCTTACCTGCTCCTTCACCCTCTCTCTGCGCGCGCAGGAAGATGCCACTAACCCGCGGAGGACAGACAGGGTCGCATACAGCCTGAACATAGAGGAAGTACATATCTACGGCCGCCGTCCCATCCAGGACATCGGAGTGCAACAGACCAAACTCGACACTACCGTACTCCGGGAAAACATTACCCTGTCTATGGCAGATGTACTCACCCAGAACACCACTATATTTATCAAACAATACGGACGGGCTACCCTCTCCACGGCTTCGTTTCGCGGAACGTCTCCTTCACATACGCAGGTAACCTGGAACGGGATGAAGCTCAACTCTCCCATGCTGGGAATGGTAGACTTCTCCCTGATCCCCTCCTACTTTATCGACAACGCCGCGCTGCTGCACGGAACCTCTTCCATCCTTACCACCGGAGGCGGACTGGGAGGGGCTGTCACCCTCTCTACCCAACCGGCCCGGCAAGAAGGATGGGGCGTGCAATACATCCAGGGCATCAGTTCTTTCCGGACCTTTGATGAATTTCTGCGCTTTACCTATGGCAACAGACACTGGCAGGCTTCTACCCGCATCGTTTACTCCTCCTCGGAAAACCGGTACACATACCGCAACTACAACAAGAAGGAGAATATCTACGACGACGAGATGAACATCATCGATACCTACTATCCGACGGAGCGCAACAAGTCGGGCGATTTCCACGACCCGCATCTGCTTCAGGAGATCTACTACACTACCGGAAAGGGAGACCGGCTGGGACTATCGGCCTGGTACATGCAATCGCGGCGCGGCGTACCGATGCTGAATGTGGATTACAAAGACAACGCGGAATATACCAACGAGCAGAAAGAGAACACTTTCCGGGGTGTACTCAACTGGGACAGGGTACGTACCGACTGGAAACTGGCCGTCAAAGCCGGATATACATATACGGATCTCGGATACGAATATTCGCGCGACCTGGGAAGCGGAAGCAGGGTGCAGATGATCGACTCGCACAGCTATGTCCATACCCTGTACGGATCGGCACAGAGCGAACATTCCTTAGCAGACCAATGGATGTTTACCGCGGGCATCACGGCACACCAGCATGTTGTGAACAGCCGGGACATGAATGTCATCACCCAGGAGGGGAACACAGCCGTGGTAGGCTATGACCAGGCACGGACGGAACTCTCTTTCCATGCCTCCGTCAAGTGGCAACCGACCGACCGGCTGGGACTGTCTGCCGTAATCCGGGAAGATAGGTACGGCGAACAATGGACTCCGGTGATCCCGGCTTTTTTCACCGATTATGTCATCTCCAAACGGGGACATGTGATGGCCAAGGCTTCCGTATCGCGTAATTTCCGTTTTCCGACACTGAACGACCTCTATTTCCTGCCGGGAGGCAATCCGGACCTGAAAAAAGAAAAGGGTTTTACCTACGATGCCGGGGTAGCTTTCTCTTTAGCGGGGGAAAACAGGTATTCGGTGAAGGGAGAGGTCACCTGGTTCGATTCGCACATCGACGACTGGATCGTCTGGTTACCGACCTTCAAAGGCTTCTGGACCCCGATGAATGTAAAGAGGGTACATGCCTATGGGATCGAAGTAAAGGCTGCCTCCAACCTCAACCTGCCCCGGGAGTGGCAACTGGCGATGGATGGTAATTTCAGCTGGACACCCTCCATCAATCACGGCGATCCGGTCAACTGGGCCGACGAGTCTATCGGCAAACAATTGGTCTACATCCCGGAATTTTCTTCGGCCTTTACCGGAAAGCTCTCTTACAAAAGCTGGCGGTTTACCTACAAATGGTCTTATTACAGCGAACGCTATACTACCTCCAGCAACGAGACCGCTACCAGGATCGGACGGATAAAGCCCTATTTCATGAGCGACGTATCGCTGGAAACACTCTGTTCGTTCCAAAGGATGGATCTGTCGGTAAAAGGAGTAGTGAACAACCTGTTCAACGAAGAATACGAATCGGTACTCTCCCGCCCCATGCCCCGGATGAGCTACGGCATCATTCTGGACTTCCGGCCTAAGTTCCGGAAATAAATCCCATCAGACGCAAATAATCGACAATTATGAATAGTTTTAATTTATCAACCCAAACAAAATGAAAAAAGTACATGTACGTTACGGACTTCTGGTCCTTCTTATTCTGCTGGCTGCCGCCAGCCGCCTGCTTCCGCATCCGGCCAATTTCGCTCCCATTGGGGCTATGGCCCTTTTCGGAGGCACTTATTTCACCAGAAAACGATTTGCTTTGCTGTTACCAATGGCAGCTATGTGGACGAGTGACCTGTATATCAACAACGTGATCTACGGGGAGTACTCCGACAGCTTTGTATGGCTCTACCCCGGTGCGTGGTGGACCTACGGAGCCATGTTCATGATTGCTGTGGCAGGCATGCTGATCATCCGGAAACTATCTGCGGCACGCCTCCTGGCAGCCTCCTTGTCGGCCTCATTCCTGTTCTTTATGATCTCCAATTTGGGTGTCTGGGTCTCTTCCGGTATGTATCCGCATACATTGGCCGGACTGGAAGCCTGTTACATGGCAGCGATCCCTTTCTTCAAAAACACACTGGCAGGCGATCTGGTCTATTCCTCTGTGTTGTTCGGATGTTTCGAACTCTCCCTGAGGTTCTGTCCGGCCCTGAGGTTACAAAAAGCATAATCAGCAGACCATTTACTCTTTAGCACACCGATCCCCGGCAGGTCTTCCTGGTGAGACACAACCGGGGATCTCCAATCCGTCATGCTCTGTTTGTCGCACTTTATACCCGCTACTGCTTCTACCTCCTCATTTTCACATACTTTGTTAGTATACCCGGATACCTTATAAGTTTTATACC
>JAJBTC010000029.1 GCA_020861095.1 Bacteroides sp.
AAGCCCTTACTGCGCTTCACTGGGGGTTATGCACATTAAACCCTCCGGGTTTTCAAAGGAAATCAAAGGAGATCAGAGAAAATCAAAGGAAGTCGGAGGAAATGAGTGTCATTTACAATAGCTTCGGGAAAAGTAATAACTTGAAATCCTCCGGGTAAAAAATCAAATGTAACTGTTTGAAATAAAGCATATGATCTCAAATACTAACGATTTATTCCGGACATCACTGCATAGTTGCGTCTTTGTGTTTGCGTCTGAAAGAAAACAGGAAAAGAGGGTAAAAGAGAGAGCAAAAATAATTGGACTGAATTATTTGTGGAACCAACGGACGATGTAGAGACGCAAAGAGATTTACGATTTACCGAACCAACGGTCGACGAAGTCAACCAACGGTCAGCGAAGGGATATACGATTGAAATTACAGAAAAAATAGGTTTGTAAATCCCTATGCGTAACATATTGTATGCAAACATACGAGACGCATCGTTGCGTCTTCCTGTTTGCATTTCGACTGCGTCGACTGCCTGGATGACTGCGTCAATCTGGGATTCCACGGAAAGTATAGACGAGGCTTTTAATTATGCAGATTCCTGAGAAAGCGTATCGATCTTTGCAGGATTCTATGTATCTTTGCGCCCCGATTCACTAACATATACATTTCCCTGTAAAGGGCGTGTGCTTGAACACCACGTAAAAAACAAGAGTATGAAGAATAAAGTATCCGTTCCTTTCATGTTGCTGGGCATTCTGTTCAATGTATGCCTCATCGCAGCCAATATATTGGAGACTAAGGTCGTAAATATCGGTGGTGTCTATGTGACAGCCGGGCTGCTTGTATTTCCGGTCTCGTATATCATCAACGACTGCATCGCCGAAGTATGGGGATTCAAAAAAGCGCGCCTGATCATCTGGAGCGGTTTCGCGATGAATTTCTTTGTCGTCTCTCTGGGGCTTATCGCTGTGGCTCTGCCCGCGGCCCCATTCTGGGAAGGAGAAGAGCATTTTAATTTTGTGTTCGGACTGGCTCCGCGCATTGTGGTGGCCAGCCTATTGGCTTTTCTGGTCGGGTCTTTTCTCAATGCCTACGTCATGAGCCGGATGAAGATCTCCAGTAAAGGAAAGAATTTTTCCGCGCGTGCCATCTGGTCTACAGTGGTAGGAGAGACAGCCGATTCGCTGATCTTTTTCCCGATCGCTTTTGCTTTTATGATCGACTGGCCGGATCTGCTGGTGATGATAGGTGTACAGATCATTCTGAAAACCTTCTATGAGATCCTGATCCTGCCGGTGACCATACGCGTGGTAAGCTACATCAAGAAGATAGAGGATTGTGATGTATACGACACCGATATTTCCTATAACATTCTGAACGTAAAAGACATTTGAACGATGATAGATAAAAAAGCAGTGGTTTTGTTCAGTGGTGGACAAGATTCTACCACTTGTCTGTACTGGGCAAAGAAACATTTTGAGAATGTATATGCACTGAGCTTTCTGTACGGACAGAAACACGCGCATGAAGTGGAACTGGCGCGTGAGATTGCCCGGAAAGCCGGAGTAGAATTCACGGTTATGGACGCCGGATTTATCGGTAAACTGGGTAGTAGTTCGCTCACCGATACAACCATAGAGATGGATAAAGAGATGCCGGAAGGTGCTTTTCCCAATACGTTCGTACCCGGACGCAACCTTTTCTTCCTGAGCATCGGGGCTGTATTCGCACGGGAACACGGAATCCGTCATTTGGTAACAGGGGTTTCCCAGACCGATTACAGCGGCTATCCGGACTGTAGGGATTCTTTCATCAAATCGTTGAATGTGACCCTGAACTTAGCCATGGATGAGCAGTTTGTGATACATACCCCTCTGATGTGGCTGGATAAAGCACAGACCTGGGCATTGGCCGACGAACTGGGTGTGTTTGATATCATCCTCCAGGAAACCCTCACCTGCTACAATGGAGTGGTGGCCGACGGATGCGGCGAATGCCCGGCCTGTAAGTTGCGGAGGCAGGGACTGGAAGAATACAGGAAGAGAAGTACCATCTGACGCTTTGATCCCTTCTTCCGGTCGTGTTCATTATCTGATCATTCCTTCAGAAGAACGTTACGATATACGATTGAGGTTTGAGAATGAATTTATCTAAGAATGGTATGGATCTGAGAATGAGGTTTATTCTTCATCATATACGATGTAGCTGTTTTTTTGATAAGTAACTATTCATAATTAATTATATATAATTATTGTTTTTGGATCGGTGTTCTGTAGAGACGCATATTTGCGTCTGTAAAAATAACCAGCATGGTAATTCAGACGCAACGATGCGTCTCGTATGTTTGCATATAAAATGTTACGCATAGGAATTTACAAACCTATTCTTTCTGTAATTTCAATCGTAAATCGTAAATTGTCAAATCGTAAATCTCTTTGCGTCTCTACAGGATACCGGAACAGCATCCTATATACAATGCATGATGAATATTTATTTACCGTTAAAGCATACATCTGTTTTTTAATAATTACATATACAAACCACATAGAATGATGGAAAATTCCGAACAACAACTTTCCCTGTTGGGAAGAAAAACCGAATACAAACAGGACTACGCTCCGGAAGTACTGGAAGCCTTTGATAACAGGCATCCCGAACATGACTATTGGGTGCGTTTCAATTGTCCGGAGTTTACCAGTCTGTGTCCGATCACCGGACAGCCCGATTTTGCGGAGATCCGCATCAGTTACATCCCGGACATAAAGATGGTGGAAAGTAAAAGTCTGAAACTCTATCTGTTCAGCTTTCGCAATCACGGGGCTTTCCATGAAGACTGTATCAATATGATCCTGAAAGATCTGGTACGACTGATGGACCCCCGCTATCTGGAGGTAACAGGCTTGTTCACTGCCCGCGGAGGAATATCTATCTATCCGTATGCCAACTATGGCCGTCCGGGAACGAAATACGAGCAGATGGCTGAACAGAGGCTGATGAGCAGGGAGTAGAAAAAAGGAGGTTCCCGGGCTCTATTCGTGATGATAGGGCCCGCCTTGCAGAATAGACATGGCACGGTAGAGCTGCTCCACGAAGATAAGCCGGATCATCTGATGGGAAAAAGTCATCTTAGAGAGAGATAATTTTTCGTGAGCAGCCTGATATACTTTCGGAGAGAACCCATAGGGACCACCGATCACAAACAGCAGACGTTTGCTGACATGAGTGAACTTTTTCTCCATCCACCGGGCAAACTCAACCGAACGCATCTCTTTGCCGTTCTCATCCAGCAGCACGATCACATCTCCGGGCTGAAACGCTTTACAAATCAGTTCGCCCTCTTTTTCCTTCTGTTGTCCGGGTGACAGGCTACGTGTATGTTTCAGTTCCGGGATCACCTCCATCTCGAAATTAATGAAGTGCCGGGTGCGTTGTACATAGTCGTTGATGGCTGTCATATAGTGTTGCTCTACTGTCTTTCCTACGACAAGAAGGGTTGTTTTCATGCAGGTGCGGATTATATACAAATACAAAAGTAATTCTTTTCTTGATCTTTTGCAATAAATGTGTACCTTTGTCACATGTGCCTGATACAGGAGACTGCTACTGAGGCTAACTGAACGGAGGAAGGGGAAAGAGGAGAAAGCCATCCCGGAATTGACTGTATCGTTTGGCCGGAAAAACTGGATAGTATGAGAACAAGCGTAATTATCGGGTGGGTGTTCGCACTTCTTACTGTTGCCTCTTTGCATGCGCAGGAGGTTCCCGCTGAGGTAACAGCGGCTTTCAAAAAAGGAGATGCCAGCGGACTGGCCCCCTTTCTGGGTGATAAAGTAGACCTGATCATTCAGAATCGTTCGACCAGACACAATCGTCAGACCGGAGAAAAGGCATTGGCAACCTTTTTCAGCGAACACAAAGTGACGGGATATGCCCTGAACCATCAGGGCAAACGGGATGAGTCGAGTTTTGTGATAGGAACTCTGACTACAACCCGGGGGAATTTCAGGGTGACCTGTTTTTTCAAACGTGTAGAGAATAGTTTTTTAATACATCAAATCCGAATAGATACGAGCAATGAATAAATGGATTGACCAGCTTATCGATCTGGCTTTCGCAGAAGACATCGGCGACGGCGATCATACTACACTTTCCTGTATACCGGCCACGGCCATGGGACGGTCTAAACTGCTTATCAAAGAGCCCGGCGTACTGGCGGGTATAGAGGTCGCGAAAGAGATCTTTCACCGGTTCGACCCGGACATGAAAGTGGAGGTCCTGATCGGTGACGGCGAAGAGGTGAAGCCAGGAGATGTAGCTATAGTAGTAGAAGGACGTGTACAGTCTCTCCTGCAAACCGAGCGTCTGATGCTTAATGTGATGCAGCGCATGAGCGGTATTGCCACCATGACCCACAGGTATGTGAAACAGCTTGAAGGTACCCACACCCGTGTATTGGATACCCGCAAAACCACTCCGGGACTGCGTATGCTGGAGAAAGCAGCGGTGAAGATAGGAGGGGGGGTGAACCACCGGATCGGACTTTTCGATATGATCCTGCTCAAAGACAACCATGTGGACTTTGCCGGTGGTATTGACAAAGCCATCCTGCGCGCGCGGGAGTATTGCAGGGAACAGGGAAAAGATCTGAAAATTGAGATTGAGGTACGCAACTTCGACGAATTGCAACAAGTGCTGGAAATAGGTGGAGTAGATCGCATCATGCTGGATAACTTCACACCGGAAGATACCTGCAAAGCCGTACAGATGATAGCTGGCAGGTACGAAACCGAATCTTCGGGCGGTATCACGTTTGATACGTTGCGTGACTATGCGGAATGTGGAGTGGACTATATCTCGGTGGGAGCATTGACCCATTCGGTGAAAGGGTTGGATATGAGCTTCAAAGCCTGCTGAACGCGAAAAGACAAATGATATACATCTCTCGTATGCATCAGGCGACTTTTGTATGCGGGAGTTTTTTAATGTCAGAAAATGTCTCCGGAACCAGAGAACTGCCCCGCCGGAAATACCCAGGAGACATTCCCTGATCTCTGATAAAATAGAACACCATGACAAATGATCCCTCAAACAGTCTGTTTTCGAAGAAACCTATCCTGGACTACCTGTCTCAGCTCTCGACAGTTGTGATCGGGATCCTGATCACTTTCGCGGGCAGCGGCCTGATCGAACGCTGCGCGCGAAAGAAAGAATTGAATGAAGTCATGTATGCCGTGCGCAACGAATTGATCGTAAACAAAGAACTGCTGCACACATCCCTTCAATTCCTTGAACAGGAATATACTTTCTATAAGCAACTTGATTCTGTCCGTCATGACATCCGTCAACTATCAGAAGATACTTTACAGAAGTATCATTTTGTTCCTTTTCTCTCTTACAACCGTGTGGCAAGAAAAGATGCGATGGAGGCGTTGAAGACTTCCGGGTTGGTACAGGAAATAAAAGACAAGGATTTTCTGGTGAAACTATTTGGTATATATACCTCTTACGAAGATTTCCAACTGATCCGGTCGGAATATTATCACGACCGGGAACAGAATATCCTGCCTCTGATCCTGAGTGCGGATAAAGAGAAAACGGAAAAAATGAACACAGGTTCTTCCTGGGAAACCTGGGAATATATGTGGGAAAACCATATCGCGCGAAATTATTTCCTGCATGCTCCGGGCAGGTTGTTTGGAATTATCTATGCCGGTAAGGCATTTCTCAACGAGACAGACGAACTTCTGGAAGCATTGGAAAGGTATTAAGTTTTTTTTGCATTTCACCTTGCAGTATTCTTTTATTCATGACGTCTAACAGATAAACATCGGAACATACGTTGGACTCAAACGCATTCTTTACACTTGGAAAACGAGCATGAACTGATCAGAGGATGCCGGGCTGGCGAAGATGCAGCCCGCAAAAAACTCTATACGCTGTATTCCGCAAAGATGCTTGCCGTCTGTTACCGCTACACCGGTGACTTAGACACTGCCCACGACGTACTCCACGATGCCTTTATCAAGATCTTCACACGTTTTTCTTTTCGCGGCGAATCGTCCCTTTCGACATGGATCACACGCGTTATGATCGCACAATCGCTTGATTACCTGCGTAAGCAGAAACGGATCGAAAGACTGATCTCCTACGAAGAAGAGGTTCCGGAAATGCCGGAGTATTCGCAGGAGGCCTCACAGTTGATCAGTGAACAACAATTGATGAAGTTTGTAGCCGAACTGCCCGACGGTTGCCGTACAGTCTTCAACCTGTATGTCCTGGATGGGAAGTCGCACCGCGAGATCGCGGATATGCTAAGGATCAAAGAGCATTCTTCCGCTTCTCAGTTGCACAGAGCACGGTTTTTATTAGCGAAAAGAATAAAAGAATATATCAGTCATGAAGAAAGAAAACAATCAACCTGATCAGTTGTTTCGTCGACTGCACGAATACGAAATGCCTGTAGTACAGGATATCTGGGGAGAACTGGAAAAGGAGATCCCTCTGGTAGTCCGTCGCCGCAAACTCTGGTACACCAAGTTGGCCGCTGCCGCATCGATACTCCTGATACTGTCGGCCGCGTCAGCAGCTTTCCTGTTTTTCTCCCCTCAGGAGGAACTCATAGAAGCATTTTCCCAGGTGGCCACCCATCAGGCGGCAACCGGAACTCCGAAGGGCGATGCGGTGAGTGTCGAATTGCCTCCTCTGCCACCGACAGCTGTTGCTGCTCCGGCATCTCTCAGGCAGACCGCTGCTCCCGGACAGCCTTACCAGGCCGAAGAAGATAGTATTTCTTTCTCTTTCTCCATGTCATTTACGATGTCCACTACCTCTTCCACCGAAGAGCAAACCGGTTACTACCGGGATAGCCAGGCATCCTATTATACCCAGTCTACAGGAAACTACTCCAGGGAAAGCAACTCTCCATCGGAAGGGAACTCCGGGTCAAAAGCAAAAACGGCAGCTAAGCGTCACTGGTCTTTGCAGGCCGCGGCGGGCACTGCGTTGCCGGCAGATCATGGAACCTATAAGATGCCGTTGACTGCCGAGGTGACTGTAGAAAGAGAACTTACCGATCGTCTGGCTGTAGAAGCGGGGCTGCGTTATTCCCTGTTGAAGTCGGAAGAGACCTTACACTACATAGGTATACCTGTCAAATTGAAATATACCTGTTACCACAACCGGAAGGTCGATCTGTATGTCACCGCCGGAGGCATCGCGGAAAAATGTGTAGCCGGGGCTGCGGACAATGGCTTTCGCGCAGAACCTGTTCAACTGGGTGTGACAGCCGGAGTGGGAGCGCGTTATCAACTGAATGACAAACTGGCGTTTTTTGTAGAGCCTGGCGTATCCCATCATTTTCAAACAGACTCTCAGACACGAACGATACGCAACGAGCGTCCGACCCACTTCAATCTGCTTTGCGGAGTACGTATGACCTATTGAAACAAACAGAGAAACAAGTAAGTATGAAAAAGCACTGTCTGATCCTGTTACTGGCACTGATAAGTCTGTGCGCCGGTTGTTCGGATGAGGTCCTGGACTATTACGATCCGGACGTGAAATTGTTTGTCAAACAACTCAAATCCGGGACTTATACAACACGCAGTCCGGAGGGGTTTGTAGAGGTTCCCTGTTTCACAAGAGAACACATCCCGGAGCTGTTGCGTTATGTAGATGACCTGACACTGATAGCTTCCTTTCCGTTGCCTCCGATCTCCTCCTATTACGAGGGAAAGACCCGGCTGGGAGAATGTATCATGTGGATCATTGAAAGCATACGCATGGGAGGGTATCCTTCTCTGGGATGCAAACTGGTATATGCCAACGCAGAAAGTTACGCGGGCATCTATTTCCTGTCGGATCAGGATGTACTGGAAGCGGCAGAATGTTACCGCCGATGGTGGGAGTATTCGGTTTATCCACATACGGAATGGACGGTGTCGCCTTGCTTAGATGATCCGCTTTGCGGAAGCGGATACCGGTGGTGGTAAAAAAAGATAGAATGGTAAAAAGATTGTTTTTGGGTATTTTATTGTCTGTCTGGGCATGGACTCTCCACGCGCAATGGGAACGGAAAGATTCGCTGCGTCTGCAGGAGCTGTTGCAGGGACAGGAAGAGATCAGGTTGAATCCTCAGGCTGTGAAAGAGATCGATAGGAAGCAGATCGGGGCTCCTATGATGGAGCGTAGGAACAATGTGCTGGAATTTGATCTGACGCTGCCCGAGGTATTGCCGGAAAGAAAGAAGATCATCCTTACGCTTTCTCCTTACAAACCCAATACGCGTTTCAATTACGACCCCATTGAGCAGAAGAAAATAAAAGTAGGGAAAGATACCTGGAGAGGTGACCAACAGCTACCCATGTCCATTCAGCTGATCTATGCCAACTGGGCCAAAAAACCTTACGATCCGCAGTATCGGGAGTCTGTTGAACAGATCGAAGCAACCGGCATGCGATACAATATGCTGGCCAATGGCGGACAGGGACAATGGGAGAAAACAGGGAAACCCACCGGATATGACTTTATGACCCCTTTCACAAAAGATTTCTGGGATAAAAAAGGAAAGCAGCGCCGGGCACGTACCCTGGAGGTACTCAGGCATTACGGAGACTCTACCACCATACAGGTCAGAGAGGAGATCATCAAACCGGTCATCAAATAATACCTGTCTGAGTAGCTGTCAGGATGTTGACTTCGTCGATCTTCGATTCCACGAATCATGAATTTTTCTATTCTTCGCTCTTTCTTCTGCTTTCTTTTTAGTTACGCTGACCACCTGGTTGCCAGCTTTTTCTATTTTTTTCAGAGGTAAATACGAAGATACAAATACGGAGACGCAAATATGCGTCTCTACAGGTACAGGTATATGATACCATGTATTTTCAATCGTAAATCGTCCAGCGTTCCTTCGTGTTATTATCCAATAAGGGTCACGAACGAAGGGAGTAATCGTACATCTTTTTGTCGCTTCAAAAAAAGAAAAAACAACCCGAATCGGAGATCGACGCAGTCAACCAGGCGGTCAGCGAAGCTAAAAGAAGCCGGAATAAAGAAATCAGCAAAATGTAAACAGGTTCTTATTCTTTTCCTTTTTCTCCGATCCGGAATACAAATCCGAAAGCAGTCATATATGTTCCTCCCTGTATCGCGTTGAACAGGTAGGCCGGCTTGCCCTCTTTCATCAGAAGCTGAGGACGTTCGAAGCGTCCGTAACGCTTCAGGTGTGAAGGGGCAGGAGGCTCCTCCAGATATTCCTGCGCGCTCCACCAGGCGATCTGGGGTTTGCCCCAGTCCGTGCCGTTTTCCGATTCGAAATAAAGACCTACTTCGTGGTTCACGAATCCCATATCCCACATCAGCATACAAAATTTGCCTTCCTGCTGCCACACATACGCGTCTTCTACCTGGCGATTGTTGCCATACCCCGACAGGTCTACCACCGGATTGCCTTCGTAGCGTATATACGGACCTTCGGGTTTGTCTGACAGTGCCAGGCCGTATTTGCGGTTACCCCGGATACCTTGTTGTTCGTTCGTATACTCCACATGGTTCCACGACTTGTAATACAGCATATACCTGCCGTCGGGATGTTTCAGAAAAGCCGGATTCGTGGTGCAATGATCGTCCCAACTCCCTTCCGGACCCGTTTCGAGCAAAGGCTCATCCGCCCTTTCCCACGGTCCGCAGAGGCTGGTAGCCGTTGCCATGCCGATCCGTTTGGTATCCGTCCTGCCATTGCTGTTGCCCATGTAGAACAAGCAATATCTGCCGTCTACGTATTGAATATGAGGATTGTGACAGGAAGTCGCGTCCCAGAAGCCGGGACGGGGAGCAAGTACGGTCTCCACATATTCGTAAGGACCCTCCGGACACCCGGCCACCGCATGCGCGATCTCACACGCGCGTATCCAGCCTCCCATGCCGTATGTGGAGGGCCAGCGCGAATAAAAGACATGTACCAGTCCCTGCTCATCATAGATCGGAGATACACACCAGACATAGTAGTCTTCCGTCTCCAGGATGCGTCCCAACGGGGTCAGAGAATGACAAAAATCAGATACCACAACCTCCTGTTCCTGAGCCTGCGCACAGGAAAAAGAAATCAGGAAAAAAGAGTAAATAAGGAAAACCGTTTCATAAATATTCCTGTTTATGTAAGATACATGCAAAAGTAAGCTGTTATATAGAAAAAAATACTCTGTATTTTGCTCTTTCCACAGAACGATTTGCACAGAAATATCTAACTATTCAGAACAATGGTACAATGAATCGAATAACCAATTTATTGGGCACACGCTTTCCCATTATCCAGGGAGGAATGGCGTGGTGCAGTGGGTGGAAGCTTGCCTCTGCTGTAAGCAATTGCGGAGGTCTGGGGCTGCTGGGAGCCGGATCGATGACTCCGGAAGTGCTTCGCGAACATATCCGGAAATGCCATCAGGCAACCGATCATCCTTTTGGAGTGAATGTTCCGCTGCAACATGCAGACATCAATGAGATCATAGAGCTCCTGATAGAAGAGAGAATAAAGATCGTTTTTACTTCCGCCGGAGATCCCCGGGAATGGACAGGCTGGCTGAAAGGAAAAGGAATGATCGTGGCACATGTGGTCTCTTCTTCCCGGCAGGCTCAGAAAGCCGAAAAAGCCGGGGTAGACCTGATTGTAGCCGAAGGGGTGGAGGCCGGTGGGCACAATGGCAGGGAAGAAACTACTACATTCTGCCTGATCCCGTCTGTACGCAAACATAGTTCTTTGCCTCTTATTGCCGCAGGAGGGATAGCGACAGGTGCGGGATTCCTGGCGGCTATGACCCTGGGAGCAGAGGGTATACAGATCGGGACCCGCTTTGCACTCACTCAGGAAAGTTCCGCGAGTGAAGTGTTCAAACGGTATTGCTTAGAACTCGGGGAAGGAGCGACCCAACTGATGTTCAGAAAACTTATCCCTGTGCGGCTGGCGGAAAATCCGTTCCGCAAACAGGTGGAAGAGGCAGAGGCGCGGGGTGCTTCCGAAGAGGAACTCCTTAACCTGTTGGGGTCGGGAAGAGCCCGGATGGGTATCTTCCAGGGAGACCTCTCAGAGGGCGAGATAGAGATCGGACAGGTAGCGACACTGGTAGATCGGATACAAACCGCGGAAGAAGTCATGAAAGAAATGGTAGAAGGATACCTGGAAGCTCTTTTCAAAAGAAATGAATGGTGAAGGGATTTACGATTGGACGATTTACGATTGGAAATACAACGGGATGATGCAGAGATTGTATAGGAGAGGATGTGTAGTTTTGAATGAATGGTTGAAATAGTCAAAGGAAGATCAGTGTCTTTCTGTAAATTATCTCATATATATTTAAGTAAGATCAATCGTAAATCCCTTTGCTGACCGCCTGGTTGGCTACGCCAATCTTCGATTGATTTCCTCGACCGTTGGTTCGTAAATTGTCCAATCGTAAATAATACAGTAATATCAATCGTAAATCGTAAATCGTCCAAT
>JAJBTC010000130.1 GCA_020861095.1 Bacteroides sp.
CCCATTATGGACAATCTACAAAAAAAACCGCCTTTGGCAAACAATCATATCTCGGTAGACTGTGTAGTCATCGGGTTTGACGGAGAACAACTGAAAGTATTACTTATTGAAAGAATGGGAGAGGACGACGGGCAGGTCTATCACGACATGAAACTGCCGGGGAGTCTTATCTATATGGATGAAGACCTGGATGCTGCGGCCAAACGTGTGCTGAAAGAACTGACAGGTATACGCAATGTCGGTCTGACTCAGTTTAAAGCATTTGGTTCCAGAAACCGGACCAGTAATCCCAAAGATGTACGCTGGCTCGAACGTGCCATGCAATCAAAGGTAGAGCGTATCGTGACCATAGCCTATCTGGCACTGGTGAAAATAGATCGTACGCTCAATCAGCACTTAGACGAACATCAGGCTTCCTGGATCGCACTGAAAGATATAACGACACTGGCGTTTGACCATAACCTTATTATTAAAGAGGCGCTGGTTTTTATCCGCCAGTTTGTAGAGTTCAATCCGTCTATGATGTTCGATCTGCTACCACGCAAATTCACGGCATCCCAACTGCGTATCCTGTACGAACTGGTATACGACAAGCCGGTGGATGTGCGCAATTTTCATAAAAAAATTGCTCTGATGGAGTATATAGTCCCTCTGGAAGAGCATCAAAAAGGGGTAGCACACCGTGCCGCACGTTATTATAAATTTGATCGGAAGATCTATAACAAGACAAGAAGATGAAGGGATTTACGATTTGACGATTTACGATTTAAAATACAACCTAATCCCTTGTAAATGGTTGGGAGAATGAATTGGAATGATATACATATAAATAAATCTGATACACTGTTATGTTTTTATTGGGATATGATATTGGAAGTTCGTCCGTGAAGGCGAGTCTGGTGAATGCGGTGACCGGCAAATGTGTGGCATCGGCATTTTACCCGAAAACGGAAGCGGCTATCATAGCCGTACATCCGGGATGGGCGGAGCAGGATCCGGAGAGCTGGTGGGAAAGTCTGAAGCTTTCCACACAATCTGTGTTGCAACAATCCGGAGTGAACCCGGGAGAGATCAAAGCCATTGGTATTTCTTACCAGATGCACGGCCTGGTGTGTGTAGACAAACAGCAGCAGGTGCTGCGCCCGGCTATCATCTGGTGCGATTCGCGCGCTGTTCCCTATGGACAAAAAGCATTTGAGACCCTGGGAGAAGAGAAATGCCTGTCGCATCTGCTCAATTCACCTGGGAATTTTACAGCTTCCAAGCTGGCCTGGATCAAGGAGAACGAACCGGACATCTACCAGCGGATCGATAAGATCATGTTGCCTGGCGATTACATCGCCATGAAACTGAGTGGAGAGATCTGTACTACTGTCTCCGGACTCTCGGAAGGGATATTCTGGGATTTCAAAGAAAACAAAGTGGCAGACTTCCTGATGCGGTATTATGGTTTCGATGACTCGTTATTGGCAGACATCCGTCCTACTTTCTCCGAACAAGGCCAGGTACATGCCACTGTTGCTGCTGAGTTGGGTCTGAAGGAGGGAACACCTATAACGTATCGCGCGGGCGACCAGCCCAATAACGCTCTTTCTCTGAATGTCTTCAACCCGGGAGAGATTGCCTCTACCGCCGGTACTTCCGGGGTTGTATACGGGGTAAACGGTGAGGTGAATTACGATCCTCAGTCCCGTGTCAATACATTCGCACACGTCAACCATTCTGCCGGACAGACCCGGCTGGGAGTCCTTCTCTGCATCAATGGCACAGGGATCCTGAATTCCTGGGTAAAACGCAATATCGCTCCGGAAGGTATGTCTTACAATGAAATGAATGTACTTGCTTCGAAAGCACCTGTCGGAAGCGCGGGACTGAGTATATTGCCTTTCGGAAACGGGGCAGAACGCATGCTCAACAACAAAGAGATCGGATGCAGCATCCGGGGCCTGGATTTCAATACACACAGCAAACAACATATCGTGCGGGCTGCCCAGGAGGGGATCGTGTTCTCTTTTAAATATGGCATCGACATTATGGAGCAGATGGGTATACCGGTGAAGATGATCCATGCCGGACATGCGAATATGTTCCTGAGTTCCATCTTCCGCGATACATTGGCCAGTGTGACCGGGGCTGTGATCGAACTTTACGACACAGACGGATCGGTGGGAGCAGCCAAGGGAGCGGGTATAGGTGCCGGCATCTACAAAGATAACAACGAGGCATTCGCTACCCTGGAGAAATTGGATGTGATAGAGCCAAATGTTGCTCAGAAACAGGAGTATCTGGATGCGTATAACCGCTGGAAACATAGATTGGAAAAGTCAATGGCAAAATGAAAAGATTTACGATTGACGGATTTACGATGTACGATTTAAAATACAGAAATCATATATCATAACCATTATATTACTAATCATTTATTTATAAATAGGAAAGTTATGGCAACAAAAGAGTATTTTCCCGGAATAGGAAAAATCAAGTTCGAAGGTAAAGAGAGTAAAAACCCGATGGCATTCCGCTACTACGATCCCGAAAAAGAGATCAACGGTCGCAAGATGAAAGACTGGCTGAAATTCTCTATGGCCTGGTGGCACACGTTGTGCGCGGAAGGCGGAGATCCTTTCGGAGGCGGGACCAAGAAATTCCCCTGGGTAGGAAATGCCGATAAGGTGCAAGCTGCCAAAGACAAGATGGATGCGGGTTTTGAATTCATGCAGAAAATAGGTATCGAATACTATTGCTTCCACGATGTGGATCTGGTTGACGAAGCGGATACCATCGAAGAGTATGAAGCAAACCTGAAAGAGATTGTGGCCTACGCGAAGAAAAAACAGCAGGAGACAGGCATCAAACTGCTTTGGGGTACTGCCAACGTATTCAGCCACGAGCGTTACATGAACGGTGCGGCTACCAATCCCGATTTTGATGTAGTGGCACGCGCTGCCGTACAGATCAAGAACGCGATCGACGCAACGATCGAACTGGGTGGAGCGAATTACGTATTCTGGGGTGGACGCGAAGGATATATGTCTCTGCTCAATACAGACCAGAAGCGTGAGAAAGAGCACCTGGCACGTATGCTGACCATTGCCCGCGACTATGCGCGTTCGAAAGGTTTCACCGGAACGTTCCTGATCGAGCCCAAACCCATGGAACCCACCAAACATCAGTATGATGTGGATACGGAGACTGTCATTGGTTTCCTGAAAGCTCATGGACTGGATAAGGATTTCAAAGTAAATATCGAGGTGAACCATGCTACACTGGCCGGACACACATTCGAGCACGAACTGGCGGTAGCTGTAGACAATGGTATGCTGGGATCTATCGATGCCAACCGGGGTGACTATCAGAACGGATGGGATACGGACCAGTTCCCTATCGACCAGTACGAATTGGTGCAGGCCATGATGCAGATCATCCGCAACGACGGATTAGGCAATGGAGGTACTAATTTCGACGCTAAGACCCGTCGCAACTCTACCGACCTGGAAGATATCTTCATCGCACATATCGCAGGAATGGATGTCATGGCGCGTGCGCTGGAAAACGCGGCCGCTCTGCTCAACGAATCTCCTTACAGGAAAATGCTGGCAGATCGCTATGCTTCCTTCGACGCTGGTAAAGGGAAAGAGTTTGAAGAGGGTAAAATGTCTCTGGAAGATCTGGTTACGTATGCCAGACAGAACGGTGAGCCCAAACAGATCAGTGGTAAGCAGGAGTTGTATGAAGCGATCCTGAATATGTACTGTTAATCCAATAAAAGGGAGGGTGTGTCAAAGCCTGTACGTGTGTGAAGCGCACACCAGACCGGAACCGGAAACGTCCGGTGAGATCTCCCGGAGGTCTCACATGCTCCGGAGGTTCCCCAGGCTTTCATACACCCTCTTTCTCTTTAAATGAAATATCATGAATAATACAAACCAAGGTAGTAAACTTTATCTCTATTCCATCACCTCTGTAGCCATCATCGGCGGACTGCTTTTCGGATACGATACAGCGGTGATCTCAGGAGCGGAAAAGGCATTGGAGTCTTTTTTTATGTCTGCTCCGGATTTTAACTATACAAAAACATGGCACGGGATCACTGCTTCCAGTGCGTTGATCGGCTGTGTGATCGGAGGGGCTATCTCCGGTCTGATGGCCAACTGGCTCGGACGCCGCAACTCCCTGCGTCTGGCAGCTTTTCTGTTTTTCCTTTCCGCATTGGGATCTTATAATCCGGAATTTCTTTTCTTTGAACCGGGGAAGCCTTCCGCCGAATTGTTGGTTGCCTTTAATCTCTATCGTATACTGGGTGGTATCGGTGTGGGGCTGGCCTCTGCTGTATGTCCGATGTACATCGCGGAGATCGCACCTGCCCATATCCGGGGAACGCTGGTTTCGTGCAACCAGTTTGCCATTATCTTCGGTATGCTGGTCGTTTATTTCGTCAATTACCTGATCCGGACTCATCTCCCTACTGCGGAAGCGATGGTGGAGATCGGCTGGAGACGTATGTTCCTGAGTGAAGCATTCCCGGCCGCGTTGTTCGGGGCCCTGCTCTTTTTCGTTCCCAAAACGCCGAGATACCTGGTTCTCAGCGGACATCCGGATACCGCGCTCGAAGTGCTTACCCGCATCAATGGCAAGGAGCAGGCCAACTCCATATTGCAGGATATCCTGGAGACGGCCAAAGACAAGAGCGAAAAACTGTTTACCTACGGAATAGGGGTGATCCTCATCGGGATCCTGCTCTCTGTATTCCAACAGGCTGTGGGTATCAATGTCGTACTCTATTATGCACCTCGTATCTTTGAAAATATGGGTGCCAGTGGAGATGCCTCTATGGTACAGACAGTGGTGATGGGAGTCGTAAATATCATCTTTACGCTGGTGGCGATCTTTACAGTGGATAAGTTCGGACGCAAACCCCTGCTTATCATTGGTTCGATCGGTATGCTTATCGGCATGGTAGCACTCAGTATCCTTTCCTTCATGGATGTGATCGGTATCGGAGCTCTGGTCTTTATCATCATCTATACCGCTTCTTTCATGATGAGTTGGGGACCTATCTGCTGGGTACTTATCTCAGAGATCTTTCCGAACACCATTCGTGGTAAGGCCGTGGCTATTGCCGTAGCCGCACAATGGATATCCAACTTCATTGTTTCCAGTACCTTCCCCTCTCTCTCCGAATGGAGTGTAGGAGGTACCTATCTGATCTACGCGTTTTTTGCTCTCACCTCTGCCATCTTTGTATGGAAGTTCGTGCCCGAGACCAAAGGCAAAACGCTGGAAGATATGAGTCGCCTCTGGGGTAAGAAAAGATAAAGAATACAAAGATCCTTTTTACATAGAAAACAGGGCTGTCCGATACACCATCGGTACAGCCCTGTGCGTTTTCCTGTTGTATCTATATCACGAAATGCCTGTTTAAAATCGTACATCGTACATCAGTCAATCGGAAATTTAATCATTTGTTTCACACGTTCGAACCGCCCATCCGTCTGCTCCGGAGTGATACGCAGCAGCCAGGCCAGGAGCGGATATATATCTACATTGACAAATGTTCCGGACTTATATCCTTCTTTAAAATCGGGCCCGTATGCCCGGAAGATCACCTGCATCTCCGGACTGAAAGGAGAGAACCCGTGCGCGCCTTTCGAAGTACTGGGTCGGTCTGTAAATTGCCAGCCTGTATCCGGAGCGATCACGATATCCCCTATACGATCGCTGGTTCCATAATTGAGTTCGGCAGGGATCTCTTCTTTCTTCCAGACCTGTATGTGTGGTACATCTTTCAGTGCCAGGTAGATCGAATCCCGATAGCCGGGTTTGCTGAATACCGACGTCGGAGCCCGTCCGTCTATCACCTCACACCATTCCGGCTTCAGGTAAAGGTCCATATCCACCACACGTTCCGTATTTATATCGGCCATTCCATGATCTGAAGTAACGATCAGATTGACGCGACCGGCAATGGGCAACGCGTCGATACGGTCTTTCAGCACCCCCATCAGGCTATCCAGATACTGTACTACCTGCCCGGTCTGCTCACTGACCGGACCGCTGCGGTGTCCTACGCCATCGGGTTCTTCCATATACATCATAATGAGTCCGGGACGTTCTTCCTCCGGTCTCTCTAAAAAAGCGAGGGTACGATCGATACGTTCCTCGTAAGAAAGCAGGTTGCTGTTGTCATAGAACAGGTAAGAATCAGGAAACACACCTTTGATCGGTATGTCCGAACCAACCCAGTAGGTGATCCCTGTAGACACTCCCTGTTTCTGTGCGGTGATCCAGATAGGCTCCCCGAGATAATAGTCGGGATTGTTACGTGTCAGTGAGTCGCCCATGGAGTAGCGGAGTTGCGTTACCGGATCCCAGAAAGAGTTGTTGACAATACCGTGATGATCCGGTACCAGTCCGGTTGCCAGGGTATAATGATTCGGAAAAGTAGAAGCAGGATAGGAGGGAAGCATGGTGGCTTTCACTCCCCGGGCAGCGATCCGGTCCAGATGAGGGGTCTCATACATCTCCGCATAGTCCCAGCGAAAGCCGTCTAACGATACAATTACAGTATAGTTCTTTTCGGATTGCTGAGCAAATAGTAGGATGCAAAACCAGCCCGCTAAGGCAAGTAGAGAAAGTCGTTTGTTCATTATATACTTGTTTTTTCAATTGGAATTACAAAAATACTTTTTTTGCAGAAAAGTGGATAGACGGAGATCGTTTTTCTTGTGACGCTTTGTAAATGGACTTACTTCCGGAAAGTTACCTATTACAATAGCATTTCTATAGAGATAGAGATTATCAATAGATACATAGATAAATTAGATCAGGAAGTGGTTGGGAACGAACAAACAAAGCTGTAATTTTGTTTTGCTGATGAGCCAATCAAGCCAATTAATAACATTTAAAACAAAGAATTATGCGTTCACTTATAGGAAGAAAAGCCCCTAAATTTGTTGCTACGGCAGTAACCAATGGTCACGAGATCATACGGAATTTTTCATTGGAACAATATATCGGAAAGAAATATGTGGTATTCTTTTTCTATCCCATGGACTTCACCTTTGTATGTCCTACGGAACTGCATGCTTTCCAGGCCAAGATAGATGAATTCGAAAAAAGAGACGTAGCCGTAGTGGGCTGCTCGGTAGACTCTGAATATTCACATTTTGCCTGGTTGCAGATGCCTAAAGGAGAAGGAGGGATTCATGGAGTGAAATATCCGATCGTTGCCGACTTTTCCAAGTCCATAGCAGAGAGTTTCGGCGTATTGGCAGGTACTTACAAACCAGATGAGACCGGAGAGTGGAAATGTGAGGGTGATCCGGTGGCATATCGCGGACTGTTCCTGATTGATAAAGAAGGTGTGGTGCGCCATTGTGTGATCAATGACCTGCCCCTGGGACGTGATGTGGATGAAGCCCTGCGTGTGGTAGATGCCTTGCAGCACTTCGAAGAGTATGGTGAGGTATGTCCGGCCAACTGGTCTCCGGGTAAAGAGGCCATGAAAGCCTCAGATAAAGGGGTTGCCGACTACCTGAGCAAGCACTAAGCGGTTGTTAAGCAACAACTATCAATAGAATAGATCTGTACTCCGGAGTTTCAGTTGACTTTGAAGTGCAGATCTTCTTTTTTGATTATTTTCCGCAACAACTCTTTATGTTACATGTGTGTTCACAGGTCACTACCTGCCAGACGAGGGGGCGTACATAATGAAAAAATACAATCGTTTGATTTTAATTTTTCTTTTTAATATCAGGAAGGAAGTAGGTGACTAATCCCAGAAGCGGCATATACGCGCATATTTTATAGACATACTCAATGCCATATTCGTCGGCCACATTCCCCAGGATAGCCGATGCTACTCCGGCAATACCAAAGGCCAGTCCGAAGAACAGTCCGGAGATGAGTCCCAGCTTCATCGGCAACAGTTCCTGCGCATACACCAGAATGGCGGAAAAAGCGGAAGAGAGGATCAGTCCGATCAGGATACTCAGTATGCAGGTCCAGAAAAGGTTTGCATACGGCATCATCAGGCTGAAAGGGGCTACTCCCAGGATAGAGACCCATATCACATACTTGCGTCCGATGCGATCGCCGATAGGTCCTCCGGCCAGGGTACCCAGTGCTGCTGCAAAGAGGAAGGCAAAAAGGAAGAGTTGGGAAGCCTTTACGCTAACATCGAATTTGTGCATCAGAAAGAAAGTATAGTAGCTGGTGAGGCTGGCCATATAGACATATTTCGAGAAAATAAGGATAAGCAATATAAACAGAGAGAGTACCACTAAGTTCCTGGGGAAAGGAGAGGTTTGCGGTTTCTCCGCAATAGTTCCCTCTTGCCGTGCTTCACTCAGTTTTCCTTTGTACCAGCGACAGATGGGGATCATAGCTATCATAGCCGCGACAGCCAGTACGGAGAAAAAGGCAATGTTCTGTTGTCCGTAAGGGGCTATGATCAACGCTGCCAGCAAGGGGCCCAGGGCCCCACCCATGTTGCCCCCTACCTGAAACACGGATTGGGCCAGTCCACGCTTACCGCCCGATGCCAGAGAGGTGAGGCGGGAGGCCTCCGGATGAAGGATAGACGATCCGATCCCTACCAGGAACACAGAAAGAAAGACCAGATGCAGGGTATGGGCAAAGGAGAGGATCATAAGGCCGGTAAGGGTAAAGCCCATGCCTATGGGCAGAAACCAGGGATTGGGGCGCTTGTCTAAATAAAATCCGACAACGGGCTGGAATACGGAGGCCGAGGTCTGATAGACCAATGTGATGAGACCGATCTGCGCGAAACTAAGCACCAGTTCCTCTTTCAATATGGGATAAATAGCTGAAATGATCGACTGCAACGTGTCGTTGAGCATATGCGAAAGGCTGAGAGCGAGTAATATACCGAACATGGTACCGCCCCTGGCCTGAGAGGTATGATTCATGCGTGTTGTTTTTTAGGGTGCAAAGATATAAGAAATTTACGATGTACGGATCAGTTCCTTCGTCATGACACCTTATTTAATGAAGTAAGTAAGTATAATTAATTGTATATATCATACTCCGCTATGCTGTAGAGACGCAAAGAAATTTACGATGGACTGATTTACGATGTACGATTGAAATTACAGAAAGAATCTGTTTGTAAATCCCTCTGCGTACCATTTTATATGCAAACATACGAGACGGGATCTATTATTTATTTATAAACGTATCTACCTGTTATTTGAGCTACAGAGAAAGGGATTACCTGTAGAGACGCACGGTGTGCGTCTCTACAGGTGCAGCTCCAACCCAGGAGTGGGTGTCTCCGCGGTGCGGGTTTAACAAAAAAGACATTTTTATTCCCCTTTGGTGTGCCGAGACGCACGGCGTGCAGGAGTGTACGGAAAAATAGGTTAAGATTCCCGGAACTATCCATAGGAAACTCACTTACTACGATTTTCTCTGATTTTCTCTGAATTACTCTGACTTTTTCTGAATTTCTCCGACTTACTCTAACTTTCTCTGAAAGCCCAAAGGGCTTTAATATGACTAACCCCAGTGAAGCGCAGTAAGGGCCATAGCCCGTAACGAAGCGACTGGGGGTATATCTGAGGTATTTACAGTCAACCCCAAAGCGGGTTGAATAGAGAAAAACTTCATTCTACATAGCATGAGTATGATTTCACCTCGTTTTATTTCTGATAGAATCATTCAACCCACTTTGGGGTTGAAAACAGAGGACGGATCACTACCCCCAGTCGATCCGCTATGCTCCGCTTCACTGGGGGTTATGCACATTAAACCCTCCGGGTTTTCAGAGAGAGTTATGCATAGTAAAACCACTTCAGGCTTTCCGAGAGAATGAGTGTCATGCGGATAGCTTATGGAAATGTAACCGTTTGAAATCCTCCGGGTAAAAAAATATTAATCATCGAAATAATATATATGATCCTAAATCTTAAACTATTTTTTCAGACACTACGGCGTGGCAGGCGTCTCCGTAATTGCAGTTCAAATAAAAAAAGCATTCCACATGGTAGATATACTATTTATTATGAACTTCTGTTTATTTATATGAGGGTACGTTCATGAGGTACAATTTGAATGGAGTAATCACCGTGAATACGTAGATCAGGCTCTTCTGTTCCCATAACTTATATTTTGCCACTTACCACTTATAACCTGTAATCTACCCCTTATCGTTTCTTACTTATAACTTACAACTTACTACTTATCACTTTCTTATCCATATATCTCGTCAAATGGAGAATCCAGAAACTCATCGTCGATCCAATCTTTTGCTGTGTCGATAAAGATTTGTAAGCCTCCCTCTTCTACGAATGCCCTCCAGACCTTTTCACCGTGTTCTTTATCCTCCTCTTCATAGGAATGTCTGAAAAGTTCTTTCAGGTAGGCCTCTATGCCCTCATCGATCGTGCAGAAGGGTTCAGGGTCGTATTTTACTATCACTACATAGAAATCTTCCTGCCTTTTTATTTCCAGAGCAGTGCCGACTCCCATTCCGAAATGTTTATCATAGAACTGTATCCCGATCCAGGGATAATCTCTGCTATACCTCATTTGCAAAACAAATGTATCGTCGAGAGCAGTGATCTCTACCGGACTTGGATGCTCTGTCTGAATGGAGTCACAACAACTGGTCCCATATGCTTTTGTGTGTATGGCGAGGGCCATCAGGATAAAGAAAACGATTCTTGTTTTTTTCTTCATACGGCATAAACTCTGTATAAAAAAATGATTTGTAACATAAAAAACGAGATCAGATTTTCATTTTTTAAGTATTCTTTTCAGATAGGCGATATCCAATAAATTTACTGTCTCAAATTTTCCTTTGTAAAACACGGCCCAGTTATTGAATACACAAGGCAATTCCTTTGCTTTCTGTAACGTATCCACATGAATAAGAGAAACAGGAACCTGATGTTCCTCACAGTACTGTTCTAGCATTTCTACATTCTGATAGATATAGGGACATTGCATCGTATAATAAATCGTCAGTTCCTGGCTATCCACCTGCTGGCTTTTAACAGATTGCGCGAATTCCGGCAACGTCCCGTCGAAAGAAAGCGCAAGCAATTCATATCCGTTATCGGTGGTATCGACCACCTCGAAGCCGAAGTTTTTGGCAAAGGATTGGTCAGAGAGCCAGGATTTCTGTTTTTTCGCTCCAAGCATACAAACACCGGATCTTCCGTTCTTCCGGGCATCCTCCAGGCAATATTCCATCAGCGATCGGCCATACCCTTTTCCTTTGTGATCACCCAAAACCCATAAACAATACATATAATAATAGTTGTTACCGGTTATGGGAACCCAGGCCGTTTCAAGAGGAGCATACTCGATAAAAACCGTAGCCTTTGCCTGTAACTTTCTAAAGACATGGCCTTCCCTGAGTCGCTCAGAAAGCCACCTGCGTTTGGCCTCAACGCCCGGATGGGGCTTCTTCG
>JAJBTC010000126.1 GCA_020861095.1 Bacteroides sp.
GTTATGGAAATAGAGGTAAAAATGGTAATAGCCCTATATGTAAGAATCAACCATTCTCAGAAATTCTTTCCGGATAAAATATTATCTAAAAAGTTGAAGTACATAAATTTGAATAGCACGATAAGGCGTATCTCGAAAAGCCATAATAGAGTAGAGAAATTTTTAATTTAATTGTTATGAAAAAAGAA
This sequence comes from Bacteroides sp., assembly GCA_020861095.1. Classification (GTDB taxonomy): domain Bacteria; phylum Bacteroidota; class Bacteroidia; order Bacteroidales; family Bacteroidaceae; genus Bacteroides. The sequence goes on from JAJBTC010000126.1 coordinate 189, forward strand.
CAACTGATTAGAATCGAGGAATTTGTGACTTCACTTGAAAATCCTATTCTGGAAGAAAACCAACAAGCAATGGTTTTACAATCTGAGTTATCTGTGATTGCGGGGGATAATGGTACATGTTCTAATGACGGAGCATTGTCATGTAGTGGAACTAATAAAAGATGTACAAATTATGGTCACGTCTGTGATACAAGCGATAATGGAAAAAATTGCAAAAATTATGATAAAATAATTGATGATCCAAATAAACCTATTGTTTAATCACTTTAAGACTTCAGGAAGTTGAATGTAGAAATCAGCTTCCTGTTTTTTAGTTCTATATAACAAGGATATAAAATATATTTTGTGTTTATTGAAAAGATAATCAAGCACGTTTAAGAAACTTCATACTAAGAATTAAAATATTCGCAACGACAAATTTTACTCTATGCTATTGTTTATAAATCGATAACTAACCATGAAATACAGTCTATACAATACTACTATTCGGATTAATAACAGCAAGTATTTACTTTATAATGCTTTGTCAGATAAGTTTGTCGTACTTAACGAATGTGCTGGGAGAAATGTACAGAGAAATACAGCTGACGAAATAAACCTTATATCAGAGAATCTGTTTGAGAAACTGCTTGAAAGCAATGTAATAGTTGAAGATGGTATAGATGAGATTGCCATTTTAAAACAAAGGATAAATGATGTAGACAAAGACTTTTCATTTTTTCATCTGCATGTAAATCCTACGCTCAACTGTAATTTCAAGTGTTGGTATTGTTATGAAGATCATATTAAAGGCTCCAAAATGTCAACTCATACGGTTTCTTGTATTATGAAAATGATACAGAAGGTTGTTTCAGGCAATGCCGTTTTGCAGCAGTTTCATCTGGGCTTTTTTGGGGGAGAACCTTTGATGTATTTCAACAGTGTAGCAAAGCAGTTGATCCAATTTACCAGCACCCTTTGCCAGGAACATAACCTGATGTATGATGTGCATTTTACCTCCAACGGTTTTTTGCTGACGGATGAGATGATCGCTTTCCTGCGGAGGCACAACTGTGAGTTCCAGATCACACTGGACGGTGGCAGAGAAGACCACAACCAGGTAAGGTATCAGAAAAACACAGGTGGATCGTATGACAAAATAGTAGCCAATATACAGAAATTGGCCGATGCGGGTATCCATGTACATGTACGCATAAATTATACGGCAGAGAATATCCGATCTGTGCAGGGAATATTCGCAGAGTTTGAAGGCTTCGAAGAGAGGATAAAAAAGAATATAGTTATCGCTTTTCACCGGGTATGGCAGGATTCTCACAACGAAGATATATCGGAAGAGTTAAGTGAAATGATACATACTTTTGCTACCAGCGGCTATCCGGTTTCTTCCGATAAGGTTATGGACTATGTGAATCATTCCTGCTACGGCGACAAAAGGAACCATCTGCTGGTCAACTATAACGGTGATGTGTTTAAATGTACCGCACGTGATTTTCTTCCGGAAAATCGTGGAGGCTATTTAGATTGTGAAGGAAATGTGGTATGGGAGTCTGATTATCTGAATCGGCGTATGTCAATGAAATTTTCCAGAGAGGGATGCCATACGTGCAGGATAGCTCCCCTATGTGGTGGAGGATGCACACAAAAGGCACTGGAAAATCAAGACAGAGAAAGTTGTCTGTTTAGTTATACAGAAGAGGAGATCGATCAGATCATTCTCGATCGGTTTGAATATCAATTCCTTTCACGTACCGATCGTTGATGCTTATGCGTATAGTTGCCTATCAATAGTTGGAGACATCCGATTGTGGGATCACTTGTATACGTATCGTAGCACGGTACTACGGAAAAAAGGTACCTTTAAAGATGTTGCGGGAGATGTGCGATGTCAGCCGTATGGGTATCTCGCTGAAAGACATACTGGATTGTACACAAACTTTGGGTTTCCGGTCTGCCGCGGTGAAGGTAACGGAAAAGGAGATCGCGGGAATGCCCCTTCCGGCTATCTTGTATTGGAAGCAGTTTCACTATGTAGTGCTGTATAAAATAGATAAAAAAAGCCGATATTCCATCACAGATCCCTCTTTCGGTAAAATGAGGTTTGAGAAGGAGGAGTTTATGCAATACTGGAAAGGAGATAGCTATACCGGACTGGCCGTTGTAATGGATCCCACGGCTGACTTCTATAGTAAAACCTACAAAAATGACAATGTACGTCCCAAACTATTCCGGCTACTGAAAGATTCCGTATCGGCGCACAAAGGCAAATTCTTCTGGGTGGTGATCTTTACCCTGGTCGGTATGATAGCGGACGCCATCTCTCCGTTGCTTTTTCAGAAAACCATCGATGCAGGGATCGGGGAAAAGGACCTACAGCTGGTATGGGTGCTTATTCTGGGCCAGTTCGCCTTTTTTCTGGGAAATTACATTTCCAACAATGTCGTAGAGATTATTCTGGCTAAGCTGGGACTTCGCGTGAGCATTGATCTGTTGAAACAATACCTGAGCAAGCTGATCCGGCTGCCGATCTCTTTTTTCGATGTGAAGGTAAATTCCGACCTGATCCAGAAACTGGACGATCAGAACCGGGTAAAGAATTTTCTGGTACACATGCCCGACAACTTTTTCTTCGCCTGTATCTATTTGGTGGTGTTTTCCGGAATGCTTATTTACTACAATTACCTGATCTTCCTGATCGTGGCTTTTTCCAGCGCACTGGCCTTGCTGTGGAGCCGGCTTTTCCTGAGAAAACGTAGGGAGATAGACTATTCCTATTTCTCGTATCAGTCTGCCAGCCGCAATAATATCTATGAACTCATCTACGGTATGCCCGAAATTAAGATCAATAATGCCCAGCAGATCCGGGTGTCGGTATGGAACAAGACGCAGGAGAAGATCAACGACCTCTCTCTGAGATCGGTATTTGTCAGGTTCTATATCAATTCGGGAAACGTATTCTTGCTCCGGTTAAAGGATATCCTGATCACAGGTATCTGTGCTACCCTGGTAATCCATGACCAGATGACGATCGGGGTGATGATGACGATCACCTATCTGGTGGGCCGGCTCACCTCACCTGTCTCGCAACTGATCGACTCGGTCAGCAGCATACAGGATGCTTCCATGTCTTATGAACGGCTGGACGAGATCCTTCACTACCCGAATACCGGCGAAGCTGGCAGACAGCCTTTCTCTACCGACCGGATACATACAGGGATGATCCTGGAGAATGTCTCCTTTAAATATCCCGGTAGCCATTCGCCCTATGTACTGAAGAGTATCTGTACCCAGATCCCGGCAGGAAAGGTCACTGCCATTGTAGGGGCCAGTGGAAGTGGAAAGTCTACCCTGATCAAGTTGCTGCTTGGTTTCTACACTCCACAGCATGGCCACATCCGGATAGATGACCGGCCGCTGACCTCGCTGGATGCGGACGAATGGCTGAAACACTGCGGAGTGGTGATGCAGTCGGGTTACATATTCAGTGGCACCCTTATGGAAAATATTGCGCTTTCCGATCCCGATCCCGATCTGGAGAAGGTGCGGAAAGCTGCTCAGATGGCGTGTATTGCCGATTTTTTTGAAACACTTCCTATGGGCTACGCTACCAAAATAGGAGTGGCCGGCCTGGAACTCAGTGGCGGGCAGAAGCAGAGACTCTTTATCGCGCGGGCCATCTACAAAGATCCGCCTTTTGTCTTTCTGGACGAGGCTACCTCTTCTCTGGATGCCAACAACGAACAGGAGATCCTGAGAAATATGACCGATTTCTATCGGGGCAAAACGGTAGTGATCGTGGCCCATCGCCTGAGTACGGTGCGGAATGCAGACAAGATCCTCTTTCTCGATAGAGGGGAGATCGTGGAAGAGGGTACGCATGAAGAGCTGACGCAGCAGAAAGGGGCTTATTATACCCTTGTGCGGAATCAATTGGAACTGGGACAATGAGTAAAATGTACGATTTGTGATGTATCATACACATACCGTATGTGTGATACATATCTGTTGACTCTTTGCGGATTCCCGGAACTATCGGGATATGTAACCCGGGAAATTTACCGGATGATCCCTTTCTCAGACTTCCGGATAAAATCGATGATGTGGCGTATTTCATCGCTCATCGGGATCTGTTGTTCGATCTTCCGCAGGGCATCCTCAATGGAGTTGTTGTTGCAATAGATCAGCCGGTAGGCTCTGGCGATGTGCCGGATCACAGACTCCGGAATGTTCTGATGAGCCAGCACCACCGCGTTCACCTTGTAGTAGGCCGCCGGATTCTTTCCCACGATCACGTAGGGAGGGACATCTTTATAGATCAGGCTCCCGCTCTGGATCAGCGACCAGCTGCCCAGCCGGCACCCGGGATGAACGATGACCCCGCCGCTGGAGATCACATGGTTGTGGATGATGCTGTCTCCGGCGATCTTGGTGCCATACCCGATGACACAATGATCGCCCAGTTGCACATCGTGAGAGATATGGGCCCCTTCCATCAGGAAATTGTGACTACCAATGCGGGTAGCCTCCCCGTGGTACGTGGCACGGTTCACCACCACATGTTCCCGGATGGTATTGTAGTCTCCCACGATCACCGAAGAATCATCTCCGGAGAAGTTAAAATCCTGGGGGATAGCTCCCAATACGGCCCCCTGGTATATCTTGTTGTGGCGGCCCAGACGGGTGCCTTTCAGGATGCTGGCATAGGGCATCACGGTACAGTGGTCTCCGATCTCGGTTCCCTCTTCGATATAGGCAAAAGGATGGACGATGCACTGGTCACCGATCTTCGCCTGCGGATCTATATATGCTAACGGGCTGATCATCATATGCGGTATTTAGGTATGTTTCTTCTCTTCCTCCTCCCAGGGCCTGATAGAGATTGACGACGGCCTGCATGCGGTCGAACCAATCGGTCACCTGCGACAGTTGCGCGCTCAGCAGCGATTGTTGCGCGGTGAGTACCTCTAAGTAGGTAGAGTTGCCTAAGCGCAGCAACATCTGCGTATACTCTACGCTTTTCTCCAGGGCGTCGATCTGCTGGTAGCGGAATATGACCTTCTCGTTGGTCGCGTGATACTGATACAGGGCGTTGCTCACCTCACTGCCTGCCTCAAGCAAGGTCTGTTCGAAAGCCAGCCGGGCCTCTTCCTGCCTGGCACGGGCTACCCGGAGGTTGGCCCGCAGGGTACCCTGGCTGAAGATCGGTTGGGTAATTGAACCTACGGCCGAGGCGATGAACTTAGCCGGATTGACTACAGCAGTTCCGCTGCTGTTGGTCCATCCGGCACTGCCGCTCAGGGTCAGCTGCGGATAGAAGGCTGCCCGTGCCTGGTTGGTGGTATAGAAAGCCTGTGCCAGTGCCAGCTCTGCCGAACGCACATCCGGGCGGTTGGCCAGTAGCTGGATGGGGATCCCGGTAGAGAGTCGTTCGGGGAACTGCTGCTGCTCTATGGTGCCGCGGGGGATCTCCTGCGGAGGCAGTGCCAGTAGCAGGGAGAGTGCGTTTTCCGTTTCCCGGATGCTCTGCAGCAGATCGGGCAAGGTAGCCTCTGCGGTATAAGCATTGGCCTCACTCTGTACCACGGCCGCTTCATTCACCATACCCACCTTTTTCAGGATACGGTTGGTCTGTATGTTCTGTCTCCAGAACACCAGCGTCTGCTCGGTGATCCGGAGCTGGCGATCCAGCATCAGCAATGTATAGTAGTTGTTGGCAATGGAAGCGATCAGCTGTGTGCGTACTGCTTGCTGGTAGGCTTCGCTCTGCAGGAGTGCTGCCTGTGCGCTGCGGCTGGCATTGCGCAGCCGGCCAAAAAGATCGACCTCCCAGCTGGCTGTCACAGGTAGTTGGTAGGTCTGGACAGCTTTTTGGGTATCGTAGCTACTGAGGGTTCCTTCCGGCGATAGGGTGAGCGAAGGCAGGTAGGCCAGCCGGGAAGAGCGCAGCAGTGCTTCCGCCTCCTCGATCTGCCAGAAAGCTGTGAGCAGGTCGGTGTTCCGTTCCAGTCCCTGACGGATGAGTCGTTGCAACAGCGTGTCGGTAAATATCTCCTGCCAGGGCAGGTTACCGATCGGCAGTGTATCCGCTACCAGCGTGTCGCGCACCGAGAGGGTATCGCGGTACAGGCCGGATACAGGCAGATCCGCGGGCCGTTCGTAGGGCCGGTAAAGGCCGCAGCTCCACAGGAAGCCGGCACAGAAAAAGGTATATAAAATGAATCTCCTTGTCATCGCAATCTACTTTTTTTCATATTGTTCAATCTCCGGATGTGCGTCGCTGTTGTCCGTATCATCTATGTGCAGCGGTTTCACCTTCTCCTGCAGGTATTCGAAGACTACAAACAGGCCAGGCACAATAAATATCTGGCAGAGCATTCCGATCAGCATCCCCCCCTACGGAAGCCGCTCCCAGGGTGGAGTTGCCATTGGCACCTACTCCATGTGCGAACATCAATGGCAGCAGACCGATCACTAAGGCCAGAGAGGTCATCAGGATCGGGCGCAGACGGGCTTCGGCTCCCAGCACGGCCGACCAGGCGATGCCCATCCCCGTTTTGCGACGGTCAAGCGCAAACTCCGTGATCAGGATGGCATTCTTGGCCAGCAATCCCATGAGCATGATCAGGGCGATCTGCATATAGATGTTGTTGTCGTGCCCCATGATCTTGGCAAAGAGGAAACTACCCATCAGCCCGAAAGGGATAGATAGGATCACCGTGGGCGGGAGTATGTAACTCTCGTACTGCGCGCTGAGCAGCAGGTATACGAAGGCGAGACAAAGTGCGAAAACGATGAGGGTGGTGTTGCTTCCGGACGACTGTTCTTCCCGGGTCATACCCGAGAATTCATAACTATATCCCGTGGGAAGCGTTTGTGCCGCTACCTCTTCCACCGCCCGTATGCCCGTTCCCGAACTGGTGCCCGCGCTCAGACTGCCGTTGACCGTGATCGACGTGAACAGGTTGAAACGGGTGATGTTGTCCGGACCGTATACCCTGCGCAGGTCGACGAATTGTGTGATAGGTGCCATTTCGTTGTCGCCGTTGCGGATCTTGACCTGGTTGAGGCTCTCCGGATTGAGCCGCGAATCAGGGGGAGCCTGGATCATCACCCGGTACAGCTTACCGAAACGGTTGAAGTTCGACGCGTGGATCCCTCCGTAGTACCCCTGTAGCGTAGTGAGGATGTCACTCGGACTTATCCCGGCCTGCATGCAGCGCGCCACATCTATCTCTACCATGTATTGCGGGAAAGAAGGATTGAAAGAGGTCTGTGCCATGGCGATCTCCGGGCGTTGGCTCAGCGCGGCCAGGAACTCTTGTGCCACCCCGTAGAACTTATCCAGGTCTCCGCCCGTGCGGTCTTCCAGGTTGATCTCCAGACCGTTTGTTACACTGTATCCCGGTATCATGGGAGGGGAGAAGAACAGGATGCGTGCGTCTTTGATCTGGGTAGCCGCCTGTACATACAACCTGCCTACAATGGAAGTGGCATCTTCTCCTTTGCCACGGTCGCTCCAGTTTTTCAGCCGGCAGATAAAGGTTCCGTACGAACTTCCCTGTCCGGCTAAGAAGCTATACCCTGTGATCTCCGTGCGGCTCTCTATCGCCGGATTAGAGGCGATCAGCGAATCCAGCCGGTTCATCACCTCTGCGGTGCGTTCCTGGGAAGTGGCCGGCGGCATATCCACCGTGGCGAAGATGGTGCCCGTGTCTTCGTCGGGTACCAGGGCAGTAGGTGTGCTGCGCATCAACAACACCAGCACCAGTATCGAAGCGACCACCGCAGCGAAGGTGATCCAGTGATGCCGGGTGATAAACTGCACTCCGTTTTTGTATTTTTCCGACATACGGTTGTATGCCGTATTGAAAGCGATGTGAAAACGGTCGATGAAACCATGCTTTTTCTCTCCTTCCTCTGTATGCGGTTTCAGGAACAGTGCACAAAGTGCCGGACTCAACGTAAGGGCGTTCACTGCTGAGATACCGATGGCAATAGCCATGGTCAACCCGAACTGTCGGTAGAAGGTACCCGAAGTACCCCCGATGAAGCTCACCGGGATGAATACCGACATCATCACCAGGGTGATCGAGAGGATAGGACCCGAGAGTTCGCTCATGGCATCGATAGAGGCCAGCCGGGCCGATTGGTAGCCCTGGTCGAGCTTGGCATGTACCCCCTCCACCACCACAATGGCGTCATCCACCACAATGGCAATGGCCAATATCATGGCGCACAAAGTGAGCAGGTTGAGACTGAACCCGATCAGGTACAGTACGAAGAAGGTACCGATCAGTGCCACCGGAATGGCAATGGCCGGGATCAGTGTAGAACGGAAATCCTGCAGGAAAATATATACCACTAAGAACACCAGGACAAAGGCCTCCAGCAGGGTCTTGATCACCTCCCGGATCGAGGCCGAGAGGAAGTCGTTGGTATTGAGCAGCACCGCTATCTTCACCCCTTCGGGGAGCTCGGCGCGTATGTTGTCCAGCAACTCTTCGATGGTCTCGATGGTAGTAGTGGCGTTGGACCCGGCAGTCTGGAAGATCATCGTAGTTACCCCCGGATACCTATTCACCCGGTTGCTGAACCCATAGGTAGATCTTCCCAGCTCGATGTCGGCAATGTCCCTGAGGCGGAGTATATCTCCGTCGGAGCCCGCCCGCACCACGATGTCTCCGAACTCCTCTTCCGTCTCTAATCTGCCCCGGTAGGTGAGTGTATACTGGAACGTCTGGTCGCTGTTCTCCCCGAACTGTCCGGGAGCGGCTTCTACATTCTGTTCGGCCAATATATCAGTGATATCCGAAGGGGTCACGTTGTATTCCGCCATCACATCCGGTCGCAGCCAGATGCGCATGGAATAGTCTGCTCCCAGTACCATCGCTTCGCCCACCCCGTTCACGCGCTGTATCTGCGGGATCAGGTTGATCTTGGCATAGTTCTCCAGAAAGGTAATATCGAACTCCTCGTTGGTACTGTACAGGGAAAAGGCCATCAGTGTGCTGGTCTGTCGCTTGCTGGTGATCACACCCACATTTATTACCTCCGTGGGGAGCAGTCCCTGCGCGGCAGATACCTGGTTCTGTACATTGATGGCAGCCAGATCCGGGTCCGTACCCTGTTTGAAGTAAACCTGTATAGTGGCACTTCCGGTATTGGTCGCTGTAGATGTCATGTAAAGCATATTCTCCACCCCGTTGATCTGCTCTTCCAGCGGGGCGATCACACTGTTGAGAATGGTTTGCGCATTGGCCCCGGTATAGGTGGTACTCACCTGTACGGTAGGAGGGGCAATGTCCGGATATTGCGTGATGGGCAACGATACCAATCCCAGGATCCCCAGGATCAAAATGATGATGGAGATTACCGTAGACAGTACCGGACGGTTGATAAATCGATCTAATTTCATACTTCCGGATTCGTTTCTTTAGGTTTGATCTGCATACCGTTTTTCAGGGTACTTCCCACCCCCTCCGTCACCACGGTATCTCCGGATTTCAGGCCGGAAGTCACCACGTAGTTCTTTCCGTCGTCTATCGGAAGTATCTGTATCTCTGTCTGCCTTACCGTGGAACTGTCGGTCAGCAGGTAGACAAACTTCTTGTCCTGCAGATCGGTGGTAGCCTTCTGCGGGACCAGGATCACCCCCTTCTCCTGGTGCGGAATGAGGATATTCCCTGTTCCTCCGCTGCGCAGGATATACCGGCTGTTGGGAAAACCCGCCCGCATCGTTACCGAGCCGGTGTTCTGGTCGATCACTCCGCTCAGGGTCTCTATCTTTCCTTTGGCCGGGTACATGGAGCCGTCGGCCAGTTGGAGTTGTACCGGAGGCATGCGGTTGAGAATCTCGTTCATGGTGCCTCCTTCCCGTGTGAGTGAAAGCAATTCTTTCTCGTTCATGGAAAAGTATACATGCATCTGTGTGATGTCGGACACGGTGGTCAGCGGTGTGGTGATGGAAGCACTCACTAAGCTTCCTATCCGGTAGGGAATGGTACCGATGACACCGTCTGACGGACTGCGTACCACGGTGTAGGAGAGATCCTGGCGGGCATTCACCAACTGTGCGTTGGCCTGGGCCAGGTTGGCCAGTTGTGCCTCCAGATCGTTCTGGGCAAGCTCCATCTCACTCTGACCAATGATATCGTACATGGCCAGCTCCTGCTTGTTCTGCAACGTCAGCTGGTAACTCGCCACATTGGCACGTGCCACCTCTACATTGGCCTCGGCCACCTTCACCGCCGCCTCGTATTGCACAGGATCTATCTTGAAAAGCGGTTGACCTTTGCGCACAGTAGCCCCCTCGTCTACATACAGTTCGACGATGAACCCCGATACCTGCGGACGTATCTCCACATCTTGTTTGCCCCGGATATTGGCCGGATAAGAGGTCTGTAATTCTACATTGGAAGGCTGTACCTTCATAACAGCATATTCCGGTACAGGTGTGTTTTTTGTAGTTTCTTTTTTCGCACATCCGCCGATGAGAGCGAAAAAACACAAAAAGAGCATAAGATTACTTTTCATATTTTATTTAATTTCCATGTAATTGTTATAACATCTGAAAAACAGGCTGGTTCATGGAGTACTAAAAAATTTTAGTTAATCGTTCCGGGGATGCGGGATACTTTGCAAAGGGAGTTGTGGTGCATCCTATCTTTCAGGAAAACAGGGATTTGAGACCCAGCTATCGTAACTGTGGAAATCATCCATTTGCAGAGACGCAAAGAGATTTACGATTTGACGATTTACGATGTACGATTGAAATTACA
>JAJBTC010000022.1 GCA_020861095.1 Bacteroides sp.
TTAATTCAATCTATATTCCCGAAACACCTATCGATACGTCTAAAGAAGTGAAAGGTTATGTCGGCCCCTATATCATCATAAAAGGAATCTATAAAGGTATACTCGCAACCAATACAAATGAGACCTATTATAAGATCTATTTCGGAAAACCGGATGGAAACAACGGGCTCAGTCTGGTAGAAATCCTCCGTAATCATTCTTATATTTTCAATATAAGATCTGTTTACCGGGAGGGCTATCCGACACTTCAGGAGGCTATGGATCACCTTCCTCTGGGAGTGGACTATGAATTTCTATCTTCGGTAAACAGCAACTCGACTGCGTATAAATCATTTGTTTATAATGACAGGGGATTTCTGGGGGTGACAAGTTCCGATTTTGAATTGCATTGTTCTGTCAATCAAACAGCCAGTTTTTATTACAAGGGACACTATCTGGACAATCCTTCTCCAACTGTTGACGGTTACTTTTGTGATGAATATGGGAATAAAAAAACCCAAACTCATTTCAGTGTCTCCGCTCTTACTGATAGATTTAATTTTACGACACTATCAGACAACACAGGCGAAACGACGGATGTGATCGAATACTTTAAAGTGTATCTTACCGACTCTCCCGAACTACATCAGATTGTGAAAATATGGCAGGCTCCCCCAAGAGTCGATGAAGTGCAACTCTGGAGTACGTCTACTATGACTGCCTACAATGCAATTCAATATTTGTTATTTCCCCGGAATAAAGGAAGCAATTCCATTTATGTATATGTAAAAGGTAACTTACCATCAGGCATTCCATTCAGGTACAGACGCCCGGAGGATGGTTACACAGTCACAAGTAGCACTAATTCCGCTGTGGTGTCTCCCAATAAGACATGGTATCGTTTGAACAGCTTTCCAAGCACAACAAATGGTAATCACACCAACCCCTACTATATGGAGGGCATTTTAGAATGGCTACATCCCAATGGTACCTGGGTTGAAATGGGCAGGTACGAACATGTAAATCTGAACTACAGAGATCCGGTTACCGGAATATACTTTGCTGCTGCCGACGCACAGTTAAACGGTGTTTCGGGGGGATATACTCAAACATGGAATGTACACATGGGTATTTCTTCTGCTTATCAGAGCACGCTTTTCAACGCAAACGGGAATTATGTAACCACCGAAAATACCGGTTGTGCAGCTTATTATGAAGGTACCACAAGTGATCCGGTAACCGGGATCGGAAAATGGCGGTTACCCTCGGCGGAAGAGCTTGAACGGGCAGCATCCAGGACAGGTGTCTATCAAAGCTATCAAAGTTACGGTACGAACAACTACGGCACTAATACGATCAACTACTTCTGTTATGAAGAGAATTCCGCAACAGAGGTCAAGACCTATAACTTCTCATCTACTACTACTTCTACGATGACGATCCATCCCAAGACTTCTGCTTTAAGGGTACGCTGTGTCAGAACTGCCGCCCCTTAAAGCGGTTCTCTTATCTTTATTCGGCATAATTTCCAATTACATTGCAACTTCAGAACAAGGAAAAGAGCTTGTCCGGAAAGTCCTGGAAGGATAACTCTTAAAAGAGTCATCCGGAGAAAACAGGAACACGTGTTTCCGGGACTTTCCGGACTCCTCCCTGAGACTAAATTCTTTATTCCCAACTTTCCGGTATGGATCTTTTTCCCGGATCTGTCAATACCCCTACTATCTATATGCTACATAAATACCACAAATAAGGTATTATTTATCTCTCTGCGCTCCCCTATCTTTGTAGCACAATTTTATTTAAAAATCATAGAAGTTTATTTAAAAACACGTTGTATGGAAAAAGATTATTTCAGATCCAAAGAAAAAAGACGCTTCAGGGAACACAATTCAGACAGACACCCAGCTACCCACTCTTCCTATACTCCTTCCTATATGCAACGAATGTGTTGCTTTTAATAAATTATAAGTTTTGAGTGGTAAGCTGTAGGTTTTTCGTCTTCGCGACAAATCTATCACTGACTCAGACTTTCTCCTGAGAATACAACAGAGAGCTATATTATCCCTTCCCGGCTGACGGAAGGAAAAAATCAATTACAATACATTCTCTACACACCTACTAAGTTTATGAACAGAATATATATTTTATGGTGTGCCTTGCTGGGTACACTCACCTTGTCTGCGCAGGATATTGCGGTATCCGGAAAAGTAACCTCCGATGGAGAACCCCTGGCCGGAGTCACCATCACCGTAAAGAACCGGACTTCTCAGGGCACCATTACGGATATAGACGGTAATTACCGGATCACGGTGAAAGGCGACGATGAACTTCTCTTCTCCTTTATCGGTTACAACACGTTCACGCAAAAAGTGAATAACAACCGTACCATTAACGTAGAATTACAGGAGTCTGCTATACAACTCGAAGAGCTCGTGATCACTGTCCCTTACGGTACGGCAAAGAAATCGACTTTCACGGGATCGGCCGGTTATGTATCCGGTAGTACGATCGAAAAGGCCCAGGTGAGTAACGTCACCAAAGCCTTGCAGGGAACCGTCCCGGGGCTTCAATCTTTCTCTTCTTCCGGGCAGCCCGGTTCGGAAGCTACCATCCGTATCCGGGGCGTAGGTTCTGTAAATGCTTCCAGCGATCCGCTGTATATAGTAGACGGAGTGCCCTACGCAGGAAACCTGAGCGCCATTGCCTCTTCCGATATAGAGTCTGTAACGGTACTGAAAGACGCCGCCTCGGCTACCTTATACGGATCCAGGGCAGCCAATGGAGTGATCATGATCACCACCAGACAAGGAAAAAGGAACCAGAAACCCCAGATAGAATTTACTTCTAAATTCGGATTTTCCAGCAGGGGAAGAAAAGACTACAAACAGGTCAATATCAATGAATATTTCGAACTTTACTGGGAAGCCATACGAAACGAACGACTGGACAGCAACGATACAGCCACCGAAGCAGCCAGTTTTGCGTCTAAGAATTTAGTCAGTGATCTCGGGATCAATCCCTATGGAAGTAAGTATCCAGAACCTGTAGGTACAGACGGTAAACTCCTGTCTGGCCTTACTCCTTTATGGAACGATAGCTGGGAAGATGCCCTGACCCAAAACGCACACTATACAGACCTGAATGTACATGTCAGCGGGGGCAGCCCCTCTTCCGGTTATTTCATATCCGGCGGTTACCTCGACGATCAGGGTGTGGCTATAGAATCCGGATTCAAACGTTATACGCTCCGTACCAACATAGTCAGTGATATACGCAAATGGCTACAGGTAGGACTCAACGTCAGCGGCAGCCACTCGATACAGAATTATCCGAAACAGGACGACTCCATAAGTTCAAATGTGATACTCGCCGCGCGGGCATTGCCCTCTTTCTATCCCGTATATGTCAGAGACCCGGATACCGGAGCCTATGTATACGATGAAAACGGCAACCGGATCTTCGACTTCGGAGAGTATCGGCCCAACTCATTCAAACGTCAGAATCTTCTGGCAACCATGCCCCTGGATAAAAAAGAGATCAAAAGAGACATAGCTTCCCTGCGGGGATATATCCAGATCGAACCCGTCACAGGACTCACCTGGCGCACTTCTCTGAATATAGACTACAACAACCGTTACAATCATTATTACGAAGATGCGACCTACGAAGAAGCCTCCTCCACCGGAGGAAGCATAGAGAGGTACAACGCACGCACCGTAGGAACTACCGTCAACAACGTAGTCAACTATTCTACCAGTTTCAACCGCACCCACGACCTGCGTGTGATGGCCGGACACGAATATTACGAATACAATACGTCCAATTTCGGAGGAGAACGCCAGAATGTGATCGCGAGCGGTTACTACGAACCCGACGCCGCTTCCGTATTAGTCGATTTCTACGGAAACAGCGACCAGTACAAACTGCTCAGTTTCTTCGGAAGCGCGGAATACTCCTATAAGAAAAAATATTTCCTGTCTGCTTCTGTACGTACAGACGGATCTTCCCGGTTCCATCCGGACAAACGTTGGGGAACTTTCTGGTCCGTAGGAGGTTCCTGGCGCATCATTGAAGAGGATTTTCTGGAAGAGGCCCGCATCTCCGGACAACTGTCCAACCTGAGCCTGCGTGCCAGTTACGGTGCGCAAGGCAACGACAACATCAGCTATTATGCCTACCAGGCACTCTATTCCATCTATAACAACCTGGGTGAATCCGGACTGACAGCTTCCCGACTGGCCACACCGGATCTGACCTGGGAGACCAACCTGAACCTGAATGTAGGACTGGATTTCGGTTTCTTCAACAACCGGTTGAGCGGAACCATAGAATATTTTGAGCGGCGTTCCAAAGATCTTCTGTTCAGCAAAAGCCTCGTACCCTCTACGGGCTTCTCCTCTACCAGCCAGAATACAGGAGCCATACGCAACTACGGATGGGAATTCCTGGTCGAAGGATATCCGATCGTAACCAAAGACTGGAGATGGAAACTCTCTGTCAACGCTACGACCTATAAAAACAAGATCGTATCTCTTCCTTCCGAAGAGATGTGGAGCGGATCCAAAAAATGGGTAAAAGGAGGCTCCCTCTATGATTTTTACATGATCGAATGGGCCGGGGTCAATCCAGAGAACGGTAATCCGCAATGGTACCGTTACAACGATAACGGAGACAAGATCGTTACAGAAGATTACTCTTCCGTCGCTACCTCAGACAAAGTAAAAGCCGGAAGTTCACTACCCAAGCTGACCGGAGGTTTCCAGTCTGAACTCTCTTACAAAGGATTTGAACTATCGGCACTTTTCTCTTACGTGATCGGTGGTAAGATCTACAACAGTGACAAAATATTCCTGCTTAGTCAGGGTTCACCGGGAAGAGCCTGGAGCACCGATATGCTGAACCGATGGACACCGGAAAACCCATACACAGATGTTGCGAGACTGACCACAAGTCCCGAAAGTTCATGGACAAACGAATCTACCCGGTTCCTGGTCGATCGTTCGTACCTGAAACTGAAAACTGTAACCTTGTCCTATACGCTACCGACTTCCTGGACACAAGCTGCTTCGATCCACAGCACCAGCCTCTTCGTGCAGGGAGAGAATCTGTTCACTGCTACCAAAGAGCAGGGGCTCGACCCGGAACAGACCCTCGGTGGTACTACCTACTACAGGTATCCTTCGATGAGAACAATCTCCTTTGGTATCAACATCAAACTATAATACATGCAACAATGAAAAAGATATTTCATTCCATATACGCAGTGGCCTTCAGCTTGATAGTACTTGCTGCCTGCGATCTGACTACCCGTCCGACTACATCTTTAGATGCCGATTCCGTATTCAGCACCACCGAGGGAGGAGAAAAAGTTCTGAACGGGACCTGGAGGTATCTGCTTGAAACCTGGAATTCCTACGCGAACCCCGGATTCGGAGCCACTCTCCGCGCCAATGACGCTATGGGCATGGATGTAGCTGTCAATACGAATTACGGCTTCAGAGACCATTATGCCTTTACAGCCATATACGGCAAAGGAGGGACCAACAGCCTGAGCTGGACACTGGCCTATAGTACCATTAACAATGTGAATGGAGTGATCGCCTACATCGATGAAGCAGAAGGAACCGAAGAAGACCGCCGACGCATCAAAGCGCAGGCCTACGGCTTGCGTGGTTTCATCTATCTGCATCTCGCTTCGCTCTATTCGTTTGCCATCGACAAGGATCCGGATGCAGTATGTGTACCTGTGTATACCGAACCCTCAGATGCCTCTACGGAAGGGAAACCGGCTTCCAGTGTCAGTGAAGTATACGCACAGGCCATCGAAGATCTGGAGATGGCTCTGGAACTTATCCCGCAAAACTACAGCCGCTCTTCCAAGCATAAGATCGATGAAGAGGTGATCCTGGGCCTGCTCTCACGAGCTACTTTGTATGCACGTCAATGGGAAAAAGCCAGAACCTACTCCAGCCAGTTGCTGGAAAAGAACAATTACCTGATGAGTGAAAGTGAATATCGGTCCGGATTCAATGACATCAGCAACGCGGAATGGATCTGGGGACATCCCCAGACAGCCGAGCAGAGCAATCCCAGCTATCAGTTCCACTATCTGGATACCACCACTCCCGATAGTTATTATTACAGTTTCAACGCAGATCCCTACTTCCGTGATCTGTTTGACGATGAAGACTATCGCAAATCCATGATCTACTGGGCTCCCAATCCCGCGATCACTCCCGATCCGACTTCGGATACTGCCGTGGAGATATGGATGCGTTATGCCAAATTCAAGTTCCGCCAAGGCGAAGGACTTCTGGCAGACATTGTACTGATGCGTACTTCAGAGATCTACCTGATCCATGCGGAAGCCAAAGCCCGCCTCAACGATCCGGATGCGATCAACGTGCTCAACCAGTTAAAAGCAGCCCGGGGGGCGCAGACCTTATCCGGCCTTTCCGGCGAAGCACTGCTCGAAGAGATCTGGATAGAGAGAAGAAAAGAGCTCTTCGGAGAAGGATTCAGCCTCGTCGATATCATCCGCAACCAACAGACCATTGTACGCAACGAATATCCCAGCGACGAGATCGACTATATATACCGATGACAACGGCGTGGAACACCTCCTTAGAGGCAATCCGAAAGGACATCGTCAGGTGTATTTCCCCGGAGGACGTCCTTTCGAGGCCAACAGTAAATACCTCTTGTATCGCATCACAGATACCGAAGAGCGCGAAAATACCAACCTGTACAGCAAATATCCCAAATTGAGTATATACAGCGAAGAAGATTAAACCGCAAAAGGAATTTCAGAGTTCTGTGGAGTTTTTAACCAGGGAACTCCGAAATTCACTATCTTTGAAGATAAAAACGTTTATACAATGAAAAAGCTTATTTTTACATCATTCCTCCTGGCTGGCTTGCTGAGTTGCAATCAACAGACGAACAAATATGTGATCAAAGGAGAACTGGGCCCGGCACAGGACTCCGTACGGGTATACCTGACTTATGAAGGAGAAGACGGAAAAGTGACCGACTCTACCTATGTGGTAAACGGTACCTTCCAATTCTCAGATACCTATGCTTATCCGTTCAGAGCACTCCTGTATACCGACTGGGACGGAACAGGCAACTACACCCGCAACCATCCGGATCAGCTGACTATCTATGTGGAGCAAGGTACCACCATCACCTTACAGAGTACCGACTCCCTTAAAAACGCGACAGTGACAGGCTCTCAGGGCTATACAGACCGGGAAGAGTGGAAAACATGGACCACCCCGATCTATGACAACATGCGGGAGGTGATCACAGCTTACAGAACCATTCCCGCGGACAAACGTACCCAGGAAGATGAAGAACTGGCTCAGGCACAGATAGATTCTCTACAGGCCATAGAAAAAGAGCTCATGAAAGACTTTATAGCGACTCACCATTCTCTGTTTGTCCTGGACGGGTTATACCAGCAATACCTGGGTTACAATCCGGATGGTGAACAGGCAGATTCACTCTTCCAGACTTTCTCACCGGAGATCCGGAGTTCCGTACTCGGCAAATCGTTCCGGAAGAAGATCGATGCCTGGAAGTCCATCGCGGTGGGCCAGATCGCTCCGGATTTCACGCAAACCGATGCAGAGGGTAATCCGTTCAGCCTCACCAACCTGCGGGGCTCTTACGTACTGCTTGATTTCTGGGCTTCCTGGTGCGGACCTTGCCGGGCAGAAAATCCACATGTAGTAGCTGCTTATCAGGCCTACAAAGACAAAGGATTCACCGTACTGGGCGTCTCTTTAGACGAAAGCAAAGAGAACTGGCTGAAAGCCATTGAAGACGACAAACTGGAGTGGAACCAGGTATCAGATCTGCAAGGCTGGAAGAACGAGGTAGCGCAACAATATGCGGTAAACTCCATCCCGACCAACTACCTGTTGAGCCCCGAAGGACAGATCTTAGAGAAGAACCTGCGGGGCGACGCACTCACGGAAGCGTTGAAGAAATACTTAGATTGAAAAGAGTTACGATTACTCCCTTCGGTCACAACCCTTATTCGATCGTTCAAACTCAGGAACGTGGGACGACGTACGATGGAAGTTGCTCTATATAGTGGATGGATCTGACAGGTTTTTTCTTTCTTTTTTTGTTCTTATGTTCTTTTGTCTATATAGGAGATAGAAGGACATACGAACAATAGAAGACAATGAATATGTATATCGCGGAGACGCAACTCTGCGTCTCGTATGTTTATATATAAAATGGTACGCATAGGGATTTACAAACAGATTCTTTCTGTAATTTCAATCGTAAATCGTCAATCTGTAAATCGTAAATCTCTTTGTGTTTCTACATGTGAAAGCTGGCATCAGGGTATTTTCAATCCTATATAACGAAGTGTCCGATACCAGGGGAAGGATCACATAGAATATCAGAGCAGATGTCTTTCCTGTTATGGATCCATACCACACAACTCCATACAAAAGTTTCTTCTTGCCTATGGAGTTTTCTGTGTCCCGCGCCCGGTGCCGATCGGCCCTTTACGGGTGCTCATCGGCACTTTATGCGGGCCGATCGGCACCGGGCGCGGGACAAACCTTCTTCCAAGCTCTTTACAGGAAATATCTATAGGAGAGAAAAGAGTCCATCATCAGTACATCGTATATCTTTTCGTCTGTTTCTTCTCCGGAAACAACCATTTGTTCAGATAGCGGTTTACATACAGATTCACCACCGCACAGCCCGACCCGATCACTGCTCCGGCAATGACATCCGACGGATAGTGTACGCCCTCCTGCATACGGGAAATACCTACCGAACAGGCCCAGATAGCTGATGGAGCGATCACATACCACTTGGGATACTTCAGGCTCAGGGAAGTACCCAACGCAAAAGCCGATGCCGTATGCGCGGAAGGGAAAGAAGGGGTTGACTCGTGACTATAAACAATCACCCGATCCGGATATTTATCATAAGGCCGCTCCCGGTCTATCATATATTTTGTCGCGCAAGAGATCATCACCGCTTCTGCCACACTACTACCGATATAGACCGCATCGGACAGCAGAGACTGATCACGCGTGATGCCTGCATACGCCGCCATCCCCACCGGCACTCCCACCGCCAGGTAGAAAGTAGAATGTGACATGGTCTTACTGTAATTACGTGCCAAACGGCTCTGACCGTGATTGATCTTATAAAGGGTATTGATGTCCCAGTTTTGCGCGTACATCCCTGAAAAACTGAAAGTAAGGAATGACAAAGCCAACAATTTTCGCATAATAGTACAGTGTTGAGGTTTCTGCAAAAATAGCGAAAGCCAAACGCAGAACAAAGTTTATTTTAGTTCTGCTGAGGCGCATCCTATTTTCTGCAAAGATATGTGAAAGAGGGAAATTTTTCACTGAAAACCTGTATCTTTGTGACCAAATAGAGAAATCTGTTACCTGGATATGATCACAAACAGCAGTTGCAAGAGATACACAGACTGTGCGCAATGCCCCAAAGCCTCCGAAGGTGTATTGGTGCATCATGTATATGCACAGGGGAAACACTTTCCGGCAGAGAAGTGCACCCAGAACTGTATGTTGTTCATGCTGAAAGGAGAATTACTGATCAATAGCAACGAATATCCGGGTACCACACTCAAAGAAGGACAATTTGTGCTGCAGGCCATAGGTTCCAAGATCGAGATACTCGCACTGACCGATGTCGAGTACATGACATATGGGTTCACGGAACTGCCTCAGATCTGTGACGTACGCTATCAGAAGATACTGGAAATGTCAGAGGCTCCGCTCACCTATACCCCACTCGTCATGATCCCGCGCCTGAACTCTTTCATGCAGGACATGTGCTCCTATTTAGACGAACAAATGTCTTGCGGCAAATTCATTGACATCAAATGCCAGGAGTTGGTTTATATCCTGACCTGCTATTACCCATTGCCCCAATTAAGCAGTTTCTTCTATCCCATCAGTACCTATACACAAGGATTCCACTACTTTGTGATGCAAAACTACGATAAGGTGAAAAATGTAGAAGAATTCGCACACAAAGGAGGGTACACTACCACCACTTTCCGCCGTCTTTTCAAGAATATGTACGGAGAGCCTGTGTACGAATGGATA
Source organism: Bacteroides sp. (assembly GCA_020861095.1). GTDB lineage: Bacteria > Bacteroidota > Bacteroidia > Bacteroidales > Bacteroidaceae > Bacteroides. Next base: position 10,101 of record JAJBTC010000022.1, read on the forward strand.
CTCAACAAAAAGAGAGAAGGGATATTAGATGACCTGCAACACACCAAACAACGCATCAGTGAAATCAGCGCGCGCTACGGGTTCGATTCGCTTTCCCATTTCGCTCACTTCTGCAAATCTTCCTTCGGAGATTCTCCCCGTGCCCTGCGCAACAAAGCGGCTAAAGGCGAAAAGATCGTTCTGCAAAAATAAAACCCGATTACTTACGATCTGAAATACGAGTGGATCCTTCCATCAGGGTATTTGCCTTTCCAATCGTAAATCCGTAACTCGTAACTATCTGCATTTCTTCAGCAACTCAAAGAAAACAACACTCCCTCTATGAATTAAAGAAATAATTCTTTAATCCCTTGCTAAATCGGTCTATTTCATCTAATTTTGCATCCATTAAAAATGTGCACAGGCTACGCATAAAATTCTAACAATTAAATAATTTAAAAATCAATCATTTATGTGGTTAATTAATTCATCTGTAGGAAGGAAAGTGGTCATGAGTGTTACGGGACTCGCCCTTATCCTCTTTCTGACATTTCACATGGCGATGAACCTTGTGGCTATCGTTTCGGCAGAAGCATACAATTTGATTTGTGAACTTCTCGGAGCCAACTGGTATGCCCTTGTCGCCACGATGGGATTAGGAGCACTTTTCGTGATCCACATTGTGTATGCTTTCTGGCTCACGTTGCAGAACCAAAAAGCACGTGGAAGCGAACGGTATGCCGTTGTGGAAAAGCCTAAAAAAGTAGAATGGGCTTCACAGAACATGTTGGTTCTGGGTATCATTGTGATCCTGGGGCTTATCCTGCACTTCTACAATTTCTGGTTCAAGATGCAGTTTGCCGAACTGATGGGTATTCATGATGCTGCTTCCAACGGAGGAATTTCTCCACACGACGGAAGCGCCTTCATCCGGCTGACATTCAGCAATCCCGTATTTGTTGTTCTTTATCTGGTTTGGCTGGCAGCGTTGTGGTTCCACCTGACTCACGGGTTCTGGAGCGCACTCCACACCATTGGCTGGAACAACAAGATCTGGTTCGAGCGCTGGAGAGTGATTTCCTATGTCTACTCCACCATTATCGTACTGGGTTTTGCTTCAGTGGTGATCATATTCTTTGTGAAATCGCTCTGCGGCTGCTGATCTCCAATTTAAAATCTTAAAACAGAAAAGATTATGACTAAGATAGATTCAAAGATTCCTGAAGGCGCTTTAGCCGAAAAATGGACCAATTATAAAGCTCATCAGAAACTTGTTAACCCGGCAAACAAACGCCGTCTGGACGTGATCGTGGTAGGTACCGGTCTGGCCGGAGCTTCCGCAGCCGCCTCTTTAGGTGAAATGGGATTCAAAGTGTTTAACTTCTGCATCCAGGATTCTCCCCGGCGCGCGCACTCCATCGCGGCACAGGGGGGGATCAATGCGGCTAAGAATTACCAGAACGACGGAGACTCTGTATACCGTCTTTTCTACGATACCATTAAAGGGGGCGACTACCGTGCCCGTGAAGCCAATGTATACCGTCTGGCCGAAGTAGCCAACGCCATCATCGACCAGTGTGTGGCACAGGGAGTACCGTTTGCCCGTGACTACGGTGGTACCCTGGACAACCGCTCGTTCGGGGGTGCTCAGGTATCCCGTACGTTCTATGCCCGTGGCCAGACCGGACAGCAGTTGCTTCTGGGAGCTTACTCTGCACTGAGCCGCCAGGTACAGAAAGGAAACGTAAAGTTGTATACCCGTTACGAGATGCTGGAGCTGGTGATCATCGACGGCCGCGCCCGTGGGATCATTGCCCGCAACTTAGTGACCGGTCAGCTGGAAAGATTCTCCGCTCATGCCGTAGTGATCGGTACCGGAGGATACGGAAACGCGTTCTTCCTCTCCACCAACGCCATGGGATCCAACGGATCAGCGGCTATCCAGTGCTACCGCAAAGGAGCCTATTTCGCGAATCCCTGCTTTGCACAGATCCATCCGACCTGTGTGCCGGTACATGGCGAACAGCAGTCCAAACTGACGTTGATGTCCGAATCGTTGCGTAACGACGGACGTATCTGGGTTCCGAAAAAGATAGAAGATGCCAAAGCCCTGCAGGCAGGAACGAAAAAGGCGAATGACATTCCCGATGAAGATCGGGACTTCTACCTGGAACGCCGCTATCCGGCCTTCGGTAACCTGGTACCGCGCGACGTAGCTTCCCGTGCCGCCAAAGAACGTTGCGATGCCGGGTTCGGTGTCAACAACACAGGACTGGCCGTGTTCCTCGATTTCAAATACGCCATCGAACGTCTGGGCGAAGATGTGGTACGTGACCGCTACGGAAACCTCTTCGATATGTACGAAGAGATCACAGACGAAGATCCGTACAAAGTACCGATGATGATCTATCCGGCCATCCACTATACCATGGGAGGGATCTGGGTAGACTACGAACTGATGACCTCTATTCCGGGACTGTTTGCCATCGGTGAAGCCAACTTCTCCGACCACGGTGCCAACCGTCTGGGAGCATCTGCCCTGATGCAGGGTCTGGCCGACGGATACTTCGTACTGCCTTATACCATCCAGAACTACTTAGCCGATCAGATCCAGGTACCCCGTTTCTCTACCGACCTGCCCGAATTCGTAAAAGCCGAAAACGAAGTATTGGAGAAAATGAAGAGGATCAAAGCAGTAGGCGGAAAGCACTCCGTAGATTCTATCCACAAAAAACTGGGCCACATCATGTGGGATTTCGTAGGAATGGCCCGTACCAAAGAATCGCTCCGGAAAGCGCTTACAGAGATCGAAGAGGTAGAAAAAGATTTCTGGAAAAATGTATTCATCCCCGGTGAGATAGATGATCTGAACATTGAACTGGAAAAAGCCCTTCGTCTGATCGACTTTATCGAAGTGGGTAAACTGATGGCTCTCGACGGACTGAACCGGGAAGAGTCTTGCGGCGGCCACTTCCGTGAAGAGTATCAGACACCGGAAGGAGAGGCATTGCGTGATGACGCGAACTTCTCGTATGTAGCTTGCTGGAAATATACCGGCGAGAACAAACAACCGGAACTTATCAAAGAAGATCTGAATTATCAGTTCGTGAAGGTTCAGACACGTAATTACAAGGCTTAAAAAACAGTACACAATGGAAAAAAATATATCATTTACACTTAAAGTGTGGCGTCAGAAAGGCCCGAAAGCAAAAGGTGCCTTTGAATCTTATCCGATGAAAGATATCTCCGGCGACACGTCCTTCCTGGAAATGCTGGATATCCTCAACGAACAATTAGTAAGCTCGGGCAAAGAGCCGATCGTATTCGACCACGACTGCCGCGAAGGGATCTGTGGGATGTGTTCGCTCTATATCAACGGACATCCGCACGGACCGGCCACCGGAGCTACTACCTGTCAGATCTATATGCGCCGTTTCAAAGACGGTGAGACGATCACTGTAGAGCCCTGGCGTTCAGCGGGATTCCCGGTGATCCGCGACCTGATTGTAGACCGCAACGCGTTCGACAAGATCATCCAGGCCGGCGGGTACGTAAGTGTCAATACCGGTGCTCCCCAGGATGCCAACGCCATACTGATCCCGAAAGAAGTAGCAGACGTTGCTATGGATGCCGCTTCCTGTATAGGATGCGGTGCCTGTGTAGCTGCCTGTAAGAACGGTTCGGCCATGCTGTTCGTATCTGCTAAGGTGAGTCAGCTCAACCGTCTGCCTCAGGGAAAAGTAGAAGCATCACGCCGCGCGAAAGCCATGCTGTCCAAAATGGACGAGCTGGGCTTTGGTAACTGCACCAATACCCGCGCCTGTGAAGCCGAATGTCCGAAAAACATCTCTATCAGCCATATCGCCAAGTTGAATCGTGACTTCATCTGGGCCAAACTGAAAGACTGATTTTTTGATTGATTTTCTCAGCACTTTACATAAGAAAGTATTCCGTCACGGGATACTTTCTTTTTTATTACAGACTTCCTGGTGTCTTCTTCTGCTTATGAGGTCTTCTTTTGCTTAGCAGGCCTTCCTGTGCGTTAAAACCTTCCAGATAGACACACGGTTTCAAATATACATTCTACATTTACAGTGCACCAACCCACCAAATACACTCCCTCCCTATCACATGAAAAAGCATTATCTATGGGCTCTCTTATCTTCACTTATTCTTATCTGTAGTTGCAGTGCCGATGAGAAATTTGCCACTATCTCCATCCGGACCAACGAAATATCCCCCAACGAAACGCAGCCACTGTTGTCCGCAACACGCCTGGCACAGGCTTACCATCGCCTGTGCCCTCGTAGCGTCAAGCGGAGTTTGTTGTCCGCCGACAAAAAATCAGGATGTGTCTGAGCAAAGCGGGTTTTTCGTGCCCGTCGCCGTACAGCAAACGAAGCAGCGAAGAGACACAAATCATACATTATGCGATGTCTTTTCAATCGTAAATCGTAAATCCTTTTGTTTTTCTTTGCTTTGTTTCTTTGGCCTCCCAAAGAAATGAAGATAAAATAATATTACTTAATACAATCAGAGGTCAGAGCAACCCCTTTGCTCCGACCCCTGATTGTATCAACCCAACCGATACACTCCCCCTGCCAGTGTCCTTATAATACCCTTCATCTCCATCTCAAACAACAAAGCAGACAACTTATAAACAGGGATATCCGTGGCCACCACCAACATATTGATCTGCATCTCTCCCCGTTCTCTCAACAGCGCCACTACCGCCTCTTCTTCCGGTGTAAGGTCGGCAAACAGAGAAGCCTGAACAGCATGTACAGATGCCGGATCCGATCGGTCAGCCGCCCATTTCATTGCCCACACCAGATCTTCTGCAGACTCTATAAGAGCCGCTTTGTGATCACGCAGCAAGTGATTGCAGCCTGCGGACTGCTCGTCCGTCACACGTCCCGGAAACGCGAAACAATCCCGGTTATATCCGCCGGCTATCTCCGCCGTGATGAGAGAGCCTCCTTTGGCAGCAGACTCCACTACCAATGTAGCATCACTCATGCCGGCGATGATCCGGTTGCGGCTGACAAAGTTGTGACGATCCGGATTGGTTCCCGAAGGAAACTCGGTGAGCAACCCTCCCTTTTCAAGCATCTCCACAGCGGTTTGTCTGTGCACATACGGATAGATGCGGTCCAGTCCGTGAGCCAGTACTCCTACCGTAGCAAAGTCATTTTTCAGAGCCGCGCGATGCGAATGGATATCAATCCCATAGGCCAGGCCACTCACCACCAGTACCTCCGGACAAAGATGTCGCAACTCTTCCAGAAAACGCAGACACAACCCTTTTCCGTATTCCGTAGCCTTACGTGTACCCACCATACTCAATACCCGGATCGCGTTGAGATCCGCATTTCCCTTGTAGTAAAGCACCAGCGGAGCATCGTCGCACTCCCTCAGACGTTCCGGATAGGCCGGGTCCGCAAGGGTCAGGCAACAGATGTTGTTTTTCCGGGTAAAGTCGTATTCCCTCCGGGCAAATTCCAGTGCCTGCGGACAATCCAGGGTCTCTATCAGCCGACGATGTACACCCGGTATCCGGTCCGGCAATTCGTTACGCAGACGAAATACATTTTCCGCGCTTCCCATTCCTTCGATCAGTTTCCTGCCCCAGACAGGGCCGATCCCCGGCACCTGCGTCAAAGCGATGCTATGGATCTTTTCTTCCGCAGGGATCATATCAGGAAAGGAGCAAACAGCTGATCGAACAAAGCACTCTCTCTCAAACGACCATCCACCACGCAGACGGTCTCCACAGAAGCACGAACCACTAATTTAAGGTCCTCTTTACGAAAAATATCCTGATGGAATACATATTTGATGCCTTCTTTCCGGAGGTAGAGTTTGGAAATGAATTCATCTCCGCTTTTTAAAGGAGTTTTGAATGCCATGTGGATACGTGCTACGACAGGATCTACTCCCTGCTCGTGCAAGCCGGCGAAACTCACTCCTAAGGAAGATAGGAATTCATGACGGGTATGTTCTAAGTAATGCTGGTAGTTGGCATTGTTCACAATTCCCTGTAAGTCGCATTCGTAATCACGCACTTTGAGTGTCAGTTCAAAAATGTATTTGTCCATAGTCAGATAAGGAATAATTTAAAGTTTATTTTTTATTCTTCATTTCTTTGCTCCGCCAAAGAAACGAAGCAAAGAAAGGCGGCGCCTGGTCTCTCCGCTACTCTGTTTGCTGTACGCCTCTTCGCAGGATAAACTCGCTTCGCTCAGACAAATCCTGCTCTTTTGTCGGCATACAACAAACTCCGCTTGACGCTGCGAGACCAAAGGCGACAATACGCCTGTTCCAGGCGTGTTGTGGATGGCAATGGCTGCATTTCGTTGAGGTACGTTTGAGTGCATTTCGCTGGTTCGCATAACGAATGATCTTTAAATTGCAGATCTCTTGGTTGATTTTATCGACCAATATTTCTTTATGTATTTCCAATCGTACATCGTAATTAACTCTGCTGACCGTTGGTTGACTTCGTCGACCGTTGGTTCAGTAAATCCTATTGCTCTCTCTGTTTTATCCGGAACAGCTTGTCGCTGGGACGCACTTTCTCCGGCACCTTCATGGAAAAGCGTTGTCCTTTTTTCACCGTATCTACGGGCTTGAGATCCACACGAGCCTCTTCCAGGGTCAGGTAGACAGCTCCTGTAGTAGGACCGGTGATCAGCAGTTTATCACCTACATGGATTTCCGTAGCTTCCACAAGGAACTCTGCGACACCCAGATTACCAAAATACTTGATGCCTTTACCGGCATACACTTTGCGCTCGGTAGCTTCCGATCCGTAATTGCTGCTCCATTCTCCCAGGCGCTGCCCCAGGTAATAACCGTCCCAGAACCCGCGGTTGAAGACGGTTCTCAGGCGTTCGTCCCAGCGCGCGATCTTGTCCGGAGTGAATTCGTTACCTAACCAGGCCCGGATCGCCTCTTTGTAGCATTCAACTACAGTCCTTACATATTCCGGACCGCGGGCACGCCCTTCGATCTTGAAGACCCTTACTCCGGCATCGATCATCTTATTGAGAAAATGGATCGACTTGAGGTCTTTGGGCGACATGATGTACTCATTGTCTACTTCCAACTCCACATCCGTTTCTTTGTCGCGTACCGTATAGGAGCGGCGGCATACCTGCATACACCCTCCGCGGTTGGCCGAACTCGCCATCTCATGCAGGGAGAGGTAACACTTTCCGGAGACAGCCATGCAGAGCGCTCCGTGACAAAACATCTCGATACGGATCTGCTTCCCGGAAGGGCCACAGATATCCTGCTCCCGGATCGCTTTGTAAATCTCCGCCACCTGATCCATATTCAACTCACGCGCCAGTACAACCACATCGGCAAACTGAGCGTAGAATTTCAACGCCTCCACATTGGAAATATTGAGCTGGGTAGAGAGGTGTATCTCCTGACCTACCGAGCGGGCATAACTCATCACAGCCACATCGGCCGCGATCACCGCGGAGATACCTGCCGCTTTGGCGGCATCCACAAGGGTGCGCATGGCAGCCAGGTCCTCGTCGTAAATAATCGTATTTACAGTCAGATAGCTTTTTATACCCTGTGCGTTGCAAAGTTGCGCGATCTCCTGTAGATCCTCCAAAGTGAATGCACTCGAAGAGCGGGCACGCATATTCAGGTTCTCCACACCGAAGTAGACCGAATCTGCTCCGGCCTGTATGGCGGCAGCCAGCGACTCGCGGGAGCCCACAGGTGCCATTATTTCAAAGTCTTTTAATGTATATTCCATCAATAAATCTGATTCCTTATTGTCCGGAAAGGCTGGTTCATCATTCGATCAGTCCGTCTCCGTGTAGCCTCTCCATCCTACGTTCGGAGATCCTGAGCCCGATCTACTGAACGGGCTGCACGGATTCCCTCGGTACTTCGGAAAGCATCCGTGCCAGCTTTTTACATCTCCCATACTTTCTTATCAACAGCAGGGAACATCTCTGCCAGAGAACTTAGGACATAGGGGATCATGGATCGATACCTTCTGCCGCTCCGGATGCCTCCATACACTTCTTCAATTGGATCCGGTAAGAAGAGCCTGCTCCCTGAGCATGCAGGCCAGAATGCCCGCAAAAAGCCAGGGTTACCGCCAGGATCCACCCTGCTGCATTTTTTTCATCTCATTTCCTCCCAAGTAAATACCTACGGGAATACAAAGGTACGCTTTTTTCCCTATTTTTGCAGCCATTATCGAGAACAGAAAACAACAACTATCCCTTTGCAATGAAAATAGGTTCTATAGAATCAGGTAAATACCCGGTCTTTCTGGCACCCATGGAAGATGTGACCGACCCCGCCTTCCGGTTGATGTGCAAACGTTTCGGAGCAGACATGGTGTACACGGAATTTGTATCCAGCGACGCACTGATCCGTCGTGTCAACAAGACGCAGCAGAAACTCTCCATCAGCGACCAAGAAAGGCCCGTGGCCATACAAATCTATGGAAGAGAGACAGACGCCATGACAGAGGCGGCCCGCATCGTGGAAGAGGCCCGGCCCGATATCCTGGATCTGAACTTCGGCTGTCCGGTCAAGAAAGTGGCAGGCAAAGGGGCAGGAGCAGGGATGCTCCGCAACATCCCGAAGATGCTGGAGATCACACGTTCGGTAGTAGACGCCGTACAGATCCCCGTCACGGTAAAGACCCGCCTGGGGTGGGACGCAGACAATAAAGTCATCGTGGACCTGGCCGAACAGTTGCAGGATTGCGGCATTGCAGCCTTAGCCATTCACGGACGCACCCGGGCACAGATGTATACCGGCGAAGCCGACTGGACCCTGATCGGAGAGGTAAAGAACAATCCGCGTATGCATATCCCCGTTATCGGGAATGGCGACATCACCTCTGCCGCCAAAGCCAGAGAGTATTTCGATCGCTACGGAGTAGATGCCATCATGATTGGACGGGGAAGTATCGGTCGCCCCTGGATCTTCAAAGAGGTAAAACACCTGCTGGAGACCGGAGAAGAACTGCCTCCATTGCCTTTCGAGTGGAAACTACAGACCCTGAAAGAACAGGTCATAAGCAGTGTGAAGAGACTGGACGAACGACGGGGTATCATTCACATCCGCCGCCACCTGGCTGCCACGCCCCTGTTCAAAGGAATACCGAACTTCCGGGAAACACGAATTGCCATGCTCCGCACCGAATCGGTAGAAGAACTTTTCCATATTTTTGATACGATACAACCTCCCGCACAGGAAGAGGGATAACAAATCCGATCCTTCTGAGATCACATCCGTTTATAGCAGATACAGAAAAGAACTGCCCTCAGCAATCCGATATATATTTTCCAACAATTTAATGCCTGGATTTTAGTACGTATTACACTTGGTCCGTTCTCTGTTATTCCTTGTTTTCATCCCATCAGAATCAGGGAAGGGAATTAAATTCTCTCAGGATATTACAAGATCGTATTAACCGTACATCGTGTACCCTTTGATGATGGAAAAATGCAGAGAAGTATGCTGAACCAAAGAAGTAGCTGTAATTCTCTTTGTAAATTATAACCAACAATCAGCACAGCGAATAAAATAAAAGACCGAACAGAAGCTGACTATTCATCTTTTATTTCTATTCCGATTTTTGTAAAAGCATCAGAACAGGAGTTACCGTTCTCTATCAAAAAATGAAACATAAATGTAATCGATATTTCGTTTTCTTTTCTCTTTTCCCTTTTTTCTGATGATCTCAACCATCCCATACAGAAACGTAACACTTTTTTCATTCCATAGTTACAGCAGTAAAGCGCTTTTTCTGTTATTTCAAGCACATTTTCAAAAAGAACGGTATGACTAAACACCACAAAACGATCGTACTATCCGACCTGCACTTAGGCTCGAAATGGTCGAAGACCAAACCGGCTACACGTTTTCTGAAAAAAATTCCTGCGACACACTGATCCTGTGTGGTGATATCATAGATGGCTGGAGTATTATGCGCGGAAAAAAAGCCAAATGGAAAAAACAGCATACGACTTTCATCAAACTGCTTCTGGACATCCAGCACCATACACGCATCATCTACATCCGTGGCAATCACGATGATTTCCTCGATCGTATGATCCCGATGCGTTTTCAGAATATGGAAATCGTCAAAGACTATATTTATACCAGCCATGGAAAGAAATATTATGTAGCCCACGGAGATAGCTTCGATACCATCACTTCCCGGTTGAGCTGGCTGGCACACATAGGAGATGTAGGATATACCATGCTGTTGTGGCTCAATAAAATATACAACAACTACCGTGTGCGCAAAGGGTTGCCCTATTATTCGCTCTCCAAAAAGATCAAGAAAAAAGTAAAAGCCTCTGTTTCCTACATAAGTGATTTCGAAAAGCATCTGGTCGAAACAGCAAAGAGAAAACAATGCGACGGGGTAATATGCGGACACATACATCATGCGGAGATCAAAACTTATCAGGATATTCTATACCTGAACTCCGGAGATTGGGTAGAATCCCTCACCGCCCTGACTGAAGACGAAGCAGGTAACTGGCAGATAGCTACCTACGAATCTTTTCTAAAAGAACACCAGCAGGAAAAACAGGAGAAGAAAGAAAAACAAACCCGTAAATTGAAAATAGCGATATGAGATATTTCTTCATTGTACAGGGAGAAGGACGGGGACATCTCACACAAGCACTCGCATTGGCCGATATATTGCGTCGGAACGGACACGAAGTATGTGAAATATTGCTTGGGAGAAGTAAGAACCGTGAAATCCCGGAGTTTTTCCTCAAGAAGATCGGCAGTCGGGTCAAATGCTTCGATACCCTCTCTTTCAAGCTGAAAAAGAACAGAAAGCACATCCACATGCTCAAAACCATTCTATACAATTCGCAACCTTTGCGGATCAGGAAATACCTGGCCAGCATGGAAAAGATCCACAGGCGCATTGTCAAAACGAAACCCGACGCGGTGGTCAACTTTTACGAAATATTAGGTGGCCTGACCAACATACGTTACCGGGAACATATCCCTTTTATACATATCGGGCATCAATTCCTGCTTAATCACCCCGACTACCCTTTTGGAAAAAGTGACGAACAGGGTTACCTCTTCCTGAGACTGCATGCCATCTTCAATAAAATAGGCGCCACCAAAACCCTGGCCCTCTCCTTTTACCCCATGAAAGATTATGTTCCCGAACGCATCGCGGTGGTCCCTCCGCTGATACGAAAAGAGGTAAGAGAGCTGGAGGTACGGAACGAAGAATACCTGCTGGTTTATATACTGAATCAGGGATACGAAGACGAGATCCGCCAATGGCATACCCTCCATCCGGAGACCAAACTGGTCTGCTTCTGGGATAAGAAAAACGCGCCGGACAAACTGGAGGTGGATAAGACACTGACCTTTTTCACGATAGACGACGAGAAATTCCTCCACTTCATGGCAGGTTGCAAAGGATACATATCCACAGCCGGATTCGAGTCGATCTGTGAAGCCTTTTATCTCTCCAAACCGGTGATGGTGGTACCCAGCCATGTAGAACAGGAAGTAAATGCCGCTGACGCAGCCTCTACCGGCAAGGCCGTCGCACATTCCAGGTTCGATCTGGATAAACTCATGGAGAGATTACAGCATCCGATACAAGAAGAAGATACGTTCCGGAAGTGGATAGAGTCCGGAGAAGAGATATTTATGAGACACCTTACCACATTCGTATGAAAACAAACAACAGAGAACTGAGTTGGCTGGCTTTCAACCGTCGCGTCCTGCAGGAGGCACAAGACCCCACCGTTCCGCTGATGCAACGCCTCAGATTCCTGGGGATCTTTTCCAACAACCAGGACGAATTCATCAAAGTCAGAGTAGCCAACGCCATACGGGCAAATAACCTGAAAAGCAGGTATCAGCGAAAAAAGATCGGCATAGAGAAGGGATTACTTCAACGTATCAACGAAGGTATGCAGGAATCCCGTGAAGTGTTCGAACAGACCTACCGGACCATCCTTTCCCAGATGGAGGAACACGGGATCAGGATCATTCACGAAAACCAACTGAGCGAAAGACAGAAAGAGTTCTGTCGCAATTACTACGCTTCAGTGATCAGTGTACGGCTGGTGCCCCTTATGCTACGCAAAACAGTCACACTGCCTTTTCTGAGCGACCAGCATGCCTACCTGGCTGTAAAAATGAGCAACCGTACCAACCAGAACAAACGATATGCCCTGATCCAGTTGTATGTCAGCAAACTTTGTCCGCGTTTTGTGGAACTACCGCCGGAAAAGACAGCCAAAGAGATCATCTTCATGGAAGATATCATCCGGCTCTGCTTGGACGATATTTTTTTCATGTTCAATTTCGATGACATCCAGGCATACACTTTCAAATTCCTGCGCGACTCCCTGATGAGTTTCGATGATGACATATCCAAAAGTATGGTGGAGAAACTGGAAGACAGTCTCGAAGAAAGGCAGCATGGACAGCCCATCCGGCTGGTCTATGATAAAGATATGCCGGAAGACCTGTTGGCACTCATTGCCTCCAAACTAAAAGTCAAACCAGACCAGGTACTTCCCGGAGGGCGTTACCACATGCTCCGGGACCTGATGAAATTTCCGCGGGTAGCACCCGAACTGGAGCTCAAACGTCCGGAGCCGCTGACCCATCCCGATATCAAACCGTTTTCCAGTGTACTAGCGGTGATCCGGGAGAAAGATATTTTTCTCAACTATCCCTACCATACGTTCAACCATCTGATCGATTTTCTGCGGGAAGCAGCCGTCGATCCCAAAGTAAAAAGCATCAGCATCACCCTGTACCGCACGGCAGAGAATTCAAAAGTGATCAATGCGTTGATCAATGCTGTCAAGAACGGAAAGGAGGTTACTGTGCTGGAAGAGCTGATGGCACGGTTTGATGAAGAGCAGAATGTGGAAGACTCGGACAGGATGCAGAAAGCAGGGATCCGTGTGATCCACGGATTGCCCGGTATCAAGGTACACAGCAAACTGATCCTGATAGAGCGAAAAGAAAAAAACGCCACCCGGGGCTATGTCTATGTGGGTACCGGGAACTTCAATGAGGTAACGGCCGGTCTCTACGGCGATTTCGGTATTCTGACCACCCATCCGGAGATTGCCGCCGATGCCCGCCGGATCTTTGAATTCCTGCTCCAGCCTCACCAGTATTTCCGTTGCAAACACCTGCTGGTAGCTCCTTATCATATGCGTGCCAGCATGGAAACACTCATCGAAAATGAGATCCGCAACGCGCGCAAAGGAAAAAAAGCCTTTATCTATGCGAAGATGAATTCCCTGACAGACCCTGAGATTGTCCGCCTGCTCTACAAGGCCAGTCACAACGGGGTAAAGATCCGTCTGATCATCCGGGGAGCCTGTTGTCTCCAGCCGCAGGTAAAAGGACAAAGTGAGACCGTCGAAGCCATCAGCATCGTGGATTCTTACCTCGAACATGCCCGTATGCTGATATTCTGCAACAACGGAGAAGAAAAAATCTACATTATGAGTGCAGACTGGATGACACGCAATCTCGACCGTCGGATCGAAGTAGCCATTCCGGTATATGACAAAAAGATACGTAAGACCCTGAAAGAGGTATTCGATATTCAGTGGACAGACAATGTAAAAGCCCGTGAACTGACCGACCCGGACAACAACAATTACAGAAAAATGGAAACGGACAGATTGTGCCGTTCACAAATGGAACTTTTTAATTATTATAAAAACAGATAAAGAGAAATATGTCATTTCATACATTCGCGGCCATAGATATCGGCTCCAATGCCATACGACTGCTCATCAACAACATAGAAGAGGGAAAAGGGGTTCCTGAATTTAAAAAAATAGCTTTCCTGCGGGTACCGATCCGCCTCGGAGAAGATACCTTTTCCAAAGGCTTTATTGATGAAAATAAAGCAGAACGCCTCCATGAGGCATTGAGTGGGTTTGCCCACATCATGCGGGCCTATCAGGTCTCTTCCTATATGGCGTGCGCCACCAGTGCCATGCGCGATGCCGGCAACGGGGAACAGATTGTCCGGGAGATCCGGGAAAACAGTAGCATAGACATCCGTATCATCAGCGGTAAAGAAGAGGCAGAAATGATCTTTCAGGCAGGCAAACTCAATGCGGTGATAGAGCCCGATAAAAATTACCTGTATGTAGATGTCGGAGGAGGAAGTACCGAGATCGTACTTTACAGCAGACAGACCAAAGTAGACTCACGTTCGTTCCAGATAGGTACTGTGCGGATGCTGGCAGATAAAGTAAGCAAAGAAGAAAAAAATAATTTCAAAGAGTGGCTGAAAAACGTCTATGAAAAATATGCCCCCCTCTATATCATAGCATCGGGCGGGAACATCAACAAAATACACAAAATGCTGGGAAAAACTTCCAAAGATGTGCTCCTGTACACAGAGCTAAGAATGCTGTACGACATGATGAAAGAACTTACCTACGAAGAACGCATTCATAATTTTAAGCTCAACAATTACCGCGCGGATGTCATTATACCTGCCATGAAGATCTTCCTGACTGCCGGGAAAGCCTGCAAAGTGAATCAGATCTATGTTCCCAAAGTAGGACTTGCAGACGGCATCATCCATCACCTGTACCGGGAACAGGAAAAATCCAGGCAATAAACCATTTGCCTGGTAAGGTACAATCTTCTATGAGGTAGAGATCCCATACAGAGAGTGACCGGAAAGGTCAATCCTACCTCACTTTATACACCTGCGCCCACAGGCAACCTATAACAGAAACAAAATGTACAGAAGGTGTAGAACTATCGTGCTTTTTCACTTGAACATGGGGGTAGCAAACCACTTTTTAAACATCCATGTCACAACAACATACAGGACAAAAGCAGAGAAAAACCCAACGATCGCATCAATCACATAATGTGCCTGTATATACACCGTAGCCAGACAGAGAAGGATATAGAAAGGCATCAACCCGGCAAATAACTTCTTATTCACCCGCCAGGCCATGATCATCAGCATGGTAGAGATACCCACGTGCGAACTGGGGAAAGCAGCCGTCGGACGTTCACCCACCTGTTGAGAAGCCTTCACCAGATTATAGAAAAATCCGTGTTCATATCCGGGTCCCGGAACCAGGTCGGTATGATGATTGAAATAGTCTCCGATGGCAGGAAACACCCCCTGGGCCACATTATCAAATCCGATCACCGGAAAATAGAACTGTGGACCAGCCACAGGTACGAAAATATAAATAAAGTAGTAAACAAAAAACGCAGTCACCAGTACAAAAGAGAACTTTTCAAACAACTCGTAACGGAAGAGAAAATAATAGATCGCCACCCCGAATATCATGGGATAATAGGAGAAATAGCCCATATTGATCGGCTCACTCGCCCACATCTCAGGAAAACGTTGCCAGAACAACACAGCAGGTTGACAATGAAAGATCCACTGTTCCGCCTGGGCAAACACATGGTCCAGATTAGGAAAGTGGCGGTTAAATTCAAACGTATCCGGATACCAGTAAGAAAGCAATGCCATCTGTATACCGATACGGATAAATGCTGTTCCCTTGCAGGGAGCCAACCGGTAAAGGTACATGAGCAGGAAAGTCATAAATGCGATCAACGCCCGGTCCCACAGCATGACCCACGGATGATCCAACTGCCGGAACATGAACAGGATCAGTATAGTAGTAAGCAAGTTATAGATCAGCGAGATCTTTTCTACAGCAAAGAGACCTTTGCGGGTCTCTACCCTCTTAAATAAATCTAAAGCCATCCCTCGTTCTTATACCAGTCAATGGTCTCTTTCACTCCCCGCTGCAGATCGTAGTCAGGTACAAACCCAAGTTCTGTGGTGGCCGGAGTGATGTCACATTGCCAGTTGCGTTGTTTCATTATTTTATATTTGTCCGGATTCAGCGTACTGCTCTTACCCGAGCAGGAGGCCAGCCAGCCGGCGAGCAAAGATACTACTTTTAATACAATTAACGGACATCTCAGATGAACAACCCACGGATCGCCCAACTCCCGGCAGATCAGGCGCGAAAAATCACGACTGTTATAGACACAGCCATCGGAAAGGAAATAAGCACGCCGCGCTACGCCTTTCTCTATGCCCAGAAAAACCGCTTTCACCACATCCTTCACATATACAAACGTGAGATCCTGTCGTTTGAAACCCACCGAGAAATCCAGGTGATTGCGTATCGTCTTTGCCATCAGGAAATAGTCTTTTTCCCGCGGGCCATATACACCGGTGGGGCGATAGATCACATACGGCAGGCCGGGCACCTGTTGCAGGTAACGTTCGGCCTTCAGCTTGCTCCATCCGTAGCCGGTATTGGGAGCCGGCTCATCGTCCTCCGTGATGGCGGTATAGTCTTTCTCCCTCACAGGCCCGAAAACGCTCAGCGTACTGATGAAAACAAACTGCCGGGGGATCATCTGCAACTCCCGGAGCGACTCCACAAGCGTATGGGTCTGCTGGTAATTGACCCGGTCAAATTCCTGCGGATCGGAGCATTTGGTAACTCCCGCGCAATGTACAATGTAGTCAAACGCCTGAAATCGGTCTTTGTGTTCCGACAACCGGGCACGCAACCGATCGGGATCCGTGAAATCCAGTTCCAGGATATTCAGATGTGCGTCTTTCAGATACGCTCTGCTGCTGGAACTACGTACACCCGCCCAGACCGAGAATCCGCGCCTCAGTGCTTCCTCTACTAAGAAACTTCCGATAAAACCACTTGCTCCGGTAATTAAAATACGTGCCATGCTTTTGTATACGATTGATGATGCGTTCAGGAGCGACAAAGATAAGACATTAATTGCTCCCCGCCACCCACCCGTCCGGAATTTGGCTGTCTGTAAGAAGATTTGTTCACTTTTTGAACCTCAAACAACAAATTATTGTTTTCTTTGTACTTCGTATTTTTCCAATCATACATCATTCATGGCTAAAAAAAGAGAAAAAAAGGCCGGCAAACGCATGACGCGTAACGAACTGGCCGACAAATTGATGGATTTCTTCCACAACAAACCTTCTGAGACACTTCGCCTCAAATATATTTTTTCGGAACTGCACCTCACCACCCACCCCCTGAAAATGCTCTGTATAGACATCCTGGCGGATCTGGTGGCAGACGACTACATCGTGGAGGTAGAAAACAATCACTTCCGCCTCAACGACCACGGCGTGGAAATGACCGGTGTTTTCCACCGGAAAAGCAACGGGAAGAACTTCTTTATCGCCGACGAAGGAGGAGAACAGATCTTTATCGCCGAGCGAAACTCGGCCCACGCGATGAACAACGACCGGGTACGCATCTCTTTCTATGCCAAGCGCAAAAACCGTGAAGCGGAAGGCGAGGTGCTGGAGATCCTCGAACGGGCCAACGACACCTTTGTGGGTACCCTGGAGGTAAGCAAGTCCTACGCATTCTTAGTAACAGAGAACCGGACATTAGCCAACGACATCTTCATTCCCAAAGACAAGCTCAAAGGAGGCAAAAGCGGAGACAAAGCCATCGTGAAGGTCATCGAATGGCCCGACAAGGCCAAGAACCCGATCGGGCAGGTCCTGGATATCCTGGGAAAAGCGGGTGAAAACAACGCGGAGATGCACGCCATCCTGGCCGAGTTCGGACTGCCCTACGTCTATCCCAAAGAGGTAGAAAAAGCAGCCGATAAGATACCCGATGAGATCCCCGAAGAAGAGATCGCCCGCCGGGAAGACTTCCGGAAGGTAACCACCTTCACCATAGACCCCAAAGATGCCAAAGACTTCGACGACGCGCTCTCCATCCGCCCGCTTAAGGCAGGATGGTGGGAGGTCGGCGTACACATTGCCGATGTCACCTATTATGTGAAAGAGGGGGGCATCATAGACCGGGAAGGCGAGAAACGGGCCACCTCCGTCTATCTGGTAGACCGTACCATACCGATGCTGCCCGAACGACTGAGCAACTACCTGTGTTCATTGCGTCCCCACGAAGACAAGCTGACCTATTCGGTGATCTTTGAGATCAACGAAAAAGGAGAGGTCAGAAAGTCACACGTCTGCCGTACCGTGACCCATTCCGATCGTCGGTTCACTTACGAAGAAGCACAGCAGATCATAGAGACCGGCAAAGGAGACTTCACCGAAGAGATCCTGACACTTGACAAAATAGCCAAGGCATTGCGCCAGCAACGTTTCAAGGCCGGAGCCATCAACTTCGACCGCTACGAGGTAAGATTTGAACTCGATGAGAAAGGGAAACCCACCGGTGTATACTTCAAAGAATCGAAAGATGCCAATAAACTCATCGAAGAATTTATGTTGCTCGCCAACAAAACGGTGGCCGAGAAAGTAGGGAAAGTGCCCAGAGGCAAGAAAGCAAAGACCTTTGTATACCGCATCCACGACCTGCCCGACCCGGAGAAATTAGGCAACCTGGCCCAGTTCATTGCCCGCTTCGGATACAAACTACGTACCAGCGGCAACAAAACGGATGTATCCAAATCCATCAACCACCTGCTCGACGACATCCAGGGAAAGAAAGAGGAGAACCTCATCGAAACGGTCTCTATCCGCGCCATGCAGAAGGCACGCTATTCGGTACACAACATCGGGCACTACGGACTCGCGTTTGAGTATTATACCCATTTCACTTCCCCCATCCGCCGCTATCCGGACATGATGGTACACCGCCTGCTCACTCGCTACGCCGAAGGAGGACGCAGCGTGTCCGCTCAGAAATACGAAGACCTGTGCGACCATAGCTCAAACATGGAACAGACAGCCGCCCAGGCCGAACGGGCTTCTATCAAGTACAAACAGGTAGAATTCATGTCGGAACACATCGGTCAGACGTACGACGGCGTGATCTCCGGAGTGACCGAATGGGGACTGTATGTAGAACTGAACGAGAACAAATGCGAAGGTATGGTTCCCATCCGTGACCTGGACGACGACTTCTATGAGTTCGATGAAAAGAATTATTGCCTGCGCGGCCGTCGCAAAAAACGGATCTACAGCCTGGGCGATGCCATCACCATCAAAGTGGCGCGTGCCAACTTAGAGAAAAAACAACTGGACTTCACCCTGGCGTGAAAAACAGAGAGCGCAGATACTCCATACACCAAGGATCATGAAAACCGTAACCATTGAAGATAAAAAGAAGATCGAAGAGATCATCGCCGCCTGCGACGTATGTTATGTAGGCATGGTAGACAGGGAAGGAAACCCCTACGTCATCCCCATGAATTTCGGATACAAAGAGGAGATCCTGTACCTGCATTCCGGTCAGACAGGAAGCAGCATCGAGATGTTGCAACATCACAACCAGGTCTGTATTACCTTCTGTACCCGCCAGCAGCTGGCCTATCAGAACGTAGAGGTAGCCTGTAGCTACCGCATGAAAGGGAGTAGTGTGATCTGCCGGGGCAAAGTATCTTTTCCCGAAGATATGCAGGAGAAAAGAGAAGCACTGGATATTCTGATGAAGCAATACACAGATCGTACCTTCACCTATTCAGACCCGGCCGTACGCAACGTAAAGGTCTGGAAGATCCCTATCGATAGCATGACCGTAAAAGAATACGGCGTGCCCTATTACGAATAGACCTGCGAGGAACTGATTTCCAGGTTCGGATTGAAAAAACAAATATCCTAACGGTGGCACCTACTTGTAGGAGACGCAAAGAGATTTACGATTTTACGATTTACGATTTACGATTGAAATTACATTTTGTAAATCCCCATACATTACATGTTAGATGCAAACATACGAGACGCATAGTTGCGTCTCCGCGATGCAGGTGGCGTGTATATATATCCACGGCACAGGTCCAAGAAAAAAGCATCCCGCATGGTATATACATTTCCATGCGGGATGCGGAGACGCACGCCGTGCGTCTCTACAGGATACCGGAGTAGTATCTCCTATACAATCCATCAGGAACTTCTACTCAGTTATACGTTTTAAGAAATGCGTAATAAATAGTGAATACCGGCATCTGAGTTCTAAATTCTCCGCAGGAAACATCCGGCAGAGAACTTAAAACTCAACACTTACCACTTAAAGCGGATACTCTTCGAAAGCATACAGCAGTGTAGACAAATAACGCTCACCCGTATCCGGCAACAAAGCCACAATGGTCTTTCCTGCGTTTTCAGGTAACTTAGCCAGCTCCGTAGCCGCATACAGAGCAGCTCCCGAAGAGATACCCACCAGCAAACCTTCTTTGCTTGCTACTTCGCGGCTGGTGCGGATGGCATCGTCGTTACTTACCTGGATCACCTGATCCACGACTTCCGGATTGTAGTTCTTCGGTACAAAACCCGCACCGATCCCCTGGATCTTATGCGGACCGGGATTTCCTCCGGACAATACCGGGGAGTCGGTCGGCTCCACCGCCACGATCTTCACACCGGGCTTTTGCTGTTTCAGATAAGCACCTACACCACTCACCGTACCTCCGGTACCTACACCCGCCACAAAGATATCCACAGCACCCTCCGTATCGCGCCAGATCTCCGGACCTGTAGTACGGAAATGGACATCCGGATTGGCCGGATTCTCAAACTGTTGCAGGATCAGCGATCCCGGAGTACTCTCTTTCAATTCCTGTGCCTTGGCTATGGCCCCTTTCATGCCATTGGCACCCGGAGTCAGTACCAGTTCCGCACCCAACGCCTTCAGCAGATTGCGACGCTCCACACTCATGGTGTCGGGCATCGTCAGGATAAGTTTATAACCTTTGGCCGCCGAAGCAAAGGCAAGTCCGATACCGGTATTTCCACTGGTAGGCTCGATCAGCGTAGCACCCGGCTTCAAAGCTCCCGACTTTTCCGCGGCCTCAATCATAGCCAGAGCGATACGATCTTTCACGCTTCCGGCCGGATTAAAATACTCAAGTTTCGTGATCAGTCTGGCTTGTACCCCTTTACTGGCATTGTAATTACTCACTTCAAGCAAGGGGGTATTACCGATCAGGTCGGTAAGTTTGCTGGCAATCTTTCCCATATTTTATTGATTTAATGATGAATATCCTTACTGCAACTATCCCGCAAACCAATCTGTACGTTCACAGACAGATCCGGAAGGATGTTTCCATACGACAAAGATAAGCCCCGAATGGTTCATCCGAAATACCACATCTGTGGTAAATTTATACTATAAATAAGGGAGCAGAAGTCCCCATAAATTCCTATATTCCAAAAGGCTGTACAGGAAACAACCGCATCTTCCATCCCTCCCATAACCGCCAGATACAAACAAACTCCTTACCCTACCTGTAAAACACCGTCAGTAAGCCGGTACATTACTCACAGACACCAGATATACTACACACATTATATTCCTACTATACCCGGATGTAGCAGCCAACTACTCCCGGGTGTAGTAACATACTACATCCGGGTATAGTAGCTGACCACACCCGGGTCTGGTAACTGACTACATCCGGGTGTAGTAACCATAGAATAACGCTATTATATCTGTATACCAACGGTAATAGAACGATAGACTAAGGGCATTCTATTTCTTTTCCATCTTATCTATATAATCTATGGTATCCAGATCACGTACATAACCGGCTATCAGGTAACAGGCAGGGCCCGCTACATTCACATGATCAAACCCTTCCAGTTCATACAAACGCACATTCGGATTACCTATACCTTTCATTACCGACTCCAGCAAGGCATTCTCCTCATAGCGCGCCATCAATTCCAGGTCACGCCCTCCCGTGATCAACACATACGGTGGTGTATCGGTACGCGCGTGAAAACAGGGAGCATAGGCATCGATCACCGGAATACCTTCACGCCATCCACGCTCTTTGCGAATGGTATAATGCGTAACGGTCTGACCGCTGATAGGTAAATAAGCCTTTACCTGATCCGCGTCTACACCATGTGCTGCCAGGTAACTTTTATCCAGACCGATGATCAGCGCCAGATAGCCACCCGCCGAATGGCCGGATACATAGATCTTCTCTGCATTACCTCCGTAATCACCTATGTGTTCAAAGACCCACGCAAGGGCTTCTGCCGCATCTTCTATGTAAGCCGGATGCTGCGCCCGGGGACTCAACCGGTAGTTGACCGTCACTACAGCAAATCCTTTATCCATCAGTTCCATGGGGATATGCTTACTCCCCCCTTCCAGCCCACCGCCGTGATACCAGACAATCGTTGGAAAGTCCGTCATCCCCTCCGGATAGTACACATCCAGTTTGCAACGTTCTGTGCGATAAGTATCAGTCTCCGAATCATCGATATAAGGAATATCTGTCACCGTTTTATAAGTCTGTTGCGCTTGAGCAACCACTGCTACATACAAAAACAAAAAGATCACACGGGTTTTCATCTCTATTGAAGTTAATGGATAAATAATTGTTTCAAAATTACAAATTCTTCCCATATACTTTGTATGCTGTTGTAAAAACCAACAAGAGATGCGGATTTATGAAGTACTGAGTTACGATAACATACATCCCATTATTAGAACCAGACTATCCGTAGTACTGAATCCACGGGCAATGGCACCCATCGCAGCTACAAACATCCGCAGTACGCCTGTCCAGGCGCAGGGTCACTTTTAGTCTCGCAATATCCAGCTAAGTTTGTTGTACAAACACACAGAAATTATACGGTATGCAACGTATTTTCAATCGTACATCGTAAAATCCTACATTCTTCCGGCTTCCCTTTCTGCGCTTCGTTTCCTGGGTGGAGTAAAGAAATAAAGAGAAAAACAGGCTATTCCGAAAAAAATACAATCTATTTCCCATTTTTTACACATAACAAAGCAAACCGGATTCTATTTTTGCCTCTGCAATAAATAAGTTTAATACTATGAAAATCCATTTTTACATTTTTCTGGCCTTTACGGCTTTGCTATGCCTGTCGTGTAACGACCAGAACGACACGCAAAACGGCAACACGCAAACCGGCATTACATTTGTATCGGGTGTAGACGACCCGACCACCCGCATCACTTCGGACGGCAGCCAATGGATTGCCGGCGACCAGGTAGGGATCTATATGACGGAGTCCGGAAGTACCACAGTGGTAGATTACGCCAACATCCTTTACACTGCCGAATCCTCTGCCCCGACCACTGCTTTCAAGGCTCAGGATACGGAGATCCATTATCCGACAGATGAATCTCCCGTAGATTTCATCTCCTATTACCTTTACTCCGGGGAAGTGAACGGTTTTATATATCCGATCCGGATCTCCGATCAATCTGCCAGCCTGACAGCACACGACCTGATGCTGGCCAAGGCCGACAACAGCGGGAAAGGCTACACCTACGGAGCAGTCTCCTTTACATTTGCACACCAACTGTCGAGATTCACGTTGAATTTTATAGATGAAGAAGGAAACGCTGTAACTCCGGATGCCCAGGGTGTCGTATTCAAAGGAATGCATACAACCGCCGAATTCAATCTGAGTACGGGCACAATAAGCAACGCGGCAACGACAGCCGACATCCTTGCTTATACAAGCGGCAACACTGCCGATGTCATTCTCCTTCCATTTACCCTGGGCACAGGTCACGAAGCAATTGTCACCATAGGAGGCACTTCCTATACCTGGACCATGAGAAGCAGCTACGCAGGTATGGAAGTAAAGTCTGGCTACGCTTATACATTTAATGTAACCGTTAAACCTGCTACCACCGAAATAGAAGCGATATTGATCGATTCCAACGGAAATTCCATTGCACCGTGGGGCGACAAGGACGACGATGACGACGAGGAAGCGGAAGAGTACGACCCCGACCTGGGGCTCCCCAGTTGGGAAAATGACGGACTGGTCCGCGCGTTCCCGGGTGCCGAAGGAGGGGGTATGTTCACCACAGGCGGACGTGGTGGCAAGGTGATCAAAGTAACCAACCTGAACGACTCAGGTACCGGAAGTCTGCGTGCCGCGTTAAACGAATCCGGCCCCCGTACCATTGTCTTTGAGACCAGTGGTATCATTGAGTTGCAAAGCACCCTGGAAATAAAGAACGGCGACGTGACCATTGCCGGACAGACCGCTCCGGGCGATGGCATCTGCCTGAAAAACTATACGCTGCAGGTCAAAGCAGACAATGTGATCATCCGCTACATCCGCTGCCGCATGGGCGACGAAGCAGGTGAAGAAAACGATGCCATGTGGGGACGCTACTTCAACAACATCATCATCGACCACTGTTCCATGAGCTGGAGTACCGACGAATGTTCCTCCTTCTATGCCAACAGGAACTTCACCATGCAATGGTGCATACTCTCCGAGAGTCTGCGCATATCTGTCCACGACAAAGGTACACATGGCTATGGCAGCATTTGGGGAGGGGTCAACGTTTCCTTCCACCACAACCTGCTGGCACATCACGACAGCCGCAATCCGCGCTTCGACGGCGGTGAAGTATACGGAACGTCGTCCAACCCGGGAATGCTCAGTTCCGAACGTGTCGTAGACTTCCGCAACTGTGTGGTATACAACTTCTCCAACTATCCTGCCTACGGGGGAGAAGGACAAAAAATAAACTTTGTGGGCAATTACTACAAATGGGGACCTGCTTCGGAGTTCGGACCCGACGCGGCTACCAATGCGAAAAAACGCAGGTATCTCTATTACATCTCAGGAGTAAAAAGCAATATCGACTTCGGATGTCCGGCCATCTATCTGGGAGACAATACCAACTACCTGGAAACAACAGACGGAAACGACAACGGGGTCAACTCCGACAACTGGAATGGCATGGTATACGATACCTCCAGTCAGGGAACAACCGAATATACCAGACTGGATCTTCCGCTCAGCATCACTCCGGACGGTACACCGGCCTGGGTAACCACCCACACAGCCGCAGAAGCGTTTGATCAGGTACTTGCCTATGCCGGAGCCAACCTGAAGCGGGATGCGGTAGACGAACGGGCCGTATATGATACGCGCAACGGCGTGGCCACCTGCTCCGATGGTGGAAATGGCAGTATCAACGGATACATAGATACACAAAGCGCTGTGGGCGGATGGCCTGCCTATGCCACAGGCACTGTGAAGAAAGATACGGACGGCGACGGTATCCCAGACGATTGGGAAGATGCCTTCGGACTGGATAAGAACAATGCCGAAGACCGTAACGCCTATACATTAGACCCGACAGGACGCTATACCAATCTGGAAGTATACCTGCACTACCTGGTGAAAGAAACCGTAAAGGGACAGGTAACAAGTGGAGTGTACACCTCGCTTCAATAACTTTCCTGTCATAAAAAATAAAATTTTAACGATGATTTTATACGAGATACATACTATGCGCATATTATATAGATTTTTAGCTTGCTTTCTTTTCATCAGCATCCTGTTCGTGTCGTGCAACGAGCAGAACGATGTACAGAACACCGACAAACCGGGTGAAATAACCTTTGTATCCGCAGTCAGCAAACACGCCACGCGCCTGAGCCAGGATGGCGGGCAATGGACTGCCGGAGACCAGATCGGTATCTACATGACACAGTCGGGCCAGACTGCTGCAATCCATTACTCCAACATTCCCTATACCGCGGAATCTTCGGCCCAGGCCACCGTATTCAAGGCCGATGCGACAACGCTCTACTACCCCGAAGAGGAATCTCCTGTAGACTTCATTGCCTACTATCCCTACGCTTCGCAGATAGCGGACTGGATCTATCCGATCGACCTGACCGATCAGTCGGCCAGTTTAGTGGCGCATGACCTGATGTACGCGAAAGCCGACAACGGCGGAAACGGATTTACTTCGGAATCCATTTCACTCGGGTTCACGCATCAATTGTCGAAACTGATCCTGAATCTGGTAGATGAAAATGGCGACGCGCTTGTACCGGATCCCAACGGGGTACTCGTCAAAGGCATGCATACCACCGCCCGGTTCGATCTCGAAACAGGTACCCTGAGTGACGTAGCTACCACAGCCGACATCACTCCTTACCAGCATGGGAACTCATCCGAAGCCATATTGCTTCCCTGTTCCATCGGTGCGGAGCATCAGGTAATTATCCTGGTAGACGGGCACCAGTATCTCTGGGAAATGAGCAACAACTACTCCGGACTCGAAATGAAAGCCGGTTACTCCTATACGTTTAAAATGACCGTCAAAACGTCCGAATCGGAGATAGAAGCTGTGCTGGTCGATTATAACGGAAGTTCCCTTACACCCTGGGGCGACGGTGGTGCCGATAACCAGGAAGAAGTACCTGTAGATGATATAGAAATTCCCACCGATTATCAAACGATCACACTACCGTCAGGAGGGTCTATCAATAGTGCGTTAGCTTCCGCAACAGCGTCCAAAGTAGCAATAGTGCTGGCAGATGGCGGCAGTTATACAGAAAGTTCCACATTCAGTATTCCGGCTTCCATTACCTCCCTGATGATCGTGGGAGAAGGCGGAACAAGGGCACCTTCGGTCTATTTCGGAGGGTCGATGGTAGCTACAGAAGATATGGATCTGATCCACATATACAACCTGGATCTGAATGGGCCCGGTACCGGATCGGGTTATTTCATGAATCAGGCATCTCTGGTGACCATCGGACAGGTTGCTATTGAAAGCTGTGCCATACATGACATACGGGGGGGTGGTCCGCTTGCAGACAGCCGCGTCTACCATTCACTCTTACAGAATAACAAACAGCATTATCTATCATATCGGAAATTATAATTTACTCACTATCGATGCTGGTGCCGTCTATGAGATCGAATTGTTCCAATCCACCTTCTACAACCTGGCTGGCAGAGGGTTGTATGCAAACAATCCCACTGATGCTTCTACAGTCACCATTGATCAATGTACCTTTAACCAGGGTCCTATGTATGCCATTGCCCAGTTTAAAGATGCATTTGGTGGCTCCATAACCTTTACCAACAACATCGTAGGATTGCCTTACGATACGACGAGAGGGGTATCCGTCTGGTCAAATGCCACAAGCACTTCGGCAAGCGGCAACTACTATGTAAGCGACACATCCTGGCAGTCAACCGCTGTCGGTGAAGATTGCGGATACACCGCTGCCCAACTGTTCGCAGATCCCGACAACGGAAACTTTACACAGTCTCGACTGGCGGCTGGTGACCCGCGTTGGTATGCATCGCAGAATCCACAGTAAAACCAAGTAGAATCAAAAAAATCAGAACATATGAACTATAAAACCAGTATACTTTTGGGTATATGCGCACTGATGTTTACCGCGTGCAGTGACGATGAGAATACCCCGGAATCCCCGCAGACGATCTCCTTTACCTCTCAGGCAGGCAGCTACGCCACCCGTGTCAATACGGACGGCGATCAATGGCTGTCAGGCGACCAGATCGGAGCCTATATGCTCGAAGCCGGCACCCATACAGCGCTGACCGGTTCGGCCAACGTAATCTACACCGCCGAAGCAGACGGAGCATCAGCCACTTTCTCTTCATCCTCCGCATTTACATATCCGGACGACGGATCGGTCGATTTTATCGGGTATTATCCGTATGCTTCGGGAGTCACGGATTTCCTCTATCCCGTAGCCTTAGCCAATCAGTCCACCGGATCGGCCGCTCACGATCTGATGCGGGCCGCCTCCGCGGGATACGCGCAGGGTAGTACCCTGCAGGTTCCCCTGAGTTTTTCACACCAGCTCTCCAAAGTCATCTTCCGGTTCACGGATACAGAAGGAGAGACGATCTATCCCGATCAGTTGGTTATCCGGGGGATGAACACAACCGCTACATTCGACCTGACCACCGCCACCCTGGAAAATGAAGCGACCGTTACGGACATCACTCCATACAAAACCCCAGGCGGCGCCTTCGAAGCAATCGTCATCCCCGCGGAGGTAACGTCCACACATACGATAGCATATACCATGGAGGGCGAGTCGTATACCTGGGATCTGGCCGATACGGAAAATATCGCTCTCACCTCGATCGAAGCGGGTTATAAGTATACGTTTACGATCAGTCATCCCGACGGTTCGGGCAAAGTGGAAATAGAAGGCGGATCTGTTACCCCCTGGGAAAACGAAGAACCGGGCGAAGACAGCGCCGCACTCGTCGTCAATTACACCCTGTTCCCGGCCAACGAAGCAACAGACGTATTCAAAGATACCTATCTGAAACTGACCTTCACCGGCGCAGCCCCGGAGATCGGTACCACCGGAAGCATCAGGGTGTATAGAGCAGCCGACCACACCCTGGTAGACGAGATTGATCTGGGAGATACACAAAAACAACTGACCAACGGAGACGCGTTGCATACGAAGATGGACATACTGGGCAACAGCACCACCGACAGGTATCGTGTGGTAAATTACGCTCCGGTCACTACAGACGGCCACACCGCCACCATCAAGTTGCACTACAACAAGCTGGAATACGATACGGAATATTACGTACTGATCGACAGTAAAGTCATCAGACACAGCGATTTTTTCGGAGTCAAAGATGCTTCGAAGTGGACATTCACCACCAAAAAGTCTCCGGACGTACCTACGGACCAGGCCCATACGGTGACAGTAGGAGGCGATGATTCCGACGCGGATTTCCGTACCATCCAGGCAGCCATGGATTTCCTGGTCACCCATGTGGGTAAAGATGAGCAGAAGACTGTATATATCTACAACGGCATCTACGAAGAATTACTTTTCCTCAGAGGAGTAAATAACCTGACCCTCCGGGGGGAAAGCAGAGAAGGGGTCATCATTCGTTACGACAATTACAATGGGTTGAACAATGGCACCGGAGGTTCACTATCTATAGATCCGAACGCTCCCACAGGTACGGCTATAGCCACATCCGGCGGACGCGCGCTGTTCTTAGTAGAGACCGTAGACAAGCTACGTTTCGAATCGCTTACCATAGAAAATACACACGTAAAAACCGGATCAGGCGATCAGGCAGAGACAATCTATGCAAATAACGACAACAACGCCCTTGTCTTTATTGACTGCAACCTGATCAGTTGCCAGGACACGGTGTGCCTGAAAGGCTTCTGTTGGTTCTATAACTCCCTGGTAGCAGGTGACGTAGACTTTATCTGGGGCTATCCGGCAGTCGCACTTTTTGAAAAGTGTGAGATCCGTTCGGTCAACGATGGATACATCGTACAAGCCCGCGTATCCGAAGGAAATGTCGGTTTTGTTTTCTTAGAGTGTGAGCTGGCAACAACCGGTACGGCTACAAAAATGTATTTGAGCCGGGCCGGGGAAGACGCGTCCTATCGCGATAATATCTCCTTTATCCGTTGCAAACTGGATGAGATATACCTCACCCACGGCTGGGGATTGACCAACGGTATACCCAATCCGTCTGTCGCCACGCTGGAAAATGGCCATAAGATATACGGTTGTACAGACCTGGAAGGCAATAGCATCCG
The DNA here is from genome assembly GCA_020861095.1 of Bacteroides sp. GTDB lineage: Bacteria > Bacteroidota > Bacteroidia > Bacteroidales > Bacteroidaceae > Bacteroides. The sequence goes on from JAJBTC010000022.1 coordinate 39,458, forward strand.
TAGGGAAGATATCGACAATTGGGAATATTCCTACGAATTGTCCGATACGGAATACGACACCTTCTATAGCAGCCGCGGTGCCATTTTATTGGCTTATATCGGTGATGTAACCTGGTTTACCGAATAAAGATCTTATCCCTGTAAAAAGAGGCTGGCCCCACATAGCCAAAGAAGTGTATCTCTGAATCCTATCCAGACTTAGAGATACACTTCTTTCATTTAAAGAGGTTGAAAAAAGTCCGATGCTAAAAAAGTAAAAGCGATGTGAAGACAGCCTCTTTGTTTTATTTCAACCCTCGTTATGTATATAGGCTTTCCGGAAAAACATCCTCCCCCAATCCGAGAATCCCGCCAGAAAAAGAAACAATTCTATCCGCCATTCGTTTTTTCCAAAGAACATTCAGCCTCTATATGATTCATATCTAAGCAATATTTTCTACCTTTGCACCTGTTATATATACCCGGAAAAGAATGAGTCCATTGAATTTTACAAAAAAACTGACACAGACAGTTGATCAGCTTTCGGAAAGCGAATCGTATGAAGGACTGTTTCACCAACATAGGGACGGTGAGCCGATGCCTTCGGCCAAAGTGCTGAAGAAAATCATTGAACTTTGTCGGTCTGTTCTTTTTCCCGGTTATTACGGCAATTCTACCGTCAACAGTCGTACCCTCAAATACCACATCGGAGTCAATGTAGAAAAACTATTTGATCTGCTTACCGAGCAGATCCTGGCCGGACTCTGTTTCGTGAGCAAAGAAGATTGTGAAGAATCTACGGAAAATCGCCGGGACAAAGCAGCCGGACTGGCCGCCGCCTTCATCCAGCAACTTCCTGAAATGCGCTGCATACTGGCTACGGATGTGAAAGCCGCCTACAACGGCGATCCTGCCGCGGAAAGCATCAGCGAGGTGATCTTCTGCTATCCCGCCATCCGCGCCATCACCAACTACCGCGTAGCGCACGCGTTGCTGGAACTGGGAGTTCCGCTGATCCCGCGCATCATCTCCGAGATGGCACACAGCGAGACGGGAATAGATATCCATCCCGGAGCCCGTATCGGCAGTTATTTCACCATAGACCACGGCACAGGGGTAGTGATCGGTGCTACCAGCATCATCGGCAACCATGTGAAGCTCTATCAGGGAGTGACCTTAGGAGCGAAAAGTTTCCCGCTCGACGAAGATGGCAAACCCATCAAAGGGATCATCCGCCATCCCATCCTCGAAGATAACGTCATTATTTATTCCAATGCAACCATCCTGGGGCGTATTACCATAGGTAAAGGGGCTACCGTAGGAGGCAATATCTGGGTAACGGAAAATGTACCTCCCGGAACACGCATCGTACAACCCAAAAAGAAAACCGTGCTGCCCAACATAGGATACGACGGATACGGCATCTAACAGACCGCCTGTTCCCACCATAAAAAAGCATAAGATACACATATATTATTACATGAGCGAACCATTTGAAATGATTGCCAAAACCTTCCAGGGCCTGGAAGAGGTACTGGCAAAAGAGTTGACCGTACTGGGTGCGAATGACATACAGATAGGCAGACGTATGGTCTCTTTCAGCGGAGACAAAGAGATGATGTACAAAACCAACTTCTGCCTGCGTACAGCCATCCGTATCCTGAAACCGATCAAACACTTTACAGCAAAAAATGCGGATGAGGTGTACGAACAGATCAAAGCCCTTCGCTGGGAAGAGATTTTAGATGTAGACAAATCGTTTGCTGTGGACGCGGTAGTATTCAGTGATGAATTCCGCCATTCCAAATTTGTCTCTTATAAAGTGAAAGATGCCATTGTAGACTATTTCCGCGAGCTCAATGGCAAACGCCCTTCGGTACGCCTTAACAACCCGGATGTATTGCTCAACATCCATATCGCACAGACCAAATGTACCCTTTCCTTAGATTCATCGGGCGAATCGCTCCACAGACGGGGATACCGGCAGGAGGCCGTAGAGGCACCGCTGAATGAAGTATTGGCAGCAGGGATGATCCTGATGACCGGCTGGAAGGGTGGATCGGACCTGATCGACCCCATGTGCGGATCGGGTACGATTCCCATCGAAGCGGCGCTGATAGCCCGTAACATCGCGCCGGGAGTATTCCGTAAAGAGTTCGCTTTCGAAAAATGGAACGACTTCGACCAGGATCTGTTCGATGCTGTCTACAACGACGACAGTCAGGAACGTACATTCAAACACAAGATATACGGATACGACAACAGTCCGCAGGCCCATCAGATAGCTACACGCAATGTGAAAGCAGCGGGCGTGTCCAAAGACGTGATATTGAAAGTGCAGCCGATCCAGCAGTTCGAACAGCCTGCCGAAAAAGCCATCATGGTCACCAATCCTCCGTACGGAGAGCGTATCTCCACCCGTGACCTTCTGGGACTTTATGAGACCATCGGAGAACGGCTGAAACACGCCTTCGCAGGCAATGACGCATGGATACTCAGCTACCGCGACGAATGCTTCGAGCAGATCGGACTCAAGCCGACTGTAAAAATCCCTCTTTTCAACGGATCTCTGGAATGCCAGTTCCGTAAATACGAGATCTTCGACGGAAAATACAAGGAATTCAAAGCGCAGGAGGCAGGCTCCGGGTTTCGCAAACCGGAGATCCGGAAAACAGAAGGGAACAGGTCCGATAACAAGCGTCCTGCCTTCCACAAACCGGACGACAACAGGAATCCCGACAGAAGACCCGGTAAAGAGAAAGAGCAGAGCCACTGATGCGCACTGCCACTCAGGTCCAAACAAAAAGATGACATGAAAAAAACCAGCGTATTGCTATACCTGTTGTTATCCCTGAATATGATCGCCGGAACTATGGCACAGGATTTGAGAGAGCTGACCCTGGAGGATGTGATCCCCGGAGGAAGTACCTACCGGTTTACAGAAAACCTGTACAACCTGCAATGGTGGGGAGAGACCTGTATCCACTCGGAATACGATGTCGTTTATCAGATAGACCCGCACACCGGCGAACAGTCGGTTCTTTTCTCTTCCGAAGACAAAGAGATGCTCGATGAAAAGGCCCTACAGGAAGGAATACATCTTTCGGGCCTGAGCCAGGTGCGCTTTCCGTGGGCCGGTCTTCCCCGGATGTTGCTCACTGGCCGGAAAGACAATGAAAAGGTATATCTGGTATATGACTTCGAAAAGCAGAAACTGATTTCTCCCCTGATATTCGACGCGAAGGCGGGCGATACAGATTATCATCCGGCTTCCCACCAGCTGGCCTATACCGTAGATAACAACCTGTATATCGCCCTGGAAGGGCAAACCCTGCGTATCACCGACGAACCGGAGGGTATCGTATGCGGACAAGCCGTACACCGCCACGAGTTCGGCATCCGTAAAGGGACCTTCTGGAGTCCGCAGGGAGACCGGCTTGCGTTTTATCACATGGACGAATCCATGGTGACGGAGTATCCCCTGGTAGATACCCGCGGCCGCATTGCCGAAGAGAGACCGGTGCGTTATCCCATGGCAGGGATGAACAGCCATACGGTTTCCATAGGTATCTATGACCTATTCTCCACAACGACAGTATACCTGCAGACCGGAGACCCTACGGATCGTTACTTCACCAACATTACCTGGTCTCCCGATGGAAAGGAGATCTACCTGATCGAAGTCAACCGCGACCAGAACCACGCCCAACTCTGCCGTTACGACGCAAAGACCGGTGTACTGCAGGCTGTGTTGCTGGAAGAGAAGCATCCCAACTATGTAGAGCCCCAACATCCCATCGTATTCCTGCCCTGGAACGAAAAACAGTTCATCTACCAGAGTCAGCGCGACGGATTCAACCATCTCTATCTCTACGATACCACCGGAAAGCTGGTGCGGCAACTGACTTCGGGCAACTGGTTGGTACAGGAAATGAGCGGCTTTCTGCCCAAACGCAAAGAGGTGGTGATCCTGAGCACCGAATATTCTCCTTTGCAAAGCAATGTATTTGCCGTATCTACCGCCAACGGAAAACGCAGACCGATAGGCTACGCGGAAGGAAAGCACCGGGTCCTGCTCAGCAGATCTGGCGAATTCCTGACCGATGAATATGCCACACCCGAGATTCCGCGCTACATAGATATCCTCTCTACTGCCACCGGACGTAGCCAGGCAACCCGCATCCTGACTGCCGGAAACCCCTTTGAAGGCTTCCGCCTGCCCAGCCTGGAAACCGGTACCCTGACTGCGGCCGATGGTATCACGGAGCTTTACTACCGCCTGGTGAAACCCGCGGATTTCGATCCTTCACACAAATACCCGGTCATCATCTATGTGTATGGCGGACCGCACGCACAGATGATCGGAAACGGTTTTCTATACGATGTAAGGGGGTGGGACCTGTACATGGCCAATCAGGGATACATTCTGTTTACCCTTGACAACCGGGGCAGTGAGAACAGGGGACTCGAATTTGAGAACTGCACCTTCCGCCGCTTGGGTATAGAAGAGGGAAAAGACCAGGTAAAAGGAGTGGAATTCCTCTCCAGCCTCCCCTACGTAGATGAGAACCGCATCGGAGTGCATGGCTGGAGCTTCGGCGGCCACATGACCACCGCTTTGATGTTGCGCTATCCGAAGCTATTCAAAGTAGGGGTAGCGGGCGGCCCGGTGATCGACTGGAAATACTACGAGATCATGTATGGCGAACGTTATATGGACCACCCGGACGACAATCCGGAAGGCTACGAACTATGCAACCTCAACAACCTGGCCGGTAACCTGGAAGGCAAGCTGATGCTGGTACATGACGATCAGGACGATGTCTGTGTACCGCAACACACCTTCTCTTTTCTGACCGCCTGCATAGAAGCCCGTACCTACCCGGACCTGATTATCTATCCCAATCATGGGCACAATGTCCGCGGACGCGACCGGGTGCATCTCTATGAGAAGATCACGCGCTATTTCAAAGAAAACCTTTGAAGAGATTTACGATTTACTGATTTACGATTTACGATTGAAAATAAACCCATATTACAAAGTTCTGAATCAACGATCAACGCGATCCATCAAAGATCTATACAGCCAGGCGCGGTCACAAACATCCGCAACACGCCTGGGACAGGCGTTGGGTCGCCTTTGGTCTCGCAGCGTCAAGTGCAGTGCAGATGTATGCCGACAACAGAGCAGGATCGGTCTGAGCGAAGCGAGTTTTTCCTGTGAAAAAACGTAAATCAAACGGAGTATTGGAGTATTGACGAAGAGACATACATATTACTTTATGCAATGTATTTTCAATCGTACATCGTAAATCGTCAACGTTCTTTAACGTGAAGAATCGAACAAGGGTCATGACCGAAGGGAGTAAATCGTAAATCTTTTCGTTTTTTTGGCGGAGCAAAGAAATGAAGGGAATAAAAATGAAGAGAATAAAATACAGATATTAACCCAAGTCCGGTTCTCCGGCAGGTAGGAATACCCGGAGAACAGACTCACAGATGCAACCTGTTTATGAAACTGTTACTATTAGGTTCGGGCGGCCGTGAACACGCTCTGGCATGGAAAATAGCACAAAGCCCCCGGGTAGAGAAACTCTACATTGCTCCGGGCAATGCAGGCACATCTTCCGTAGGAGAAAATGTAGCGATCCAAGCGACAGACTTTGAAGCCATAAAGACCTTTGCTCTTGAAAAAGGCATAGAGATGATCGTTGTAGGTCCCGAAGACCCGTTGGTACAGGGAATATACAACGTGTTCCAGGCAGACGAGCAGACACGCCACATCGCGGTGATCGGTCCTACGCGCGAAGGAGCGCGACTGGAAGGAAGCAAAGAATTTGCCAAAGAGTTCATGCAACGCCACCAGATACCTACTGCCCGCTACCGGAGCGTGACAGCGGAAACCCTGGAAGAAGGTATTTCGTTTCTGGAAACCCTGCAAGCTCCGTATGTACTGAAAGCAGATGGTCTGTGTGCCGGAAAGGGCGTACTCATACTCCCTACGCTGGAAGAGGCCAAAGCCGAACTTCGCGACATGCTCAACGGCATGTTCGGACAGGCCAGTGCTACAGTAGTGATCGAAGAGTTTCTGAGTGGCATCGAATGTTCGGTCTTTGTCCTGAGCGACGGCCTGCACTACAAAGTACTCCCCGTAGCCAAAGACTATAAACGGATCGGTGAAGGAGATACCGGACTCAATACCGGAGGTATGGGAAGTGTGACCCCTGTACCGTTCGCAGATGAACCGTTCATGGAAAAGGTCAGAACCCGCATCATTGAACCTACCATCGAAGGGCTGCGACAGGAAAATATCCTCTACAAAGGTTTCATCTTTCTGGGGCTGATCCGTGTCGACGGCGAACCGATGGTCATTGAATACAACGTTCGCATGGGAGACCCCGAGACAGAGAGTGTTATGCTGCGCATACAAAGCGATCTGGTAGATCTGTTGGAGGGAGTACATCAGGGAGATCTGGATACACGGGAATTAGTAATCGACCCACGTACAGCGGCCTGCGTCATCCTCGTAAGCGGTGGATATCCGGAAACTTATCAGAAAGGCTACGCGATACAGGGCCTCGGAGATACCCCGGAGAAAGATAGCATTGTATTCCATGCAGGCACACAGGTGAAAGATGGGGAGATCGTCACAGACGGTGGCCGCGTACTGGCTATCAGCTCGTATGGCGAAAGCCGGGAAGAAGCTCTTTCCAGAAGTTACAAGATCGCGCAAAAGATAGATTTCACCGGAAAATATTTCCGCAGTGACATCGGATTTGACCTGTAAATGAAAGGAAACAGTCTGAGAAGCCAGGTAACTACCGGAAGATTTACACTGCCGGTGGCCATCCTACTGTCCACTGCCTGTTGGGTAGTGGCAGGAGTGTTGTTGCCCGAACTTTCAGCCACCCGCTCTCCCGGAGAAACAGCAGACCGCCTCCTTCCTTTCGTCCTACCCAACCCGCTGGGCTGGGCAGTCAGTTTTTTGCTTTACCTTTTCACCGGATACTTACTGATCGCACTCAACAACACCTTCGGGCTTATACGCATCCGTGCGTCGGTGCAGTCTGCTCTATTCCTGTTACTGATCGGTATATGTCCCGGGCTGCATCTTTTTTACACAGGAAGCATATTGCCCGTATCTTTGCTGCTATCCCTTTATTTCCTGTTCCGCAGCTATCAGAACCACAAAGCCTCCGGCAACCTGTTCTATAGTTTCTGCTTTCTCGGGATAAGCACGCTGCTGCTACCCATTCTTATATGGTTTATTCCCCTCTGGCTGCTGGGGGCTTATAACCTGCAGTGCTTCACCCTGAAAAGCTTTTTCGCCAGCCTCACAGGATGGTTCTTTCCTTACTGGCTCCTACTGGGACATGCCTATTTTTATGGTGAAATGGAACTTTTCTACTGGCCTTTCCGGCAGTGGATCACCTTCTATCCTGTACGGCAGATCCTGGAGATCAGCCTTCCGCAATGGAGCATACTGGGTTATCTGCTTATCATCTATATAGTCAGTACCTGCCATACCTTTGTCAAAGGATATCAGGACAAAATACGTACCCGTAGCTATTTACATTTTCTCATGTTAGTGATCCTGTGCCTCTACCTGCTGATCCTGCTTCAACCGATCTGTCTGCCGGAACTGCTACCGGTACTGATGGCATTGATCAGCATCCTGGCGGCACACTTTTTTGTACTGTCCGACAACCGGGGTTCGAACATCTTCTTCATAGCCTCGGTTATAGGTGTATGTATTTTATTCGGATATAACCTATGGGTGAATTTATAGCTACTTTTGCAGAGTGGGGATATATGGGATTGTTCCTGGCAGCTTTTATAGCAGGCAGTGTAGTCCCACTGAGTTCGGAAGCCGTATTGGTGGTATTGATCAGAGCCGGACTCGATCCCACGACCTGTATTCTGTCGGCCACGGTAGGTAATACGCTGGGAGGGCTTACTTGTTATTGGCTGGGACATATAGGAAAGACAGAATGGATAGAAAAATACCTGAAGGTCAAGCCCGAAAAACTGGATAAAGCATTGCGTTTTTTACAGGGAAGAGGGGCCTTCATGGCATTTTTCGCGTTTATCCCCTATCTGGGCACTGCGATCTCCATCGCGTTAGGTTTTATGAGAAGTAATATCTGGATAACTACCGTAGCTATGTTTGCCGGTAAAATGACGCGGTATGTACTCATTGTACTTGCCGTGAAAGGAATTGTACATATCTTATGAAAGAGCCTCCCTATTCCATACAGATAGAGCAAACGGCCGATGGAAGCGCGACATTGTTTGTGCCCGCGATGGAAGAACATTATCACTCGGTGAAAGGCGCGCGGAGCGAATCGAAACACATTTTTGTAGAAAGTGGCCTGCTTTGTTCCACAGCCGATCCGGCGCATGTACTGGAGATCGGATTTGGCACCGGATTGAATGCCATGCTGACGCTGGAAGCCAGCGGCCGGACACAACGGAAAGTGATCTATACAGCCTTGGAACTTTATCCGCTGGAGTGGAATACAGTGAAAGCATTGAAATACAGTGAAGACCCGCTCTTCCGGCAGTTGCACCACTGCCCCTGGGAAGAGAGTGTCAGGATCACAGAGACATTTGAACTCCGGAAGCACCAGACGGATGTTACCCGGTTGTCTCCGGAAAGTGAATGGTTATTTTCCGTTCCATCGGGCTTTGATGTAGTATATTTTGATGCTTTCGCTCCGGAGAAACAGCCGGAAATGTGGAAGAAGCAACTATTTGACAAATTATATGTTATTATAAATAAAGGAGGAGTCCTCACCACCTATTGCGCCAAAGGTAGCATACGACGTATGTTACAGGATTGTGGTTTCCGCGTAGAACGCCTGCCCGGTCCTCCCCATGGCAAACGGGAAATACTGAGGGCCACCAAACCTTTGACAACAGAAGAATAAATGAAAAACCTGTACATTTACAAGAAATACATGGTGCTTTTCGCGTGCGCCATTATTTGCCTGACAGGATGCAACTCCAACAGACAAACCGGGAAAAATGACAAACCCGTCATTATGGTCACGATAGAACCGCTACGCTACTTTACCGAAGCCATTGTAGGTGACAAATTCACTGTGGTGAGCATGGTGCCCAAAGGGATGAGCCCCGAAACCTATGACCCTACTCCCCAGCAGATGGTAGACCTGGGCAACAGCATGGCCTACTTCCGGATCGGTTACATCGGATTCGAGCAAACCTGGATGGAGCGTATTACAGACAATGTGCCTCACATTCAGGTCTTTGATATGTCGGAAGGAGTAGATCTGATCTATGAAGCCGAACACGAACACAACGGACATGTACATATCGGAGGAGTAGAACCTCATATCTGGAATTCGGCCATCAACGCGCAGATCATCGCGTCCAATATACTTTTCAGTCTGACGACTTTCGATAAGGACAACGAAGCCTACTATATGTCCCGTTTCGATACCTTGTGTCATTTCATCGACCGTACCGACTATATGGTGCGCGAATTGCTGGAGACGGAAAACAGCGACAAGTCATTTATGATCTATCACCCGGCTCTTTCCTACTACGCCCGTGACTATGGATTGCGCCAGATCAGTATCGAAGAGAATGGCAAAGAGCCTTCACCGGCACATATGAAAGAACTGATCGACCTGTGTAAAAAAGAAGAGGTTCACACGATCTTCGTACAACCCGAATTTGATACCCGGAATGCCGAAGTGATCGCTCGTCAGACCAATACCCGGGTAGTTCCTATCCATCCGCTCTCCTACGACTGGCAAGAGGAGATGCTGCAGGTGGCACGTGTCTTGTCCCATCAGGAATAAGAAAACCATCGACAACCTTCAAAAAGCACAGACCCGCACATGAACCCGATTATACAGATAGAAAAACTGTCGGCTGCCTATGACGGACGCCAGGTGTTACACGATGTCGATCTCACGGTATACGAACGAGACTTTCTGGGTATTATCGGCCCCAACGGAGGAGGCAAGACCACCCTTGTGAAATGTATACTCGGACTGATGGATACGACCGGCGGACAACTACGCTTCTTTCGCAACGGAGTGCCCACCGATCACCTGACCATGGGCTATCTGCCGCAGTACAATACCATAGATCGCAAATTTCCCATCTCCGTAGAGGAGGTGGTACTCTCCGGACTCAGCTCCCACAAGTCCCTGACCGGACGTTTCCACGGTATACACCGGGAAAAGGCACAACAAGTGATAGAACGCATGGGACTGGAAGGGCTGGAGAAAAGACCCATCGGTAAACTCAGCGGAGGGCAACTGCAACGGGCGTTACTGGGAAGAGCGATCATCTCCGATCCGGCAGCCGTGATCTTGGACGAGCCCAGTACGTATATAGATAAGCAGTTCGAAGCACGGCTCTACGAATTACTGGCAGAGATCAATGAAGAGAGAGCCATCATCTTAGTGAGCCACGACATCGGAACGGTTTTGCAGAATGTCAAATCCATTGCTTGTGTCAATGAGACATTAGACTATCATCCGGACACCGGGATCACCGGTGAATGGCTGGAAAAGAATTTCCACTGTCCGATCGAGGTATTGGGACACGGGGCTGTGCCTCATCGCATCCTGGGAGAGCATCACCACCATCACCATCATCACAGCAAATAAGATCTACTTATTTACGATCTACGAACCAACGGTCGACGAAGTCAACCAACGGTCAGCGAAGCTAATTACAATTTACGATTGAAAAGGCAGAGGGGTCTACTAGATCCCTCCTACATTCCTTTGCCCTGCGGATTATAAAAAAGGGAGAACTCTTGAGAAGAAGACAGCAAAAGAGCTATCTGATGGCCCGTGTAAAGTATGGATTCCTTTAAGAATTCAGTGGAAAATGTAAACAGCTTCTAAATATTCCGGGTTCATTCTTAAATGTGGTTGCAATTCATTATATTTGTGCAGTTTAAGAGGTTGTCCGGATTTTACTTGTTTTTTCCCGGTTTCGCTGGCCATAGGTTCAGTATTCTGTATGAAACATTCAGGCAACTTCTACCAGTTCATATATTAATCCTCATGTTGAATGAAACAGTATAAGACCGTTAACAACCTGGCAGGTTGGTTGACCTTTCTGATCGCCGCCGTCACCTACTGCCTCACCATCGAACCGAGCGCAAGTTTCTGGGATTGTCCCGAATTTATTACTACAGGTTATAAGCTGGAGGTAGGACACCCTCCCGGTGCGCCCTTCTTCATGTTGACAGCCAACCTTTTCACCCAGTTTACCAGCGATCCGACCCAGGTTGCCAAAATGGTCAATTACATGAGCGCGCTGATGAGTGCCGCCTGTATCCTGTTTCTTTTCTGGAGCATTACCCATTTAGTCAGAAGACTGATCATACGCGGCAATGAGCAGCAGTTAACTACCGCACAGCTGGTAACCATCATCGGAAGCGGTGTGGTAGGGGCATTGGCCTATACATTCAGCGATACCTTCTGGTTCAGCGCCGTAGAAGGAGAAGTATATGCGTTTTCTTCGCTGTTCACCGCGCTGGTTTTCTGGCTGATCCTGAAATGGGAAGACGTAGCCGATGAGCCCCATTCCGACCGCTGGCTGATCCTGATCGCCTATCTGACCAGACTGAGTATCGGTGTACACTTGCTCAACCTGCTGTGTCTGCCGGCCATTGTACTGGTGTATTACTACCGCAAAAATCCGGATGCCAACCTCAAAGGGTCTGTCCTGGCCCTGATCGGATCGGCTGCGCTCGTAGCCATCGTATTGTACGGCATCGTACCGGGGGTCATCAAAGTAGGCGGCCTCTTTGAACTGTTCTTCGTAAATACACTGGGCCTGCCTTTCAATACCGGTGTAATGGTCTATATCCTCGTAATCGCCGCAGTAATCATCTGGGGAGTATACGAAAGCTATGTGGAAAAGAACCATACCCGCATGAATCTCTCTTTCCTGCTGACCGTAGCGTTGCTGGGCATTCCTTTTTATGGACACGGGACCAGCAGTATGCTGATCGGTGTAGCTGTGCTGGCCGTACTGGGAGTGTATCTCTTCGCAAAGAAGATCGATAAAAAATACAAGATCAGTGCCCGCACCCTCAACACCGCTATGTTATCTGTCATGGTGATCATGATCGGATATTCTACCTACGCACTGATCGTGATACGTTCCATAGCCAACACCCCTATGGACCAGAACTCTCCGGAAGATATCTTCACGCTGGGCGATTACCTCGGACGCGAGCAGTACGGAACCCGTCCGCTGTTCTATGGCCAGGCATTCTCTTCACGGGTAGCACTGGAAAGAAAAGGAAATTATTGTGAACCCAGGACCAAAGGAGAAATGTTCAAATACACTCCGAAAGAAAAAGAATCTGCGGACGAGAAGGACAGCTACATCCGGATCCCGGGTCGCACAGAATATATATACGACCACAATATGCTTTTCCCGCGTATGTACAGCAGCCTGCATGCTTCCCAGTACCAGAGCTGGGTGGATATCAAAGGAAAAGAGGTTCCGTATGACCAGTGTGGAGAGATCATCCTGGTCAATGTTCCCACGCAATGGGAGAATATCCAGTTCTTTTTCCGCTATCAGCTCAACTTTATGTACTGGAGGTATTTCCTCTGGAATTTCGTAGGTCGTCAGAACGATATACAAAACCAGAACGGAGAGTTCGAGAACGGGAACTGGATCACAGGATTCAATTTCATCGACAACCTGCTGGTGGGTAATCAGGAATTCCTGCCCACGGAACTGAAAGAGAACAAAGGCCGCAATGTCTTTTACGGACTTCCTCTGCTGCTGGGTATATTGGGCCTGATCTGGCAATCCAGGCGCGGACAGCGGGGTATACAACAATTCTGGGTGGTATTCTTCCTCTTTTTCATGACCGGTATTGCCATTGTGCTGTACCTCAACCAGACTCCCGGTCAACCCCGTGAACGAGACTACGCGTATGCAGGTTCGTTCTACACCTTTGCGATCTGGATCGGCATGGGAGTGGCCGCGCTTGTGCACTTTATCAACCAATACATCAAAGGGAAAGAGTTGCCTGTAGCCATAGCAGCTTCTGTCCTCTGTCTGTTGATACCGATACAGATGGTGAGCCAGACCTGGGACGACCACGACCGCTCACATCGTTACCTGGCACGGGATACCGGATGGAACTACCTGCAAACACTGCCCGAAGAAGGAAAACCGGTGATCTTTACCAACGGCGACAACGATACTTTCCCGCTGTGGTACAACCAGGAGACAGAAGGGGTACGCACAGATGCGCGTACATGCAACCTGAGTTATCTGCAGACCGACTGGTATATCGACCAGATGAAGCGACCTGCTTACGACTCTCCTGCGCTGCCGATCACCTGGGATCGTATCGAATATGTAGAGGGTACCAATGAATACGTGACGATCCGCCCGGAACTCAGAAAGCAGATCGACGACCTGTATGCGCAGGCAGACAACAATCCGAATCCGGAAGCCAGGGTCAATATACGAAATGAGTTCGGAGAGAATCCGTATGAGTTACAGAATATCCTGAAACATTGGGTACGCAACAAAAGCCTCCAGGTGATACCGACAGATAGTATCGTACTGAAAGTAGACAAAGAGGCCGTGATACGCTCAGGTATGGCCTTGCCCGGAGATTCGATCCCCGAATATATGCATATTTCTCTCAAAGGAAAGCGAGTGTTGTACAAAAGCGAATTGATGATGTTGGAAATGCTGGCCCATGCCAACTGGGAACGTCCGCTGTTCATGGCGATCACCGTAGGGTCGGACAATCACTTGAATTTGGGAAAACATTTTATCCAGGAAGGTCTGGGCTATCGCATCACTCCTTTCAACTCGGATGAGACTGGGGTGTCTATGGATACGGAGAAGACGTACGACAACCTGATGAATAAGTACAGGTACGGAGGTCTGGAACGAGAAGGTATCTATCTGGATGAGACCAACATGCGTATGTGTGCGACTCACCGCCGCGTATTCTCCCAACTGGTAGGCAGCCTGCTCGATGAAGATAAGGAGGAGATGGCGCTGAAGGCACTTGACTACTCCGAGAAAGTGATCCCGTCTTACAATGTACCGCACGATTTCCAGCATGGGTCCCTGACCCTGGGAGAAGCCTACTATCAGTTGGATCAGATGGAAAAAGGCGATGAGATCGTAGGATATCTGGCCCATAAGTCGGTCGAATACCTGATCTGGTACCTGAGCTTAGATGATTACCGCATTCAGATCTCTTCCAACGACATCACATACAACCTTTCCCTGTTGGCACAGTATGTAAGAGTGATGGAGATGTACGGGTCGGACCTTGCCGAACATTATTCGGGAAAATTAGATGAACTCTACAACCTCTATGTCAACTGGACACAAAGAGTACGTTGACGCATGTGGATCGAACAGCCACCTCAGTTTGTAAGAGCACTCTATCCGGGTGCTTTGTGGCGCATCTGTCCGGAAGAGCGGGCGGTGTATCTGACCTTCGACGACGGCCCCATTCCGGAAGTTACCCCCTGGGTGCTTGACCTCCTGCGCGAACACGGGATCAAAGCCACCTTTTTCATGGTAGGTGACAACATCCGGAAGTATCCCGATATATACCGGATGGTAGTGGAAGAGGGACATCGTATTGGAAATCATACCTTCAACCACATCCGCGGATTTGAGTTCCGGACAAAGAACTACATGGCCAATACGGAAAAGGCCAATAAGATCATGCAGACCGATCTGTTCCGCCCACCACACGGCCACATGCGCTGGTCGCAGTACAGGATGCTCCGGAAAAAGTACAGGATCGTGATGTGGGATGTGGTAACGCGGGATTACAGCAAGAAACTCCGTGGTCCGCAGGTACTGGCCAATGTGATGAAATATACCCGCAACGGCTCTATCATCACCTTCCACGACTCTCTGAAGTCCTGGAAAAACCACAACCTGCAGTATGCGTTGCCCCGATCCATTGAATTTTTGAAAGAAGAGGGATATGCTTTCAAACTCCTCTAAAGAGATACTGACCCGAAAAATAAAAGCCGAAGCCCTGCGCCTCGGCTTTTCTGCCTGTGGCATAGCCTCCGCACAGGAGGTAGAACAGGCACACTATTTCCGGGAATGGCTCGGACAAGGCAATCAGGCAGAAATGGCTTACCTGACCCATCACATGGAGAAACGGTCTGATCCCCGACTGCTGGTAGAAGGTACCCGCAGCATCGTCTCTGTCGTGCTCAACTATTATCCCCGCCAGACTATACCTGATGAGGAATATCAGATCGCCTGGTATGCTTATGGCCAGGATTACCACGACATCGTACGTGGCAAACTCACCGAACTTCTTCATCGCATACAGACAGAGCATCCGGAGGTGCAGGGAAGAGCCTTCTGCGATACAGCCCCTGTCTTCGAACGTTATTGGGCCTGGAAGGCCGGATTGGGATGGATCGGTAAGAATACCTTGTTGATCCTTCCGGAGGGGGGAAGTTGTTTTTTCCTGGGAGAGTTGTTTCTCAATACGGAACTGGTATACGATCAGCCCCGGAAAGACCGATGCGGAAGCTGTGAGAAGTGCCTGAAAGCCTGTCCCGGCGGAGCATTAAAGTCCGGCCGGAAGTTAGATGCGCGGAAATGCCTCTCTTACCTGACTATTGAACACCGCGGTGAACTGCCCGAAGAGACAAGCCTGCTGATGGAGAACCGGATCTACGGATGTGACGAATGCCAGAAGGTATGCCCCTGGAACCGGTTTGCATCTCCCTGCGTGCTACCGGAGCTACAACCTTCGTCAGATCTGTTGCATATGAAGAAACCAGACTGGGAATCCCTGAGCGAAGAGAAATACCGGAGCCTTTTCCGGAAAAGTGCGGTAAAAAGGGCAAAATATATCGGGTTGGTACGAAATATCCGGTCTCTGCAAAGAACATCTCTCCCCATAAACAAACTACCTCTGGAGGATAGATCTCTTCTTTAAAAGCGGGACGAGAAAAGGCTTCTGGAGAACAGAACCTCCCCACATAACCGATATTTATCGATATATTCCATACATATTCTACACCATGCTATAATAGTATAACTGCTTAGTTAACAATTCATTTCATTTATATAAGATAGTTATATACTATAATAATGTAGATAAAAAACCGATATTTGTTCAGAAGGATGTTTGTAGGAAATAATAAATTTGCTTTATTTGCTAATTGCAGATGAGAGAGTGGGGAGGCTACACCTTTGCCGAACGATTTTTGCAAAAGAGATCGCTGAACGACTGTTTTTTTCTGATGATATTCAATAAAACACATCGTTATTTCTTCTGAATGAAAGACACGGTTTCCGCAGCAAAAGTCGTTACTGATTATCTGCGACGACTCTCTGTACAAATAAGTTTGTCGCAGGTAATGGGTATGCTGGATACTCCGGTAGGTAACAGTATGCGTGGGATCAGTGATGCGCTGGATCAGTTGGGAGTACCCAATGAAGTGTATCAGCTACCTGCGGAATATCTGGAACGTCTGGAAGCTCCTTTTCTGACTATCATGCGTATAGAGAAAGAACCTTTTTGCCTGGTGGAAGTGCTGGGTACGGAATATGTAACTTTGTCTACACATAAGCGGACACATATCAGATTGCATAAAACCAACTTTCTACAATTCTGGACAGGTGTCGTATTGCTGGCAGAAAAGAATGAGCAGACTTTTGCAGATCCCTGGTATGGCTGGAAGGATTGTTGGTTTCACCTTGTTTCCTTCCTACCGATGTGTATGGGGCTTGCTTCTATTGGGATTGATTGCGGGTTGTGCTCCTTTCTATCCTTTTTCCTGGCAGGGTATAGGGTTAGTTGCTTTTCTGCTTTTAGGAATATCTGCCTCTGCGGCTATTCTTTACAAGGAGTATGTGAACCCTGATTTTCTGCAACGATTCTGTAAAATAGGCAAGCAGGTGGATTGCAATCAGGTGCTTCGTTCCGGAGGAGCCAGATTACCGGGTGGAGTCACATTGGGAGAAGCAGGACTTGTGTTTTTTCTCTCCTGCCTGTTTTTTATCTTATATACGCCTGAGAGGTATCTGTTTCCCATGCAGTGTATGGTGTCTGTTGCTTTTCTGGTGACCTTATATTCTGTTTATTATCAAGTAGGGGTGTTGCATAAGATATGCAACCTGTGTATGGTCGTAAATATTTCCATCTGGAGCCTGATGGTTGTACTCTGGAGACCAGTCTCGTATACTTTATCCATGGAAGCCGGATTGCCCTTTTTGATCTTTGCCGGTATATTCTTACTGGTTGCATACGGATGGTCTGGAATCAGGAAGCTATTGCTGCTACGTGGAGATGGGTTGCGATTCAAAGCATTCCGTTCTGCACTGGTACAGGATACAGAGCTTTTCCGGCTTATGATGGACAAGCAACCCGCCCTGTCTATGGAATATATAGATTGCGCTTTGACATACAACAACTCTGCTTCGGAAACCATACTCCTATGGGTTACTCATCCCCACTGTGAACATTGTGCACGGTTGCATAAGATCATTCACCGGATGCAGGATCGTCTGAACATACAATTGATCTTTCATGTGGATCCTTCGGACGAAAAAGCCTTTGCTGTCATACAACAAATAACAGAATGCTATCTGAACGTAGGATGGAAAAAAAGCATGCACTTACTGGAAAAATGGTATCAGAACGGAGAATTAGAAAGTCCTATCACTCCTTCTTCCCGGACAATGGATACACTTCGAAAACATTCTGATCTCTGCAGAAGCCTGAATATCCAGGGAACTCCTGCTGTTTTTATCAATGGAAGACCCTATCCCGATATATATCAGTTTGAGGATCTGGAATATTTATTATAAAAAAGAAACTTTGCAAAGTTTATGTAAATAAATTATTAACTTTTAAATTTGTAAAACATGAAAACAAATGGTTTATCCACATTTCAGCTTTCAAAAGAAGAGATGAAAAAGGTTACAGGTGGTAGTGACTACCGCTGTTATTGTACGCAAGGGGTAGGTTCTTTTACGGTTTCTAATCCTCAAGGACATGACGGAGTAAGATTAGGTGAACTTCTTACTGAATATTGCGCAAACGGAGCGGGAGAGTGTTACAAAACTAAATAGAATTTTAATTTAAAATGAGCAGGTGAAGGAATTTTAGAAGTATAGGTATTTACTATATATATATATTCTTACGAAAGTTCTTTTTACCTGTTTATTTTTTTATTTTATAGAAAATGGGAAGAAATACCTGTCTACTACTCTTATCTTTTATTGCTTACATAAATGCCACGGCTCAGTCTGCTCATTTGTCTTTTCTGTCTGATGTGGATGTGACATTGTGGCTTTATTATCCGATGGACAATTCATACAATACTTTGGTGGAAAGTGAAAGGGGAGATCTGAAGGCAAACGAGATTTTCAGTTATGAGTTAGACGTGAAAGATTTTTCTTTTATTAAATGTCAACTCGCGGGTATAACTCATTTTGATTTGTTACTTTTTCCTGGTGATAGTATAAAGGTTACCTATGAAGAAAACCGTTTCTCTTTTTCAGGGGCTAATGCCACAGGAATGTCTTACCTGACTTTTGATTGGTCCTATACCTATTTGATGGATATTGATTCTTTGTTTGGTGAGTATGGTAAGAATAAAAATTCCATCGAATTTATTGATCAGAGGGTAGAGGAAATGAAATTCCGTGAGAAAGTTGCTGTGGCAGATCTTTATAAACAGGGCGATATTACTTTGGAGTATGCAGAACTGTTGGGTTTATATGTTTCTATTTTTTTTGACCGTTGCCTGTATCTAAAATATGAGAGATTTGCTTTGAGTGAAAAAACGTCTTCCCAGGTGCGTCAGGATTCTGTTTTTATTCATAATAAAGTGAATGAGATTTTTTCCCGTATGCCGGAGTATCATTCAGATTTGTTCAAAGTTCCCCGTTATATTTATCATATAATAGATTATCTCACCTATCCGACCACAAATGGGGATATTTCTATTCCGGAGGGATATAGTGCTGACGATTTCAGAATAGTTTTGCCTTATCTACATCTTCCACGTGAGACTCATCCTGTTATTTTCGGTTTTTCTCTGCTTATGGAGTTACGTTTTGGCTTTGAAAGTTTAAATAGAGAAGGATTGTATGCTTATCTGAAGAATCATTTCCCGGATAGCGAGTACGTAAATGTATTGACAGAGAAACTGCAAGAAATACCGGAAGTACTGGAGGGGGCGGAGGATATTTTCTTTCTTGAAGGTGAAATCTCTTCTTTAGAAGATCTGGTTCATCTTCCGGAGTTGGCCGGAAAATATCTGTTTATAGATCTTTGGGCCAGTTGGTGTGGTCCTTGTCAGGTAGAATTTTCTTATAAAAAACAACTCTCTTCTTTACTTTCGGAATATACCCATATAGAGAGTGTGTATATTTCCATAGATGATACTCGTATGGAAGAAGCATGGAAACAGAAAATAGCTTCTTTCCATTTGTCAGGGTATCATCTGCGATCTTCTCAGAAATTAATGGAAGAACTGGAAGATTTACTCTATCAAGGGACTCCTTTTACAATTCCTCGTTATCTGCTTGTAGATCCTCAGGGTAAGATATTGAATGACGATTTGCCGCGTCCCAGTGACCCTACGAATCTAAGAAAGGCGTTGGATGAATGGTTAGAAAAGAAATGATTTTAAACCAGGATACAAAAGCAAGAGGCCGTCTCCATTTTTTCTTATCTGGAGACAGCCTCAATCCTACAGAAGTTCTCTGTCTTTATTTTATAGTTACACTCAAAGGGTTACGTATTTTCTGTGCAAATTCCGATACATACTGGTTCCAGCCATCCAGCTCTTTGATCTGAGCCCGATTCCAGGCGCCTCCCCAATAATAGGTGTACATTCCACCGGGCTGATAATCGCTGATAGCCAGCAAGTGCCCTTCCGCAGCGTTTCCACGCTCTTCTTTCTTTTCCTTAGCAGAGAAAAGTACCGGTTTGATCTCCTTTACCGGATCGGGAAAAGCAGCCCCTACAAAGATCAACCCTTCCGTAGAACCGGCTATTTCCGTAGGATCCAGATAGGTCATGTATCCACCTTCGGCATCCGTTCGGACAGGTGCGTCGTCATGCAATACAATCCCTGTAGCCACTTCCATGGGTTCTGTCAGGTTGCTGTAGGAGACAGAGGTCTTATTCAGATAAGAACCTGCGTCCAAAGTGATCACACGGGTCTCTACCACATTCTCTTCTCCGTTCACAACCAGCGGATTATATTCCAGTTCCACTTTGAAGCGCAACGGACCATTGTCCAAAATTTTATATGTCTTATAGGCGTATGGATAAAGGATCTGTCCGTTTTCCAGCAAAGCAGCGGTTCCGCCTCCCAGTGTAGGACCTACTTTATACGCATCAAACCCATTTCCATGGTCCACATGATAAGAGGTAGCCTGGCGCAATTCTTGTGCAGCCTCAGGATCTGCTTTTTTCAGACTATCGATCCGGGCCAGGGTTGCCGGATCCAGTTCCAGGGCATAACGAGCTTCCACTACCGGCTCAGTAGTACCGTATTTGATCCATATATCATATCCGAAAGCCCGCTCGCCGGTAGCCTGCAACGCAGGACCATACGTACGGTAAGCGGTAAGGTCGTTTTCCCAGGCAATATCATCTACACGTTCAGGATATTGCCGTCCGCACGCCAGTACAGGGAACGTCTCCGGTGTACCCGTTTTCACTGTATATACAACTGATCCGTTGGCACCTACCGAAACCGGAAAGATCAGTTTCTCATCCGAAGTGATCTGATAAGGGACCTGCCCTCCGTCGCTATCTAACACCACGATATCCGCGGTCTCTGCCAGCTGAAGTTTCTCAGCTACCTCCTTCATAGACACTTCCACGATCTCATTGTTCCTGTCTAAAGAAGTAGGATTGTCTAAGGTTATCTTTACACTTTTCTCCTCGTTGCAAGCGAAAAGTACACATGCAATTGCTAAAAGGAATAGTATTTTCTTCATTTTTTCCCTCCTGTTAGTATACAGAACGTACAGAAAGATACCTTTCCGTATCTTCTGTACGTTTCCGGAATACGATATTATTTAGGTTGTTTACCGATATAAGCCAGTATACCACCGTCTACGTACAATACATGACCATTCACAAAATTAGAGGCATCGGAGGCTAAGAACACAGCGGGTCCTACCAGATCTTCCGGATTTCCCCAACGGGCAGCCGGAGTCTTGGCGATAATGAACTGATCAAACGGATGACGAGAACCATCTGCCTGCAGTTCACGCAACGGAGCAGTCTGAGGAGTAGTGATATAACCCGGTCCGATACCGTTGCACTGAATGTTGTATTCACCATATTCAGAAGCAATATTGCGTGTCAGCATTTTCAGACCACCCTTGGCAGCCGCATATGCAGAAACGGTCTCACGTCCCAGCTCGCTCATCATGGAGCAGATATTGATGATCTTCCCATGTCCTTTTTTGATCATGGAAGGAAGAACGGCTTTGGATACAATGAACGGGCCGTTGAGATCGATATCGATCACCTGACGGAATTCGGCCGCTGTCATCTCGATCATAGGAATACGTTTGATGATACCGGCGTTGTTTACCAGGATATCGATCACTCCCACCTCTTTCTCGATCTGTGCTACTGTAGCATTGACCTGCTCTTCGTTGGTCACATCACATACATAGCCGTATGCTTTAATCCCTTTCTCGGCATAGGCAGCTATACCTTTATCCACCAACTCCTGATTGATGTCATTAAATACAACGGTAGCTCCCGCCTGCGCGAAACCCTGCGCCATAGCGAACCCGATACCGTAAGAAGCACCTGTCACCAGGGCTATTTTACCTTCTAAGGAGAAATTTGCCATCATACTGTTTTCAGATTGTGCCGGTAAGCGGCTGAACGCACCAGCAGGAGGTTCCGCCTGTGGTTTGCCGCTACCGTACGTAATTTATATGTTTACTATTAAAAGCTGACTCACGGATCTTTCTGAGATCCTGTCGGTCACCGGATTATTTCAGGTCAGTGATCAGGGAAAAGTCCTGATCGCCATAGTCCAGATTCTCTCCACCCATACCCCAGATGAAAGTATAGTTGTGTGTAGCAGCGGCAGAGTGAATAGACCACTCCGGAGAGAGTACGGCCTGATCTCCCTTCATCCATATGTGACGGGTCTCATCGACCTCACCCATGAAGTGACATACGGCCTGATCTTCGGGCACTTCGAAATAGAAATAGGCCTCCATACGGCGGGAGTGCACATGCGCGGGCATGGTGTTCCATACACTACCTGGTGCCAGTTCGGTCATACCCATCTGTATCTGACAGGTAGGGAGCACCTGGCTGACCAGCATTTTATTGATGTTGCGATGATTGGCTCCTTCCAGTGACCCCATCTCCGCTACGATAGCATCTGCTTTGGTCACTTTCTTGTCCGGATAGTTGCGGTGAGCGGTCAGTGAATTGAAATAGAACTTAGCAGGGTTCGAGGGGTCTTTACTTTCGAAGGTAACTTCCCGGTCGCCCGATCCCAGATAAAGGGCTTCTTTGAAATCCAGTTCAAACACAGCGTCTCCCGTTTTCACGATACCCGGCCCTCCGACATTGAACATCCCTATTTCACGGCGGGTAAGGAAATAAGGAGCTTTCAACGGATCAATGGCTTCCAGAGTAAGCGTTTCCCCTACGGGCATGGCTCCTCCGACCACCATACGGTCGTACATAGAATATACCATATTCACTTCATTGGCAGAAAATACTTTCTCTATGAGAAAATCCCTGCGAATACGCCTGGTATCATAGCTTTTGGCATCTTCGGGATGTGCGGCATACCGAATTTCATAATTTGTTTTCATAGGCTTATTGTATTAAAAAGATTTGTTTGTTTACGTACACGATGCAAAAATAATAAAAGAAAACGGCAATCGTGTGGTATTTTTGTTTCAAATAACCTCTAATTTTATCCTAAATGCTGTAAGTTTTGTTCAGAGCCAGGTATGGAGGTCAGGCTGTGCTTATCTGCCGTTTCAGAAAGAGAGGAAAAGAAAAAAGGATTTTTGTAAATATCTGCAGTCTGCCTATAATCTATCCTTTTAACGCTCAGTGGTCCGTTTTTCGCTATAAAGGATATACGGATTTATTACCAACGACTTGACAAGATACACCATTGGGATGGTAATAGCGGTATAATTCTTAATAAGTAGATGTTCACTATTCATTGTATATATGCTATTCCGGTATCCTGTAGAGACGCTAAGAGATTTACGATTTGACGATTTACAATTTACGATTGAAATTACATTTTGTAAATTCCTATACATTACATGTTAGATGCAAACATACGTGATTCATATTTGCGTCTTAGCACACCGAATGGGAAGGCATAGACCATGCGGAATACTTTTTTATTGGACCTGTACCGCGGAGACGCAAATATGCGTCTCTACAGGTAACTCCTTCTCTGCAGGTGAAGTAACAGAAACTTCTTTTATAGATATGCTTATAGATAAATAGTATACGGCCTCTCTACAGACTAACAAACCAGGATATATACAATGAATGATGGATACTTACTTAATTGCCCGGAGAATAATTCCTGCGCACCAGTAATATATATGTACCGAACCTAAAAAAGGAAACCACTCTTTTCAGAGTGGTTTCCTTTTTTATGAGTTGTCCTACCAAGATTCGAACTTAGACAAACAGAACCAAAAACTGTTGTGCTACCATTACACCATAGGACAAACACGGGCTTTCTTTCAAAAGCGATGCAAAGATAGTGCATAGCAGCCGGATGTGCAAGTTTTCCGGTTAATTTTCGGTTACTTTTTGTTTATTTCACGATCAGCAGGTAATAGTTTTTCTTGCCCCGCTGCACCAGCAGATACTTATCGTTGAGCAGGTCGGCAGAGGTAATTTCCTGATCGGGGGCAGACAATTTCTCCTTATTCAGAGAAACTCCACCGCCTTGTACCAGTTTACGCATCTCTCCTTTGGAAGGGAATACGGCCGCATTTTCTACAAACAGATCTACCGCTTTCACACCTGCCGCGATCACGTCACGGGACACTTCAAACTGCGGTACTCCTTCGAATACGGCCAGCAAGGTATCTTCATCCAGACGTTTCAAGGCATCTGAGGTGGCTCCACCAAACAGGATACCGGATGCTTCCACAGCCGCATCGTAATCTGCTTCGGAATGTACCATCACAGTTACTTCATAGGCCAGGCGTTTCTGCAACACGCGCAAATGAGGTGCTTCCCGGTGTTCGGCTGTCAGCGCATCAATCTCTTCTTTGGGAAGGGAGGTGAATATCTTGATGTAGCGCTCGGCATCGGCATCACTCACGTTCATCCAGAATTGATAGAATTTATAAGGAGAGGTATATCGGGGATCCAGCCAGATATTGCCGGACTCGGTCTTGCCGAATTTACCACCGTCTGCCTTGGTGACCAACGGGCAGATCAGTGCATAGCATTCTTTTCCCAGGGTGCGGCGGATCAGCTCGGCACCGGTCGTAATGTTGCCCCATTGATCCGAACCTCCCATCTGCAATTTGCAGTTCTTAGTCTGATACAAATGGAGATAATCGTAGGCCTGCAGAAGCTGATAGGTAAACTCCGTGAAGGAGAGACCGTCACGCGCTTCTCCATTGAGGCGTTTTTTTACAGATTCCTTCGCCATCATGTAGTTGACCGTAATGTGCTTACCCACATCACGGACAAAGTCAAGAAAAGAGAAATCTTTCATCCAGTCGTAGTTGTTGACCAGTTCGGCCCGGTTGGGAGCGTCTGACTCAAAATCCAGGAATTTGGCCAGCTGCTTTCCGATACAAGCCTGATTGTGACGGAGTATGTCTTCGGTCAGCAGGTTCCTTTCGGCGGACTTTCCGGACGGATCACCGATCATACCGGTGGCTCCCCCTATCAGCGCGAGTGGTTTATGCCCACAACGCTGAAGGTGCCGCAACATCATCACCCCGCACAGATGACCGATATGCAGAGAATCTGCCGTAGGGTCAATTCCGAGATAAGCGGTTACCTGCTCTTTTTGCAATAACTCTTCGGTACCAGGCATCATATCCTG
Organism: Bacteroides sp.; assembly: GCA_020861095.1. Lineage (GTDB taxonomy): Bacteria > Bacteroidota > Bacteroidia > Bacteroidales > Bacteroidaceae > Bacteroides. The sequence continues at coordinate 64,525 of JAJBTC010000022.1, forward strand.
CAACATACCACGCCATCTTAATTCTTCTACAAAATTCATCGAATGATTGTATATTTAAATTTTACAGGGACAAAAATACGACTCTTTCCCGGAAGAAACAAACTCTGTATCTGTTCATTTCTTTGCTCCGCCAAAGAAAGAAAGAGATTTACGATGGGACGAACCAACGGTCGACGCAGTCCATCGAAGATCGGCGTAGCCAACCAGGCAGTCAGCAAAGCTAATTAGGATGTACAACTGAAAATACATCCCATAAAGTAGGATCTATCGTTTTTCGCTACTGCGTTTGATCCACCCCTCTTCGCAGGATAAACTCACTGCGCTCAGATAAATCCTGCTTCCAGGTCGGTATATATCTGCACTCCGCTTGACGCTGCGAGATCAAAGGCGGTCCAACGCTTGTCCCAGGCGTGTTGCGGATGTCTGGTTGCGATTGGTTTTGTGAAATTTCAATTGACTTTGCCTACTGTTTGTTTAAAACAATTGTCCATTGGCTTTTTCAATCGTGTTTCGTGGTTATTTGAAAGATGGAATTTATATTCCGGGTCATATTTCCGGTAAATTCTGCTACAGACATCTTCTTTATCTGAGCCGCACGCCGATAAAGTTCATGAATATCTTCGGAACTTTCATCTGTCTCTAAAAATATCCTTTCTATGGGAACATCGTACAACGCATCTTCCTGGTAATTTTCTCCGAATGAAAGATAAAATCCGTGTCGGATATATTCCCGGGCCAACTCTTTTTTTCCCGGAAACCATGTATGATCCAGGGAACGGAAGGGTTATTTTGTCTCTTCAAAGCGATGAGTTCAGCAGTAGCGCGAACCGCATGCAAGATCAGAGGCTTCCCGCTCTCTTCGGCCCAGCCGATCTGACGGATCAAGAACTCTTGCTGCAACGGAAAAGGGGTATCTGCGAGTTTGTCGAGCCCTGCCTCTCCCACCGCCACTACCTGTGGCAGAAAGATGAACTCTTTCCACCGGTCTGCCTCCTCTACAGTTTTATCCGAAAGATACCAGGGATGTATTCCTATGGAAAAATAACCCTTGGCATCGGGAGAAAATTCTTCCGGACGACAACTCCGGATGGCCTGATATGGATTTTCCGGAGTACGATGGGTATGTATATCCAGCAACGGCATACAGGTCAGGGAACAGGATCGTATCCGGAACCTCCCCAGGGATGGCAACGAAGAATACGACATACGGACAAATAAAATCCGCGGAACGGACCGTGTTTACGAATGGCTTCGATCGCATATTGCGAACACGTAGGAGTGTAACGACAGGAAGGGGGAAGCATCGGTGAGATGGCAGCCCGATAGAAGCAGATAGGCCATATTAACAAATAACTCAGTATTTTTTTCATACCTGATTCTCGGCTATACGTTTCAACAGCTTTTGCATCACCTCTTCCACCCGGATAGAGTCAGGTAAAGAATCATCCAGATAAATAAATGCGACTGCCAGACTGTATTCTCTGGCAGTGATGGTATGGGTGAGTAACGTTTTGTTTTTCCGGTAGGCTTCTCTGAGCTGACGCTTCACCCGGTTTCGTTTCACTGCTCTTTTGAAACGTTTCTTAGAGACACTCAACAGAATGGAGACATCGGCTTCGTGTTTTTCCACAGGCATATAGACCACCCGCACAGGAAAAATGGAAAAGGAGCGTGCTCCTCCTGCAAACATCTTTTCTATGGTCTTTTTGCTTTTGAGCCGCTCGGCTTTAGTGAAGGTCAATCCCATGTTTTAAGTTCTAAGTTGTGAGTTTTAAGTTCTAAGTTTAAAAACGTTATTTGATTTGACGATTGTAGAATATTTATCCTTTAAGTGGAGCCTGGAGTTTCTTAGCCATAATTTCCTGGAATAGGATATAATGTTTTCAGATTAAATCTGATCTTCATTCATAACTTGTAAAGTCTTGAGTTTTTATAAAGTAACTTAAAACTCACAACTCACAACATAAAAATAAAAAACTGTTGGTAAAAAAGGGTTTCAATACCTTCTACCAACAGTACTATCTTTATTTTTGTTCTTATTTTCCTTTGTTCGTCTCCTTGATGAACATATCCAGAGCGGCAGTCATCGAAGGGGCTTTTACGGTCGGAGCTTCCAGATCCAGACGCAGGCCGGCATCGCGTACGGCCTGTGCGGTAGTCGATCCGAATGTACCGATGCGGATGTCTTTCTGGTCGAAGTCCGGGAAGTTCTTCTGCAGGGAAGAGACTCCTGCCGGACTGAAGAAGACCAGCATATCGTAGTCGAAAACTTCTCCTTCCTGAAAGTCATTACTTACTGTCCGGTACATCACTGCTTCGGTATGTTGCACTCCTGCCTTATCCAGCAGTTTACTCATATCGTCGTTATGCACATCCGACATCGGCACCAGATATTTCTCGTTCTTATGCTTGGAAATGGAGGTAAAAAGATCATCTATCTTACCTGTATTCCCGAAAAAGATTTTACGTTTCCGGTATTGCACATACTTTTGTATATAAAGTGCTACCGCTTCGGTCACACAAAAATACTTCATGGTATCGGGAACAGTCACCCGCAGATCGTTGCACAAATTAAAGAAATGGTCAATGGCATGACGCGAAGTGAAAATAACAGCCGTGAATTCCGGTATGGAGATCTTTTGCTGCCTGAATTCTTTCGCACACACTCTTTCCACCTTGATGAAAGGACGGAAATCAATTTTTACACCATACTTTTGAGCAATGTCGTAATAAGGAGATTTCTCCGAAGTTGGCTGTGGTTGCGAAACCAGTACTTTCTTTATTTTCAAAGTCCTAATTTTTTATTATCAACAAATCATTTACCTGTATCACCCCCTGGTACAGCATAAAGCAGGGCATGATTTCCAGGGCACAAAAGTACAAAATTAATAGGAATAGTCCATAGATATTGTTGAAAAAAAGTTTTAGCCACTTATAAAACATCAATATTTTAGTAAAAATAAGTAAGGAAATGCCAAGAGTTATTAAAAAGAAGACATTTACATCGAAATACGTAACCAGGAGAACGCAGGGAAAAAGAATAAATCCACCATAATATATAAGGGTAGCATACGATCCCAGCCACAAATTTGTAAGGTTTTTATCAAAAAAAGTCCACCCCAGAAAAGAATAAAGCAACCATTTGGCCCCCAGATAGAGCAATGCCATTCCCATATAGATACTTAACCATATATGGGGAGACAGCAGCCTCATGGAATCGGGCTGAATATCATTAAAATAGTTAAAAACATACAGACCTGCCAGGACACAGGACTGCAGCGCCAGAAGTAAAAGATAACGTACATCCGTTGCGGTGGAATCGGCAAAAATACTGCTTCTCTCCCGATGAAGCATAAAGTCTTTCAGTTGCTGAAGCAGGAATTTCTTGCTGCGGGCGAGCACACAAGAAGCAATCAGAAAACAGGCAAGCAACACAGCCGCAATCCCGTCATCCACACGGGGAGAATAGGGAATCGGAAGGCCTTCCGTCCCTTTGGTTGCAGCTAAGGTAACACAACTGTCCGCAGAAAGATTATCTGTTTCCGGACTGATCGTTGTGAGACTTGTATATACTCCCTGTAACCGACTCATATAGCAGCAAATTTGCGTACAGAAGCATCCCATACAGGCTGTGTATGGATCAGTCGGACAGCCTCTGCCGCTGTAGTGGCCACCTGCCAGATGTCTCCATGTTGCTGACGCATAAAATTCTCATCAATGGCTTTTCCGAGCATCTGCAACAGTGGGTCATAAAACCTGTTGGTGTTCAGGATCACGATCGGGTTGAGGTAGAGTCCCAGCTGTTTCCAGGTAATTACCTCGAGCAGTTCCTCCAATGTACCACATCCGCCGGGCAGGGCGATCACCGCGTCACTCAGTTGCGCCATACGTTGTTTGCGTTCGTGCATATCCGAAACCTCGATCAGTTCGGTCAGGCCCCGGTGATGCCAGCCCTGTTCCACCATGAAAGAAGGAATAACGCCTGTCACCTGACCGCCGGCAGCAAGAACCGCATCCGCCACCGAGCCCATCAATCCCATACAACCGGCTCCGTTGACCAGACGGATCTGCTCTCTGGCCAGCAATCGTCCCAGTTCATCGGCTACTTCAAAGTAAACAGGAGCTATCTGCGTACTGGAAGCACTATAGACACAAACGGTTTTTATATCATTCATAGGGGATAGATACATGTTTTAATTCCGCGACAAAAATAAAGTATTCTACTCACATAACCTTAGTAACTGTTTGGATTTTCTCCAACTAATTTATTACAGGTATTTTGTGCACTTTCTTTTGCCTTCTTTTTAGCTACGCTGACCGCCTGGTGGTCCTCTTTTCCTGTTTTGATATGGAGATACAAATATGAAGACGCAACTATGGAGACGCAAGTATGGAGACGCAAAATTGAAGTGCACCCGAAAAGTTAGACATAATTTGATTAGATTTTTATGTCAAGAGCCAGAATTCAATTTAGTATGAGTGATCGTAAAAATGCTGTTCTTTTAGTGGTTAATGATGGTTACTCTTACCGTCATGTAAGTAATCTTTTAGGTATAAGCGAGGTTATGGTTCGTCGTTGGACGGGTTGTTACCGTATTCATGGTACTTCTGGTCTCTCTTATAAGAGTGCCCGGCACTGTAGTATCAGTTATAAGTGTACTGTCGTTGAGGATATATTAAATAATCATTTATCTTTGCATCAGGCCTCTTTCAAATATCTTCTTTCCCCTTCTTCCATAAGGAATTGGCTTAAGAGCTATGAGAAGTTTGGCAAAGAATCTTTTAGTAAAAAACGTATCCGTGGTATGAAAAAAAGTAAATCCTGCTGCCCTGAGCCTTTACCGGAGAGATCCTATCAGGGGCTTTTAAAAGAGAACCTTCGTCTTCGTGCTGAGAATGATTACTTAAAAAAATTGGCAGCCTTAATCCGGCAGGAAGAGAAAAAGAGAACTGGAAAGTCCAGGTGATCGAAGGATTAAGGCATACCTATTCTCTCTCTCTTCTTTTAGATGTGAGTGGTATAGCCCGAAGTACTTTCTATTATTATCGCCAAAAGATGGGTAGTAGTGATAAATATAAGCAGGAAAGAAAATTGGTCCATCGTATTTTCCATGCCCATAAGGGCCGGTATGGTTATCGTAGGATTACACTTTGCTTAAGAGAGCAGGGTTATTTGCTTAACCATAAAACGGTTTTACGCCTGATGAATCAAGAAGGGTTAAAGTCCACTGTAAGACCTAAAAAATATCGTTTTTATAAAACACAAGTCCATACAGACATTGGTAATCTTCTGCACAGGGATTTTACGGCTAAGCAAGCAAATCAGAAATGGACAACGGATGTAACGGAGTTTGCTCTAAAGGGAAATAAACTTTTTCTCTCTCCCATAATGGACCTGTATAACGGAGAAATCATCAGTTATACTATCGGAAGACAAATGAATTTATCTCTGATTATAGAAATGATGGAAAAGGCTTTTAAGAAGATACCTCCACACACTGGATTAATCCTGCATTCTGACCAGGGACATTTATATAAGCATCCATATTATGTGGATAGGATAAAGAAAAAGGGGATCATACAGAGTATGTCAGCAAAAGGAAACCCCTATGATAATGCTCCCATAGAGAGTTTCTTTGCATTGCTCAAAACTGAACTGTTTTATTTGCAGAAGTTTAGTTCAATAAAGCAACTCGAAGATAAAATACATAATTATATAAAGTATTATAACCAGAAAAGAATTAAAGTAAAATTAAATGGATTGAGTCCGGTAAAATACCGAACTCAAAATAATAATAGAGTAGAATAAACGTCCAACTTTTGGGGGGCACATCAATTTTTGCGTCTCTACATGGTCCGTTATTAACTGTATCGACCACTGGTTATCACACAAAAAACAGAAAATCTGGCTACAAACAGGCCTACATGAAAGAAACAAGCAGAATCCTGACAGTTACTCAGAAAGATCAAAAAATTATCCTGGTGGGAAAAATATGTATCTCTTCGGACAATCCGTGTTTATAAATTTGTAATTTTGCCGGAGCACCGCCCTGTGGAGCCGTTGTTCTACAAAAGATAGATTATTATTTAAATACATCCGGAAATTGTTTCTTCTTTACATCCGACATCGGTCCAGAAGCTATCTGCGCATATTAGCGGCACTCGGGATACTGCGATTGATCTTTCTGATAGGTCTGCTATGCGAAGGATTTTTTTGCTATACAGGCATCCTTCTTCTTTTGTATTGCCTTTGGTATATAGTCTGATGCTCTTTCCCTACCATTCTTACCGCACCGACAGGGAATTCCTGCCAACCTACCTGAAACATACAGAAAGGATCCTCACCTCAGAATATCTACTGTATTCCTGTCCTTTTGTGCTGCTCACCCTATTCAGGGAAGATTGGATCGTGAGTCTCTTCTACATCGGATATGCTATTTTACTGCCTTATGTTCCCGCTCTGCGTTTCAGATACATTCGCCTTCCACTCTCTTTCCTCTCACCCGGTAGCTATGAATACGCGCGGGGAATGCGGCGGTACATCCTTCTGTATGTTTTCCTGTTCCTGATTTCCTGCATAGGAGGATTGTATCATCACAACCTGCAGATCCTCCGGTTTTGCATCCTTTTCTGGGGGATATGTATGTGGGATTTTTCCTGCTTCCGTTGCATGCGGACGACTGGCTCTCTTACCGGACATTCAGCCAGCTATGGATCCACAAGTTCACAGGTATCCTGGTCAATACCACCGCTTTGTATGTTCCTTACCTGATCCTGATGTTAGTAGCAGGGGAAGGGCTCAGTGATCTTCCGGCTGCCCGGGGAGCAGCTGTCCTGTTACTTACAGGTAGTTGTATGCTGCATTATGGCTGTCCGCAGAACCAGTTCCTGCAATTTGTTGTGGGTGCAGTGTTTTTATTACCCTTCTATCTGCTGACATTCTTTTCTCTATATAGCCTGGTGGTCCTCGCTATTCTTTGCCTGGGAATAATTGGGTATAGCTGTTACGTTTTCCGGAAAAACTCCCGGTATGTTAGAAATAAAAGACCTCTGTAAGAAGTACGACAAGCTGCCGGTATTGCGCGGCATTACCCTGAACTATCTACCGGGAAAGATCCATGGATTGGTAGGAGAGAACGGTGCCGGAAAAACCACTCTTTTCCGGTGTATCTTGTCTCTGGAAACATACGGGGGAACTATTTGTCACACCGAAGATATCCGCGTCGGCTACCTGTCGGTTGCTCCTTTCTTCTATCCCCTTATCACCGGTATGGAATACATTGAGTTTTGTTTAAAAGCACGAAGGCTCTCTCCGGACAAAGCCGCCCTTGCTTCGCTGAACGGACTGTTCCACCTACCTCTGGAACGATACGTGGATGAGTATTCTTCCGGTATGAAGAAAAAGTTGGTCTTACTGACGCTTTTGCTACAGGACAACGATATGTACCTGCTCGACGAACCTTTCAACGGGATGGATCTTTCGGGCTTTATCCATCTCAAACAGATCATCGGGCAACTGCGGGAAAAGGGAAAAACGGTGATCTTTTCTTCGCATCTGCTCCCTTCTCTGACAGAGATCTGCGACTGTATCCATTACCTGCACACGAGGGACGTATCATCCGGAAGTATGAAGGGGTGTCGGTACAGACGATTGAAGAAGATATTCTCGCGCATCTCTCCGCGGGCACACCCCGACTGTAAGTCCGAACTCTCTTACTCTTAGCTTATCTCTTATTCTGATCCGACCTGCCTGTCCGGGTGTAGCACACAAAGAGACCACCGCCCTTCCTGCTCCCAAAGAGCAGTACCGGACGGTGGTCTATAAATAATAGCGTAAAGCTATGCTGATTACAATCCGAAAGCCTTCTTCAGTGTGTCCACATAATCCAGCTTTTCCCAGGTAAAGAGTTCCACATCCATCACCCTGGCCGGCTGATAGCGGGACTTAAACTGCTTAGTCACCACCTGAGGCTCGCGCCCCATGTGTCCATACGCAGCTGTTTCGCTGTAGATCGGGAAGCGGAGTTTCAACCGCTCTTCAATCGCTCTGGGACGCAGGTCGAATATCTCTGCCAGCTTGCAGGCAATCTCTCCATCGGAGATCTGCACGTGGCTGCGACCGTGGGTATTTACATAGATACTCACCGGCTGTGCCACGCCAATGGCATACGAAAGCTGCACCAGTACCTCGTCGGCCACTCCGGCGGCCACTAAGTTCTTAGCGATGTGCCGTGCCGCGTAGGCCGCGCTACGGTCTACTTTGCTGGGGTCTTTTCCGGAGAAGGCTCCCCCTCCGTGTGCCCCTTTACCACCGTAGGTATCTACAATGATCTTACGTCCGGTGAGTCCGGTATCTCCATGCGGACCGCCGATCACGAACTTACCGGTAGGGTTGACGTGGTAGATAATATCTTCGTTGAACAGTGCCAGTACTTCGGGCCGGCTGATCGAAGCGATCACACGCGGCATCAGCTTTTCGATCACATCCTGGCGGATCACAGCTACCATCTCCGCATCGGCCTGCGCCTGTGCTTCCGGGGTCTGATCGGCAGGTGGGATGAAGTCGTCGTGCTGGGTAGATACCACAATGGTATCGATACGTACCGGCTTGCCGTTATCGTCGTACTCAATCGTTACCTGGCTCTTGGAATCGGGACGGAGGTAAGTCATGATCTTACCGTCGCGACGGATATCTGCCAGTACGGCAAGGATCTTGTGCGACAAATCGAGAGACAGTGGCATGTAGTTCTCTGTCTCGTTGGTAGCGTAGCCAAACATCATTCCCTGGTCGCCCGCGCCCTGATCCATCGGATCTTCGCGCTCTACGCCGCGGTTGATGTCGGCACTCTGCTCGTGAATGGCAGAGAATACGCCGCAGGAGTTTCCTTCGAACATATACTCTCCTTTGGTGTAACCAATGCGGTTGATGACTGTACGCGCTACCTCCTGAAGGTCTACATACGCTTCTGATTTCACTTCTCCAGCCAGTACTACCTGTCCGGTAGTTACCAGGGTTTCGCAGGCTACTTTGGAATTGGGATCAAATGCCAGCAATTCGTCAAGTACAGCGTCCGATATCTGATCGGCCACTTTGTCGGGGTGCCCTTCGGACACCGATTCGGATGTGAATAAATATCCCATTTTAAATCAGGATTGAAATGAATAATAAAGTTGTTTGTGTCTGTGGAAAAGCACGCAGAGTAGAGTTGCAAGCGGATAGAATGTCTTTTAGCATTTTTTTTCGTGGTTGCAAGCTACTCAAATCTTTCCACATCATCCGGCTGTCTTTAGGTCAGGACGGCCTATCGGTTGCAAAGGTAGATATTATTTATAGAATATCTGTCATGTCTATGTGTTAATAACATCAAACAACGCTAAAAACCCGTCCGGCATCGCCCAAAGGAGACCTTTGCCTTCCGGAGACAAAAAGAAAACAGGATGTCGGAATGAATAAAAATTTCTTATTGTTTGTATACTTTGCTTATTCAGAAGATACGCATCCCGATCGTTTATCTATTCCTGTATGGATCTGAGTAGTTGTTGGGATATACCTCCTTTCTTACCAAAGTAATTAGACCGGATCACCTCTGCACTAAATGTATGGTAGAAAAATACCACAAATGGTGTATTTCCCGGATCTGATACACCCTCTATCTTTGCAACATCATTCCTAACAGAGATACAATGAAACTTCCAGCTAAACACATCCGGTACACTATTCTTCCAGACTATTCCGGAACTGAGATCGCTTTTTTCTCACTTCCGATCCAGGATCTTTCTTTGGACAGCACACGAATGTGCTGCTGCTGATATCTCTTTCTGCCTTTTCTTTCCGCCATACTTCATTCCATCGTTTTTACTTTTCCTGGCGGGAAAGGTGTATATGTATCTGTCATAAGGCTATCAGTCGTATTTATTCACAGTTGAACATACAAAAAGAATTCTTCCCGGCCCAGAATGTGAGGAAGGCTTCTTCCATGAAAATTAAATTCTATGAGACTATCATTCCGCACTTTTATCAGCAGCATTGTTGCTGTTTCGTTATCTAAGCCTGTGTATATAGGAGTAGGGCTACTCCTGACCTCCCTCTGTGTATCGGCACAAACCCGGCTGACGGGTCGCGTTTTCGATCAGACCTCCCGGGAGGCTATTATCGGCGCTACAGTATTGGAAAGCAGTAGCGGCAGCGGCACCGTTACAGATCCGGAAGGCCAGTTCTCTCTGCAGATCCACTCTTTCCCGGCTACACTCACCGTCAGCTATCTGGGCTACAGGTCACAGGAGGTGATCGTCCGGACACCTGAGGAAGCATTTATCGGCCTGGAAGAGGAGATCAACAGCATCCATGAAGTGGTTGTGGTGGGCTATGGCACCCAACGGAGAAAGGAACTCACCGGGTCCGTATCTTCCATTCCCAAAGCTACCTTGGAACAGCCGGCCACCTCCATCAATGAACTGTTGGGAGGAAGTGTGGCCGGACTGAATGTAACACAGACTTCCGGACAGCCTGGCGCAGGCTCTGCTATCCGCATCCGTGGCGGCAATTCGATCTATGCCAGCAACGAACCTTTGTATGTAATCGATGGCTTTATCTATTTCAGTGAGAAAAATGCTACACAGGCAGGCGTAGGGGGGATAGACAGTAGTCTTGACCCATTGGCGGCAATCAATCCCGCAGACATCGAATCCATAGAGGTGTTGAAAGATGTATCGGCCAAGGCCATCTACGGCTCACGCGGAGCCAACGGAGTGATCCTTGTTACCACCAAAAAGGGGCAACGAGGCGGCAATACAGTACGTTATCAATATACCATAGGAGTAGACCGATCGGCCAAGAAACTCAACCTGATGACTGCCAGAGAGTGGCTGGCGGTGCAGAAGGAGTACTTCAATGACAAACCCGGTCAATACTACTCCCAGACAGAACTTGCCGCATTTGACAAGGGAACGGATTGACAAAACGCGGTATTGCAGACCGGCATCTCACAAACCCATGAATTGTCTGTCAGCGGAGGAGATGACAAAACACGCTATATGATCTCCGGAAATTATACGGACCAGAAAGGGATTATCCTGAATTCGGGATTCAAACGCTTCAGCGGACGATTGAACATAGACCGGGAACTCCACAGCAACCTGAAAGCGGGAGTTACCGCCAACATAAACCGCAGTACGCAGGACGCGCTGACCACCTTCGAGGGGAGCAATTACAACGATTCTCCTTATTCACATGGTATTGCCGATTCGCTGACCTACGCGTTGTATATGCCGCCTGTACTCTCTATCTACAACGCGGATGGTGGCTACAACTATACCAATCCTTTCGAATACAGCTACCTGAGCTATTATGGCCAGGCAGCGAACCCGGTATCGGATCTGAAAAATAGCATCGGGCAGACGGTGAGTACTTCGTTGCTGGGCAACTTCTATGCCGAATATATCATTGCCGAGGGATTGAAGGCCCGGATCAATGCCGGTGCGCATATAGATTACATTACTCAGAACTATTTCGCTCCCCCTTACACAGCTCTGGGACTCAATCAGGATATCCGTGGGATGGGAGCCATCGGCAACAGACGTACAGATGTGACTCAGACGGAATACCTGCTTACGTATGCCCGACAGTTGCACCCGATCCATTTCATCGATCTGCTGGCAGGATATACCTATCAGCGTACGAAAACAAATTTCTCTGTCAGCAAAGCCAATCATCTGGAGTCGTTCGATAACTTGGCTACAGGGAATGAACTTCCTTCCATATCGCGCAAACAGGAGGCTTCTTTCCGCTCGTTCTTAGGAAGGGCCAACTATACGCTACTGGAACGATACAACCTGACAGCCACTTTCCGTGCCGACAAATCTTCCCGCTTTGCCAAAGGACACGAATGGGGATATTTCCCTTCTGTGGGGTTGTCGTGGAACGTGGACAACGAATCTTTTCTGCAACCGCTATCGCCTGCGCTGAGTACCCTGAAATTCCGGCTGACCTACGGAAAGGCGGGCAATCAGGAAATAGATTTTGATGAGTACGAACAGTATTTCAACACCGGCAGATACAACGGTGCTCCGGCCTACGACATGTCTACCCTGGGCAATTCGGATCTGAAATGGGAAACCACCACCGAATACAATGCCGGGATCGACGCGGGTTTCCTGAACGACCGGCTGACACTCACAGCGGATATCTATTACAAGGAGACTAAAGATCTGCTGCTGCGGGTACCGGCGCCGCTGGGCTCGGGAACCAACGAAAAACAGATCACTAACATCGGAAGCGTAACCAATAAGGGATTCGAGTTTGCGGTGAATGCCCGGCTGATAGAAGGCAGGGAATTCCTGTGGACGGCTTCGGCCAACATGGCCCGTAACCTCAACCGCATCAAAGACCTGGGTGAGTACAATGAACTCACCATTGGCAACGATCAGGAGCAGATACTGCGCGTGGGCGAAGCGGTAGGTTCTTTCTATGGGTACCGTTTTCTGGGAGTGGTACAAAGCGATGAGGATGTATCGCAACTGCCGACCATCGGAAACCGTACCCCGCAACCGGGAGATGCCAAATTAGCGGATGTGAGCGGCGCGGAGGGAATTCCCGACGGGAAAATATCACCGGAATACGATCGGGTGGTCCTGGGAAGTATACAACCCGATTTCACCTACGGATTCTCTTCTACACTGACCTATAAGAACCTGGATTTTTACATCCTTTTTCAGGGTTCGAAAGGCAATGAGGTATACAATCTGTTGCGACGCTATCTGGAACGGCCGAATGATTCTTATAATATGTCGGCCGTACTGCTCGACAGCTGGACGGAGAGCCATCCGTCCAACACCATCCCGCACCTCAACAGCACACGTCCTACCGAACTGGACAGCCGTTATGTAGAAGACGCTTCGTTCCTGAAGCTGCGCAACATTACGCTGGGATATACTATTCCGGTGAAGGTGAATACTGCTTCGGTAAAGCTACGGTTCTTTGCTTCGGCCCGCAACCTGTTTACACTTACGAAATACAAAGGATACGATCCGGAGGTAGCGGAAGGCATAGACCTGGGCATATATCCTTCTTCAAAAAGTTTCCTGGCAGGGGCCAGCCTTACTTTTTAATTTACAAATAGAATGATAATTTATGTATAACTTTAAACATTCAAGAAGATGAAAAAGAAACTATTTTTCTCAGCAGTGCTGTTCGCACTCTTTTCCACGGCATTTTTTTCGTGCAGTGATGATGCCACCGATCCCATTGAGGGCGGCGGAGAGGGAGGTGGCAATGGGGAAACTCCCGTCGTACTGACGCGTTCAGAAGCGGAAGCACTCTCCAACGCGGTGTATGGTCCGTTGCAGACACTCTCTTCTTCGTATACTTTTCTGGTAGAGTCGGCCACAGAAACAACCATCTCTTTTGAAGAGGTGGATGACTCGAAAGACGGTCCGCAGGTAAGTATCTTCGAGACCACTCCCAGCAACTGGTACGCGATCAAAGTATTCAACCGTCTCTACAAGAGCATCGGAGCGGCCAATCTGGCTATCGAACAGATCGGTGCGGCAGAGGTGAACGAAAGCCTGTCGGAAGCCGACAAAAACTTGTTTGTGGCCCGTTCGTATTTTATACGTGGGTACAACTACTTCCAGCTGGTGCAGTTGTATGGTGAGGTGCCTCTGATCCTGACATCGGGTAGCAGCGATTATACACGGGTCTCTATAGATGAAGTATATACACAGATCGTTGCGGATCTGACCAAGGCTTATGACGATCTGCCGGCTTTCGATAGCAACAAGTCCAATCCTTCGCAGGGTGCCGTCCATACGATCCTGGCTAAGGTGTATCTGACCTGGGGACAGCACCCACTCAGTCAGGAAGAGGTGGCCGCCATTGCAGGAGGCACTACCGATCCCGGCAAACCGGCGGTAGATGCTGAAAAGCTGGAGAAGGCTGTGGAATATGCCAACAAGGTGATCGACAGCGGCAATTATCGTCTGCTGGACGATTACAACAACCTCTGGGGAGTGATCCATGAGAACAATGCCGAAGTGATCTTCTCCATCAACCACGAAGGGGACGGGATCGATGCTCAGGGAAACCACCAGACACATTGCGGCTTCACCTGGCCCAAGAGCGCAAGAACCGATCCGCACCTGAGCTATGCGGATATTACGCTGGAAGATCGTATCCCAAGTGATTACGACACACGTAAACTCTATTCCTATGCTACCCGTATAGAGTATACCGACGAAGTGGTGGATACGCTGACCTGGCCGGTAAGCATCGTACGTCCGGGCAAATGGATACACCGTACTACCGACGGTACCCACAGAGCGGTGGATGAACAGCCCAACAACATCGACCATATCGACTTCCGCTATGCCGAAGTACTACTGATCAAAGCGGAAGCTCTCTTCTTCTTAGGCAAAGCTTCCGAAGCGCTGCCACTCATCAACCAGATCAGGGAAAGAGCGTTTGGTGGTCATTACGATCACGGAGGACGCCTGACCGCAGTCACAGAAGAGATTCTTTACAACGAATGGGACTATGAATTTGCTCAGGAGCAAAAGAACTGGACCAACCTGGTGCGCTGGAGAACCCTGCTTTCACGGGTAAAAAGCACTGTACCCAACTATGAGTATTACAAATCGGAGTATGCGTCCGCAGAAAGTATCAAAGCGGCATTCCCGGAAGTGGCCGACGTAGTAAATGCCGTATTCTATGCGCGTGTGCATAAACACCTGCGTGCCAAAGTGGATAATCTGGACGGCAAACTGTATCGCTTCCCGATCCCCTTAAGTGAAGACTACACCAGCCTGGGTATTACCCCTCAGAATCCGGGGTATTGATAGGAGTTTATGAGAGGAATGGACAGTCCCCTTGCACATTATGGTGCAGGGGACTGTTTGTGTATGTTTTATGGATTGGAGAGCTTCCCTCTGTTTGTTTTTCAGTGGATTGTCTTTAGATTTACGATTTGACGATTTACGATGTACGATTGAAATTACATTTTGTAAACCCCCATACATTACATGTTAGATGCAAACATACGAAACGCAAAGAAATTTACCATGTACTGAACCAACGGTTGACGAAGTCACCCAACGGTCAGCAAAGGGATTTACAATTTACGATTGAAATTACAGAAAGAATATATTTGTAAATTCCTATGCGTACCATTTTATAGGCAAACATACGAGACGCAAAGAGATTTATGATTTGACGAACCAACGGTTGACGAAGTCCATCGAAGATCGGCGTAGCCAACCAGGCGATCAGTAAAGTTAATTACGATTTAAATTGCAGAAAGAATATGTTTGTAAATTTCTAAGCGTAGAATTATTTATATGCAAACATATAAGACGCACGTTATGCGCCTCTACATAGATACAACCACCCTATATATATACCTGATAAAGTTCATCTATATAACCGGGATATCTGTTCCATAGAATTATATAATGCAGGAAAAACATACACCAGCATTGGGCCTGTATCGCAGAGACGCCCACCATGCAGTGGTGTCCGAAATAAATCGTTAGCATTTGAGATCCTATGCTTTATTTCAAATAGTTACATTTGATTTTCTACCCGAAAGATTTCAAACTATTACTTTTACGGAAACTATGCAAATGACACTCATGTACCCTGATTTCCTCTGAAAGCCTGAAGGGCTTTAATGTGAATAGCCCCCAGTGAAGCGCATAAGGGCCTTGCCCGTAACGAAGCGACTGGGGGTATATCTGAGGTATTTACAGTCAACCCCAAAGTGGGTTGAATAGAGAAAAACTCCATTCTACACAGCAAGAGTACGATTTTACATCGTTTTATTCAGGATAGAAGCATTCAACCCACTTTGGGGTTGAAGACACAGGACGGATCCATACCCCCAGTCGCTCCGCTATGCTACGCTTCACTGGGGGTTATGCACAGTAAAGCCCTTCAGGCTTTCAGAGTGGAATAAGTATCCTTTGAGATCCATTTCCACCCCCAGTCGCTTCGTTACGGGCAAGGCCCTTACTGCGCTTCACTGGGGGTTATTAGCTTTGCTGACCGTTGGTTGACTGCGTCGACCGCTGGTTCACAGTAAAGCCACTTCGGGCTTTCAGAGAGGATTATTCACAGGAAAACCCTCCGGGCTTTCAGAGTGGATGAGTGACAGTTGGATAGTTGCGTAAATATTAAATTCTTTTTCCGGACACTATTGAACACCGTGCGTCTCCACAGGAAACGGATTACCCATGCGGAAAGAATAAACAACGGATATTTTCCGGCATTACTCTTGTTTGACTGATTGTTACTTCACGCCTTATATTTCTGACAAAAAGCAATATTTTTCCCTATTTCGCTTTTTCATACTTCTGTCAGAATAGCACTTATAGAGAATAAAATAGAATATATAATTGATATTTATTCCTGTTTTCCTCCAAATACGCGTATAGCTGTACATTTTATCGTAAGAATATACATATTCTTACGATAGAAAATTTCTCTTCTTAGCATAGAATATTTCTTTTCTCTCATTGGAATATGATGATTTAGCCTATGGAACCACTTTAAAGTGTAAGAAAAACAGAAATTCCATTCCAGAAGAGGAGTATTTACCAACAAATGGAAAATACCATAATAATTATAAAAATCGCATTTCAAAAGAAATAAGAAGATAAAAGAGGAATACTAAAACCATTTGCTATCAAACCAAACAATTAATCATCAAATTGAATATTCCAGATTGACTATGGTTGAGTTATTTTCCATTTTTAAAGATAGTTCCGGAAATACATGAATGATACAGCGCGAGAATATCCATTTGACAATTTGCAACTCCTTTATCACAAAAAGATGTTTCACATTCAGAAAGAATAAAATAAAAAGAATGGCCGACAACTTACATACAGTGCCGGCCATTTGTCTTTCCTATACTAAGAGTACTTTTATTGGCAGATCTTCTCTTCTACTTCTCGAAACAGACATTCATACGGATCGTATTTTCCTGCGGAGTAGCTCCGGCTACCACTTCCACAATCTCTATCAATCCGTTTTTGTCTTTATACTCATTGTAATACCACACCACGTTTCCGGCTACAAAGTCTTTCGGAGTACGGCTGGAGGGAGCAGATATGCCTTCGAACAATTCGTCATTGATCTCTTCTATATCGCCTTCCCTGACTTTGGTAATGAGTTCCATCTGTGCCGCGTTGCTTTCCGAGAGGATACGGAATTTGGTGCTGACAGAGAGGAACAACGAGTGGTCTTTACCGTCTTCCGTACCCAGAGCAAGACCATTGCACAACTGATTTTTCAGCACATTGGTGGTATTGCCCGGATCGTAGAACTGATTTTCACCGGCATTGCTCACATTCATCATAAAGTCTATCTCTGCCTGATGATCAAACAGATCACAGGGAGAAGAGACGATGCCGGTAGTACCGTCGAAGAAGGAGAGACCGGTAGCCTGTCCGCCGATCACCACATCGGTCCAGGTATATACCCGTGCCACCGGTAGCGGCAGGATACGGATCGAACCACTTACTGCAAGTTCCTGGTCTTTGCCCAGTGAGTTGTCATAGATCAGCTTCACAGTTGCCTCCGTCTCCACCTCCACTTCAGGGGCCAGGAAAGTAAGAGTAGTCGCATCTATGCTGCGCACAGGCACCTCTTCTCCATTCACCAGGATCTGACGGATGATATGCAGATGGGTACCTGAGAGTTCAATGATCTCTTTCGCCATCCGTTCGCCGGAAAGCTGCGTAGTTACCGTTGGGATCACAGGAGGCACTGTCACGTGCAGATCGCGACACACCACGATCTTCTGCATGGTATTGTAAGTCGCTGTCACATCTACCTTTCCGGTCAGTTCCAACGCAGGTACCTGCACCACCAATTCGTTGCGGTCACGCTCTCCGAGATTGAGATTAACTTCCGCTTCCGTCTCCCCGAAAGTCACGTGGGTGATCAGGTACATATTTTTTCCGGTCAGCCGGATCTCATCGCCCACAGTGACCTCCGTCAGATTGACGGGGTCGATGGATGTCTGTGGGATCACAATATCGTTGTCATAGCCGCATCCCGCTGCCGTCAGGATCAGGCAGAGCAGCATCAGGAAAAGTCCCGTTTTTCTATATGGCTTTTTCATCGTCGTACTGTTTTAAGATTAACGTTGGTAATAAAGATCAAAGATCAGCGAAGCATGCTGGTCGCTATAGGTCTTCTCCTGTGTCCTGTCCAGATGGATGGTCTGGATCTCCATCAGTCCGATCCGGTTCTTGTATTCGTTCTTAAAGGCAATCACATGGCCTTCGTTGAATACACTGGTACTCTGAAAGTCGACACCTTCGGACATATTGGCCATACGTACGGTAGCTATGGAGGTAACAATGGTACCATTGAACAACGCAGGAGTAGCTTCCGGAGAGATCTCCTTCAATAGGCCGTTCTTCACCAGGCGGATGATCTCTGCCTGGGCAGGATCGCTTTCGGAAAGCACCAGGAACGTAGTTGTCACCGAGAGGAAATCTCCGTATCCTTCCGAGATAAGTCCTTCTGCTGTATTGGCCGTGGTCAGCGCGCTACCATTACACCAATAATTACGGAATCCGCCTACGGTGTTCTGAGGGCCATTTATGGCAAATACAGCCTTGGAAGTACCTGGTATACTACCATCATTATTCACCACAGCAGCCATATCAAACAATTTCTGATTATCCTTTTCTCTCAACGCACATACCTGTGATACAATCCCTGTAGTCGCATTGAGCAAGTTGCCCTCCGCCGTACGATGCGCCCCCAGTTCCACACCGGGATAGTAAAGGACTTTGGGAATAATTACCTCACAGCTCTCCGACAAAGTGAGAGTTGCTGTACCGTTGTAATAAATCGCTTGTACAGCCACTGTAGAAGTCTCCGACAAAGTAGGCACACGGAAAGAGATCACCGTCTCATTCTGGCTGTTGATCACCGCCGGGGTCTCGCCAAACACAATCTCTTCGATCAGATGCAGGTGGGTACCTGTCAATACCACGATCTCCCCTTCGGTCACCTGGACAGGCATAGCCGAACTGATTTCCGGACGGATCTTTACGATTTCGAAAGCTCCTCCCTGGGTTCCTACGCGTTTCTCTCCCGCTTCATCGAAGTAGGCCAGGAAAATATCTACTTTGTCTTCCGTCACAAAAGGTACTTTCACTACCAGCTCTTTTTCGCTCTGGTAGCTCACGGAAGCCTCTACATCGTTGAAGTAGACCGCGGTCACCACATCCAGATGAGTACCAGCTATTTCCACCTCTTCTTCCAGTTCACCCTTTGCGGGGATCTCTGTCATTTCCGGTACAGGAAATACAACCGTGAAAGATCCGGAACTCTCCACCTCCAGCTTCCGGGTCTTGAGAACGATCTTTCCACTCTTAGCTCCCACGGGAACCACCAATACCATCTCTTGTTGAGATACCTTGTAGCGTATATCCACTTCCACACCGCCTAAAGTTGCCGAAAGTACATCGCGAAAATATTCGCCGGTCAGCCTGATCTCCGTACCGGGTTTTCCTGAGGCCGGAGCAAACGCTTCGATCACCGGATCGCCCTGAATGATCTCATCTACGGAGATCTTTTCGTTACATCCCACTGTGGCCAACTGGCATACTCCCAGGATCAGGAGAGACCAGATCGTATGTATTGAATGTTTCATTGTTTCCTCTCTTTTGGATTACAGATTAATAATAAGGATTCTGTGTCACCACATAGCTGTTGTTGTCGATCACACTTTGCGGGACAGGCAGTATCAACTGATAGTCCTGCAGGTATGGGGGCGCATTGTCATAGGTAGAATAGAAGGCCCATTCGATCCGGTGAATGTGATCGTTGATCACTTCTCTGGTTTTGCCCCAACGCAGCAGATCGAACCAACGGTGGTTTTCAAATGCCAGTTCCAGCCGTCTTTCTTTTTCCAGGGCTGTGCGGAACACATACCGGCTTCCTATCTCCGAAGATTCCAGCGCCTGCAGACCGGCACGCTGCCGCACCAGATTCAGGTAGTGCAGCCCGGCAGCAGGTCCCTGCAATTCATTCATCACCTCGGCATACATCAGCAGCACGTCCGCATACCGGAGTACCGGCCAGTCGTTTTCCGCATCGTAACGCACCGTCACTTCCGAAAGGAACTTCTTCACATACGAATCCGGGATCACCGGATTGGGCTTGCTTTCATCGATGTAATGATCGGCAATGGTCACATCCCGGCGGACATCCTCCGGTTCGTAGAGATCCCGGATCTCATCCGTCGGATAGTTGTTGCCATCGCCACTTCCGACAACCACACAGATACCGCTGTTGTTGGGCGCGAACATATTGGCAAAGGGCGATCCGATCCCCAGATTGCCTGTTTTGTAGCGTATGGCAAAGAGGATCTCCTCGTTCATTTCATTGTTGATATCAAAAATACTCACATACGGGATCAGATCCTCTCCTTTTTCCGCGATCACTGCTTCCAGCAGAGGTCTGGCTTCGGCAAACTGTCCCAGGGTCATATATACTTTAGCCAGCAACCCACGCGCGGCCTCTACGGTGGCTCTTCCCAGATCCGCACTCCCGTACTCCACTCCGTCCAGGTTTTCCACTGCCCGGGTCAAGTCTTTCACGATCTGCTCATATACCTTTTCTACCGGCGCGCGGTTCTCCTTCAGAGATTCTTCTACAGAAAGGGGATCCGTGATCAGGAATACCGGCCCCACAGGCGCACCAGGTTGAAGTAATGATAAGCCCGTATAAAGAGTATCTCTCCTTCGTACTGGTCGCGCAACTTCTCCTCTTCCACCACAGCCAGATTCTCCGGAAGAAGGATTGTATTGCAACTGTTTATGTTGTTGTAGGTACTTTCCCAATAACTCCGGATGTGGGTGTTGGCAGCGTTCATCGTGCCGTTATCAAATGCCAGAAGCAGCAGGTTCGCGTCATTCTGCGTACTGCTGCTGTACATGCGGCTGTTGTCCGAGCGAAGTTCGGTGAGTGCCCATTCGCAGCGCAGCGGGGCTTGCATGCCTCCGTAGCAACCGATCACAGCGGTATTCACCTGAGAAGCATTCTCAAAGTAATACTCATCGGCAATGTAAGAATAGGGAGCAATATTCAGATCACACGAGGTCAGTCCCAGGGCAAATATGCCCAGGATCGTCCATATATATGGTTTCAGTTTCATAGGTTTCATCTCTTTAGGGAGTTAGAAATTGAGTTCTATACCAAAAGTCACAGTCGATTGCAGCGGGAATCCTCCGCGTTGGTACCCATCTACCAGAGGAGAAGCGTAGTTTCCGCTTGTCATACGGGCTTCCGGGTTGATACCGCGGTAGTTCTTCGCGGAGAAATGGAGCAGGTTTTGTCCCGAAGCATAGAGGCGCAGGGAGTTCAGACCTATCTTCCTGAGTGGTTTCTTCCGGAACTTATATCCAAGTACCACATCACGCAAAGCGATATAGGAACCGTCTTCGATCATATAGTCTGTATACCGCCACGCGATGCCATTGTCAAAGAAAGGAGTTTTTCCATCACCCGGAAAATCCGGGGAGAGCCATCTGTCTTTTACGTAATTGCGATTGAATTTCTTGCTTTCGTTGTAATATCCGTCTCCATTGAATACATCCAACCCGTGTACACCCTGTATCAGGATATACAGATCAAAGTTGTTCCATTTGAATGTATTTGTCATCCCCCAGCTGAGTTTCGGAAAAGGATTTCCGATCACTGTACGGTCTTTGTCATCGATCACTCCGTCTTTGTTCACATCCACGATACGCAATCCGCCCGGTACGTCTCCCGGCAGGTGAGGATGGTTGTCGATCTGTTCCTGGCTGAGCCATACCCCATCGGTCTTGTATCCGAAGAAGGCAATCGCCGATTTGCCCACCTGTGCCATATAGCCCTCGCTACGCTCTCCGTAGGAGATCAGACGCTCCTCACCAGAGAGTTCCAGCAATTTGTTGAAATTGGAAGAGAGGTTGAGAGAGGTGACCCACTCAAACTTCTTCGTACGTATGTTGTGCGTAGAGACTTCCAGCTCGATCCCACTGTTACGGATACGTCCGATGTTGTTCCAATAATCGCTATACCCCGTGAAAGAGAGTACCGGCTGTTTGAAGAGCAACTGCTTAGTGATGGAATAGTACCCTTCCAGCGTCACATTCACACGACTCTGGAAAGCACTGAAATCGATGCCTGCGTTGTATTCATAGGTCTGTTCCCAGGTGATCTCCCGGTTTCCTTTGGTACTGCTGTTCATACCCAATCCGGACACCAGATTGCCGTTGCCGCCTCCCAGTACGTAGTTGCTTGGATAGAGCAGGTCGTAATAGGAGTTGGCCGGGATGTTGTTGTTACCCGTGATACCGAAACTGGCACGCAGTTTCAGCATATCCAGCCAGGCCACCTCTTTCAGGAAAGGCTCTTCCGAGGCTCTCCAGCCCACAGATGCCGAGGGGAACCAGCCCCATTGATGGCCCGGAGCAAACATAGAGCTCCCGTCTGTACGGATACTTGCCGAAAAGAGATATTTCTCGGCATAGCCGTAATTGAAACGAGCCAGTACAGACATCATCGCCGTACGGTATTTAAAGGTATTGGTACCGTCGAGGTCGATCACCGTAGCCGCGTTGAGCGTATGGATATAATCCGTAGGGAATCCAAGTCCCACAATACCGGCAGTCTGCTCTACAGTCGTTTGTGCTGTATATCCCACCAATCCGGCATAATCGTGTTTACCTTTCTTCCCTGTGTAATGGAGTGTATTCTCACTGAGCAGGTCTATATAAAGGCGGTTCTTGTAAGTGGCCTGTGCCGACTCTCCGTCCTTTTTGGCTTCGTAGTTGCGGTATTCATTGTTCTGGCGATACCGGAAGAAGAAGCCGTTGGAGGTAGTAAAGATCAACCCTTTGGCGAGTTCTATGTTGAGGGCGGCATTGGTTTGCAGGTTGTAGTCTTCGCGGTAGCGTTTTTCATTGTCCATCAATGAGCGGGGATTGTTGTTCGCACTCTGAAAAGGTCTGGCAGTGAAAGTAGTACCGTCTTCCCGGGTAAACAACACATCGTTGAAGTCTCTTCCGTGGGCGTAGCTACCTACCGGTTTTCCGGTGAGCGCGGAGGTCTCTTCCGTATGTCTTACCGGCATAAAAGAGGGAACCCGATAGAAGTCGATGAAATTGGTAGAAGGCGTCTGGGTCTTGTTGTACGAAGGCGCGATATTGAGACTGAGATCCATGCGATTGGTCAGCCTGGCATAAATACGCGAACGCATATTCATACGGGTATATTTGCTGTCGATCATGATACCATCCTCTTGTACGAAGTTGCCGGATATATAATAGGTAAGATCTTTTTTTCCTCCGGATACCGAAAGCTGTACCTGGTGTATCTGAGGAGCGCTGTTCAGACCTTGCTTCTGCCAATTGGTAGTGTTGTTGATATACCTCATGGCTTCATCGTTCTCGTTGAGCTTTACTCCACGCAACGGAGCCTCATAGGCAAGCATATCTACATAGTCCCGGGAGTTCATGATCGGGTGTAGCTGGTAGGCCCACTTCAGACCCGTGGAGGCTTTTACGTTGTAGCGCGGACGGTTGAAGTCTCCCTGTTTCGTGGTCACCAGGATCACCCCATTGGCGGCCCGCGAACCGTAGATCGCTGCCGAAGCCGCATCTTTCAATACCTCAATAGATTCGACATCTGCCATATCCAGTGTTTCCAGACCATCCGGAGTAGGATAGCCGTCGATCACCACCAGCGGACTGCTGTCGGCACTGATGGATCCCATACCGCGTACCCGGATCTGGGGAGCGGCTCCCGCTTCGGAAGTAGAGTTCTGGATATTGACCCCGGCGATCTTTCCCTGTAAGACCTGATCCACACGGGTCACAGGGATATCGGTCAGGTTGTCGGTATCTAATTTGGAAACGGAACCGGTCAGGTGAGATTTCTTCTGTACACCGTATCCCACTACCACCACTTCGTCCAGGGTGCGGGCATCCTCCGTCAGGGTCACGGTGATCTACGTCTGGTTGCCCACGGTCACCTCTTCGGTGATGTATCCGATGTAGGAGAATATCAATACAGAGTTGCCACCGGGCATACTGATACTGAAATTACCTTCTATATCCGTAATGGTACCGTTGGTAGTACCTTTGACGGTCACGTTTACTCCCGGCATACCACCTTCGGCATCCAGGACAGTTCCTTTGACAAGAGTGGACTGTGCCTGCAAATTTCCCAGGAAAGGGATCTGTGCCAGCAACAGCAGAGCTATACAAAGATAGCTGTTCAGGGTTTTGTTCCTCATACTAACAGGATTTAAAGTTATATTCGTATTAGTCTATGTCATATAGCAGCCACGAGCGGCTCGAAGGAGAAGTTTTGTCGTAGGTAGCAGCGATCTGGCTATAGCCGGCGGCAGGATCGTATTTCGCGGCCCGGCGCAATACCCAGCACCCTTCGTTCTGCTTTTCGTCCCACTCCTTGATCTGCTGATAGGGAAAGGCGCTTTGTGGCTTGCCGAGGTAAGGGATCAGGAACCCAATGGCAGCCGTCATCGAACGTCCGTCTTCACTTGTCGCGTGGTAGATGTCCATACCTAGGCTCCGGGCAATGCTTGCCATATCCAGCATATGGGTCAGGTTGAATACGGTATATCCGAGGGCTGTGGTCCGTGCCAGTTCTAAGGGCTGCTTGCCATCCGGTTCGATCTGCTTGAACAGACGGGTTTCGGGAAATTCCGCTACGATGGAGCGGGCCAGTTCTTCCTTGCCTGTAAAGAGCGCGTAGCGCGCTACCTGCACATCATAGGCCAGACCGTGATTGTTCTTAGCTTGTTTCTCCTGGATAGCTACCGGATGGGTCGTAAGCCACTCCACAAACGCGGCGAACCAGCTTTGCATCCCGGCTTCCACCTCCGGTGTCCAGGCTCTGGAGTTTTTCAGCAACTCCACCGCATCCAGCATCTCAACAAACGCGTAGGTATCGATCACCCCTTCGCCACGTCCCAGACCGTTGTTGCGACCGGGAATGGTCTGTCCGTAGATCAGATTCGGATTCATGCGGGTATCCGGATCCAGGAACCACACGTTCAGGAAGTCCACTGCTTTGTGGGCATACTTTTCGTTATCCGAGAAGTAGTAGCCCAGTCCCAGGGTAGTCACGGCTTTTGCCATGCGTCCTAATTTGTTACGATCCAGTTTGTCGAGTTCCGGATTGCGTTCACCGTCCTTGCGGATGTAAGGCAGTCCGTCTTCCTTGTTCGGATCAGGCCACCAGTAAGGGCCCATACTCATGTAGTCGTGTTTGTCGCCACTGGCAGGGATCATCGTTTTCTCCATCACCGACGGAGGGGTGCTTTTCAGTGCTTTGTCTGCCTGAGACAACAAAGATCTGACTGCTTTGCTGTGTGTTGCCGGTTCGGCTTTGATCTTCGCCAGCCGCTCCGGACTATAGACCCGGGTTTGCTGGGCAAAAAGCCAACCGGCATACAGGCAGCACAAACAGGTTAACCATACTTTTTTCATGGGTAATTTTCTATTTTAATCGGTTTACTAATTATTGGATTCCTGTAGAGACGCATACTTGCGTCTCCGCATATGTCTCCGCAGTGTATATATCCATTCATCTATCATTATTATATGATGTGTGGTTCCATCCGGCACGCTGAGACGCAAGTATGCGTCTCTACAATGGATCACTGCTCAGGGCAGCCACAACAACGGATGGCGCACCGGCAGGTTGCGGATCACCTCCGCATTCGCAGGGAAATGTTCCAGTCCTTTCCAGACTTCCCAATAGCGGGTTTCGAAACGATCGAGACACGCCAGCAAAAGAAAGGGATGTGCCACCGGCCACTCTTCCCAGAACATGACATCGGGAGGTAGCTGCCAGAGCGATTTGTCGGCCACATAAGGAAACATCCACTCTACCCCTTTGCGTATGCCGCGTCCGTCGGGAAGCGTAAACTCCCAGAGGTCTTCTTCCGGTGTAGACAGCAGCCAGGCCGTAACAGCCATCGCATCCAGATTGAACAGTGCGTATCCGTAGGGTTTGGTACGATCCAGTTCGAGCGGAAAGCTGCCGTCCGGAGCCATCTGTCCGGCAAGCAGTATCGTCTTGTATTGGTCGCGGCAGGAACGAAGCACCTCTTCGTCGCCGGTAAACAAGGCAAAAGCCGCTGCCTGCATCACCCAGCAGGTCCCATGGTTGTTTTTCGCATTTCTTTCGGCTACTCCATAGCGGTGGGTGGAGATCCAGGTGAGATAGTCGGAAAACCACAGCCGGAAGGCACGCAGTTCCTCCGCAGGGATCAGCCCGGCCTGATCCATCAGCCGCAATGCCTGACTCACTTCCATCAGGTGTATGGTATCGATGATACCGATGCCTCTGCCGGTAGCGATCCCCTGGATGGCCTGTGCATACAGCAGGTTGGGATTCATCCGGGTAGCATCGTCCATAAACCATGCGCGGCAATGCAGACGAGCCGCATCGGTATAACGGGTGTCGGAGGTAAGCAGCCAGCCCGATACCAGATCACCGACCAGCTGACTGAAACGGATCGTGGCTTCCCGGTGCGCGGTGAAATTGTCCGGATTGGTCTCTCCGTCGCGGCGGATATAAGGCCCGTCGGGGTTTTGCGGATCGGGCCACCAATAATCACCTTCCGAATAGAAGTCCTGGATCCCTCCCGCGCTGCGCACCGCTGGTGTAGCTGTTACGGTTACCGGAAGTACCTCCAACGCCGCATCAGCCCGGACCATGATCTCTTCGTGCAACAACGCGGCAATCTCTCCGCGCAACTCTTCCGACGCCGAAGCTGCCGGACCATAGATACATCCCAGACACAAGATCAGTACATAGTATATCGTTTTCATGGCTTTTTTACGTGTATATAAGCTGTGGGAATATGCTCCGACTTCACCGCTACCACGCACTCCCCGGTGAAAGCCACTTGTATGGAGGCACGGCCGTTGCGTGCCTGTACCTTGCTTGATCCGGTAGAGGTACCCAGATGCTGCATCAGCGCACCGTCTCCGGCTATTTCAAAGCTCACCCACGAAGCATTATCCAGACAAGGGATTCCCTGCGCGTCGGTCAGTTGTACATCTACCCAGGCACCTGCTTCCGATTCGCGGGTGGTGAGGCAGCTCTGTGCGGGCACTCCCCAGTTGCGGGTCTCATACCGCACCAGGATCTCGTCTTTCAGCCGGTCTTTGCCCTGGATAGCTACCGCCTCGATCCGGTTCCCTCCTGGCTGCAACACACAGTTCCAGCGGAGTCCGGCAGCCGGAAAGTCCTGACTGTTGCGGCGTTTCACTCCCTGACTGGTGCCGTTGACAAACAACTCTACCGCGGCACAGTTGGAGTAGACTAAGATCTCTTTTTCTTCTCCTTCCTCACCCCAGCGAACAGGCCAGCTATGTCCATAGATATGCAACATAGGGCGGGTGGTCCAGTAGGACTGGAATACATAGAAACCCTCTTTCGGCGTAAGGTCGCGCTCCACTACCCCTTTCTGGTTGACGTAAGGTACCGGATTGTCGGGGCGCAACGGAGTAGAAAAATCTTTGAAAGGCCAGTAAGCCGCACCGGTGAGCCAGGGCATCGTTTCCTGCTCTTTGAGGTGCCAGTCGATCAGTTTCACGATGTAGCTTTCCGACCAGTCTCCGTCGCGTGAAGCACGGGCATTGCCTCCATAGAGCGAAGCATCTCCGGCCCGTTCGTCGGCACCCGATCCGGTCTCGATGCGATCCAGGTTAAGGAAGGGATCTTCGGCATGACGTCCCGCGTGTGAATCGCCTCCCCACTCTACATGCAGAAAATGTTTCACCCGTTTGCTCTCTGCCTCAGACACGGGTTTGTAGTCGGTAAACATACCGCGGTACCATCCGGCCCAGATCGAAGGGGAATATACACCCACAATGTCTTTGCAGAAATCGCAACGGCGAATGGCCGTCTGCCGCGAAGGGTCTAATGTGTGGGAAAGGTCGTTCAGTTCTTTCATAAAGGCACGTATCTCCGACTTTTCGAACGTAGTGAAGTCTCCCGGCCAGTCGTTCTCATTGCCCAGTCCCCAGACGATCACCGAAGGGTGGTTGCGGTGCTGCGCGATCATGTTGGTGAGCATTCTTCTGGCTTGTTCCTTGTAAGCGGGTCCACCCAGGCCTCCCCGGCACCAGGGGATCTCTTCCCATACCAGGATACCCAGTTCATCGCAAAGACTGAGGATGGTGTCAGACTGTTGGTAATGTCCCAGGCGGATAAAGTTGACACCCATCTCTTTCATCAGCCGCATCTCCGCTGTCATCTGTTCCTCTGTCATAGCAGCACCTACACCGGCATGGTCTTCGTGGCGGTGTGTACCCCGGAGCAACAGCCGCTGACCGTTGAGCAGGAAAGGGCCTTGTTCTATAAATTCCGTACGACGAAAGCCAACGCGTTCACTCACCGTCTGCCGGCTACCGGCCGTGAGGAGGGTAAACTCACAGGTATAGAGTTGCGGACGATCGGTACTCCATAGTTGCGGATTCTTCACTGTAAACGTTCCCAGTTCTGCTCTGCCCAAAGGCAACACGTTCCGTATATCTCTGAGTACCACTTTTCCGGAAGGATCTTTCAGGGAGATCTCCACTACAGCTTCGGTATGATCGGCCGGGTTGTGAAAATCGGCATACAGCCGCAGAGAAGCACCGCGCAGGTCTCTGGTCACTTCCGTATCCACTTGCAGACTACGGAAAGAGAGTTCGGGCTGACGGATGAGGTTGACATAGCGATACAACCCTCCATACAGGTTGAAGTCCGACAGATCGGAAGGGATCATCTCCACATCCCGGGAGTTATCGCACCGGACGACCAATGGGATATGACCGCCAAACTGCCGGACGCATGTTTCATCGGAGAGCATGGCCTGTAGGGCTTCGGTAATGTCTAAGCTCCACTCGTCATATCCACCTACATGGCTACCCACCCGGGTAGTGTAGAGATATACTTCGGTTTTCTGTCCGGCTCCTTCAAACTCCAGTAAGATGCGTTCGCCTTCCACAGGAGGTTGTATATCCAACAGGGTGCGGTACCATCCGGGACCCTGGTAATAGTTGACATCGGGATCCACGGCATCGTCCGCGTTGAAACAATGCGGAAGGGTTACCGCGCTCCACAAAGGTACCGCTTCGGACGAAACCGGCTCTGCCGGACGAACGGCCTCCCATACGCTACCCAGATCCTGCCGGAGGAACTCCCAGTTTTCCGTCAGCCGCAACCGTTCGGTAGCAGGGATCTTTGCCTGTACAGACAAAGCCAGACAAAGGAGGGCAAATAGAGATAGTATTTGTCTTTTCATGGTAGTATGAAATATAGGTGCATTTACAAATTAGTTATATTGATTTTGAAACGGAGGACAGGGATTTCCTGTAGAGACGCATATTTGCGTCTCAGCGTGCCGAATGGGATAACCTGCCAAATGGAAATATATTCCACAGGCACACATGGCTACAAAGAATCATCTCAGGAAAACATACTTACCGCGAAGACGCAAATATGCGTCTCTACAAGAAACCACTGTCCCAGGTAATCGTTCTATTTGTTTCAGAACAGAGGCTCGTTGCGGTCCAGCCGGTCTTTGCGCAGCAGGGCTTCCAGAAAGTAATAGTCGGCATATACAATAGGTACATCTATTTCCGAATCATGAGGCTTCGAACCTGTACTGTGCAGCAACAGGAATCCGTTGTCCTCTCCCAAGGTGGCACGGTAGTGTTGGGTTATATTTTCTAATATACGATCGGCATTCCGACGGTAGGTCTCCCCTTTGCCAGGCACATAGGTACTGAGTTCGTACAGAGCCGACGCGGTGCAGGTGGCCGCCGATACATCTCTGGGTTCGTCGGGGATCTCCGGCGCATCAAAATCCCAATAGGGGATCAGATCGGCAGGCAGCCGGGCATGGCTGAAGATGAATTTCCCGATCTGCTGAGCCTGTTCCAGAAACTCAGGCAGGCCCGTCTCCCGGTAACACATGGTATAGCCATACAACCCCCAGGTTTGTCCGCGCGCCCATGCCGATTCGTGGGCATATCCCTGATGAGTAGCTTTGGTACGTACGGCACCGGTCAGCGTATCGTAGTCTACCACATGATAGGAGCTATAGTCTTCGCGGAAATGGTTTTTCAGTGTAGTGCGTGCGTGATTCACGGCGATGTTATAGAAAACAGAGTCCTGTGTCTGGTTGAATGCCCAGAAAAGGAGTTCCAGATTCATCATGTTGTCGATGATCACCGGACAATCCCACTTGTCTGTGTTGTGATCCCAGGAGCGCAGGATACCGGCTCCTTCCTTGTAACGGGTGATGAGTGTGCGGGCAGATTGCAACAGAATATCCTTATAGACAGGATCTCCGGTCAGGCGGTAGCCATTGCCGTAGCTGCAATACATCTTAAAACCCATATCGTGTGTGCCGCCGTTCCACTGTTCACGCTCGATCAGCCTCGTATGCAAATCGGCCTGTTCCTTCCAGAAAGGTTCGCGCGTGTACTCATACATATACCACAACTCACCGGGAAAGAAACCGCTGGTCCAATCGCGGGAGACCACCAGATTCAGCGATCCGTCGGGTTCGTTGTTGCGCGGATTGGTAAGTTCGCCCCATCCCCGCTTTTCGCGGCGTTCCCGGCTTTCTCCGGATTCCAAAGCACGGGCTTCGTCTACCGCTACCAACGCGTAGCGCAATTGTTTATCTGCAAATTCAAAATTATCAGCTACCAGATCGTCGCCTTTCTTTGTGTCGCATCCGGTCAGGAAGGCAAGGGCTGTTATACCCGCCATCAGGAAATAATGTTTCATGGGGTTCTCCATACAATTATCATTAAAGTAGTATGACACAAAAATAGGAGAACGTTTCCGAAAGGGCTTATTTCTGTGTACCGGATGTTTGCAAATTCATCCCATTCCTGGTTTTGATGTATTCCGTAGGTGTCATTCCGTACATCGCCTTGAAACATTTGGTAAAATAGGCCAGTGTACTGAATCCTGTTGCCATGGAAACTTCCGATACATTCTTGTCTGTTTCGCACAACATGCGGGCGGCGATCTCCAGGCGTTTGGTGCGGATCAGGTCGTTGGGCGAAAGATCGGTAATGGCCTTGATCTTCCGGTAGAAATTGGTACGGCTGAATCCCATCTCTCCACAGATCAGCTCTACCCGGAGATCGGGATTAGAGAGATGCTTTTCGATCACAACGAACAGCTTCTGCATAAATTTCTCATCTGCGGAGGTGGTCTCGATGCCCAGAGACTCTAAGGAGAAATTCTTTCCATGGGCCGCCTTGAGTTTCTCCCGCTGGGCAAGCAGGTTATGGATACGGATCAGCAACACATCCATGTGGAAGGGCTTCACCATATAGTCGTCTGCCCCGGTACGGTATCCCTCTTTGATGTGCATCACCATGGTGCGGGCTGTGAGCAGGATAACGGGTATATGGCTGGTGCGCAGATCTTCCTTGAGCCTACCACAGAGTTCCAGACCGTCTACTCCCGGCATCATGATATCGGTGACCACCAGATCGGGATACTCCTGCAATACCTTTTCAAACGCTCCGGCACCTTCTGCCGCTTCCAGCACGTTGTAATGGGGCTCGAGGTGCTGACGGATATAGGTCCGGATATCCGGATTGTCCTCTACCAGCAGAATGGTTTTGCCCGGTACCGCCTCCACTGCCGGAACCGGAGTGGTGGCAGTTACAGCCATACTTTCTCCGGTAGTAAAATCCTCTTCCGGATAGACAGTCCGGTCATTGGGGAGGATAACGGTAAAAACCGTTCCCTTGGGCTGGTGGGGAGATACGCTCACCATTCCCCGGTGTAGCTTGACCACAGATTGCGTCAGACTCAGCCCGATCCCTGTTCCATGCGCATTATCCGCTGCTTTCCGCACATCCGTGATCTGATAGAAAGGAGCAAATACATGCTTGCGCTCTTCTTCGGGTATGCCTTTCCCGGTATCCGCTACCCGGATCACCACATAGGAAGAACCTTCTCCGACCTCGTATGCTTCCTCTGTCAGGAGAGAGGAATACTCTTTTTTCACCTTTTCACCGGACAAAACTTCCAGAGATAGAGTGACGGACTCACCAGCCACGGTAAATTTGAACGCGTTGGAAAGCAGATTGAATACGGCCTTCTCCAACAGGTCGAAATCGAAACAGCCGGGTACCTCTTCTTCGGGAGCTTCGTAACGGAATCCGATGCGGCGACCTTCGGCGATCTGCCTGAAAGCAAAATAGATCTCTTTCAGGAAGGCATTGATATCCGTCTGGGAAAGTTCCAGCTTCAGATGCCCGCTCTGGTTTTTCTGCAGGTCCATCAATTGATTGACCAACAGAAAAAGCCTGCGTGAGTTGCGCAATACCAATCGCAGCTTTTCCCGGATGGAAGCAGACAGATCAATCTGTTGCAACAGTTCCTCCAGCGGACTGATAACGAGTGTGAGCGGTGTACGCAGTTCATGGGAGAAGTTGGTAAAAAGCCGCACTTTGGTCTGGTGGAATTCCTCCAGGCGTTGTTTTTCCAGTTGCCGCATCCGCAGATTGTATTCCAACCTCTTTTTGGTATATACATGATAGCCGATGGTAGCTGTCACGGTCAGGAAAAGCAGCAGATAGGCCAGATACGCCCACGGGGTTTTCCACCAGGGAGGCAGAATAGTAATACGCAGGCTCTTGCCTGTCTCGTTCCAGTATCCGTCGTTGTTGGAAGCGATCACCCGGAAGATGTATTTCCCCGGTGCAATGTTGGTATAGTAGGCCTCTTTCCGGGTACCTACCTGATTCCAACCGGATTCGTGTCCTTCCAGCTGATAGGCGTATCGGTTCTGGGAATGATAGATGTAGTTCATCGCGCAATAGGCGATAGAAAAATTGTTCCGGTCGTATGTCAGCACCAGTTCATCGGTATCGTCTAATACATGAGTCAGCAATCCGGTACTGTCTCCCGATGTCACGGCAAAGTTGTTGACAGTGAGCCCGGTAAGCACCACCGGCGGCAGCCAGATATTCTCCACCAGTTCACCGGGCCGGAAAGAGAGAAACCCATTGCTACCGCTGAAATAAATCTCTCCGTCGGGCAGGCAGATCCCTCCATTCGGAGTAAACTCCAGTGCCTCCAGCCCATTCAGTGAGTCGTAATTCCGGATCTCTCCGGTAGCTGTCCGCAACTCCGTGATCCCTTTATCCAGGCTGATCCACAGATTGCCTTCATACTCTACCAGCGCGTAGACATGGTTGTTGGGTAGCCCGGCAGAAACATCTACTTTGCGACGGATCCCCTCGGTTTCATCGAACAGACAGATTCCTCCTCCAAACGTTCCAATCCAGATCTCACCATCCTCTTTACGAAGGATAGAGGTGATGTAATTGCTTTCCAGCCGGCGCGATTCCTGCTGCTCGGTAGTGCTGTACCGGATGAGCGTTTGCCGCGCGGCATCGTACTGATAAAGACCATAGGCACGGGTGCCGACGAGATAGACATCCTGTCTCAGCTCTAAGAAGGAACGGATACCGGGAAAGTTGACAAAAGAAGAGTCGCCCCCCACCGGGAATCGGTCGGTCTTCTTTCCGTCGGCGGAAAATTTCCACAGTCCTCTGCCGGAAGTAGTACCAACCCACAACGCGCCTTCCCGATCCCGGTGCATGGTATAGATACCTATGTTCTTCTCGCGATCAAACTGGTGATACAACGCAAAACGCCGGGTAGGTACATGAAAGCGATAGATAGCTCCATAGTTGGTACCGCACCAGATATAGTCGCCCTCCTGCATCAGAGACTTGATGATGTTGCGGTTGTGGTGACTGCCTCGTTGTTCATCCGGCAGATAGTTGGTATAGGATCGGGTACGCGGATCGAAGCGGAAAAGCCCTCCCCCTTCCGTGGCCATCCAGAGCACGTCGTCGAGAAAAAGCATGGTGCCAAAGATGCCGTATATCTCATAGACAGGATCTCCCTGCGGATGATAGAATACAAACCGGTTGTTGAGCGGGTTGTAGTAATTCACCCCTCCGGCGTAGGTACCCACCCAAAGTGTACCCACCCTGTCTACATAGATGCTATACACTGAAAAATGACTCAGGCTGCTGCGGTTCACATCAAAAATAGGGTGCCGCGACAGGGTATTATCGAACAGATTGAGCATGCTCAGTCCGTCGAAGGTACCCACCATCAGCCCACCGTTATACTCCGCGAAGCATCGGATGTTGTTATCTTTAAGGCCACTGTTTTGCCGGGTATAATTTTCCAGTCGATTGCTCTGCCGATCCCAACGGTGTATGCCCTGGGTCTGACTGCCGATCCATACCTGACCGTTGGAATCTTCGAAAATGGAAGTCACACAGTTATCTGCCAGCGCAGGTTGCGTATCTGTACCTAATATATAGACCGGCTTCAGATCCGATCCACATTTCCAGAGACCCCGGGTCTGCGTACCGATAAACAATGTACCCGCGCGGTCTTGGCAAAGTGACAGAATGGCCTCTTCTTCTGTCATTCCGGGCAACGGGATGGAGAGGAACTCTTCCCCGTCCGGCCCGGTATAGCAAAGTCCTGTACGGGTACCTACGATCAGACGTTCCTCCGCATCGAAGCAGAGGGCCAGAATATCGTTTCCAGCCAGGCCCGGAGTGTATTCCCGTTGATAAGAGGTGATACGGTCGGTTGCGAAGTCGAGGTAATTGAGCCCGTTGGTAGTACCCACCCACAGTCCTTTGCCCGAAAGATCGGGCAACAATACCGTGGTATGGTTGTAAGAAAGACTATACGGGGGTTCACTCTCGTGCCGGTATACAGTAAACTGCTCTCCATCGTACCGGTTGAGACCGTTGCGGGTAGCAAACCACATATATCCTTTGGCATCTTCACAGATACTCAGAATGGAGAGCTGTGAAAGGCCGTCTTTCAGATTGATGTTGGAAAAATAGAACGCGCGGTCCTCACTGGCCCTGACAGGCATCAGGCACATACAGAAAACAAACAGGAATAGAGTTTTCCTTCTCAACAGTCGGTCGTGTTCCATAGTTACATGTGGTAGTAATAGAGAATACAAAAATAGGGTTTCTTTGGAAAGAAACCCTGTATACGGTTGTGTTTTTTACCTCAAATGACGAAAAGTAAGGTGCGGATCCCTAACCCTTAATCAGCAGGCTGCTGATCTGTAAGCAAAGGCAATAAGTCCCTTATTGATTGATGCCACACAGGATGGATCAGATCCGGAGCAATCTCTGCCAGAGGCTCCAGTACAAACTTTCTTTCGGTCATCAACGGATGGGGAATAGAAAGCCCGGGACTTTCATAGACCAGAGCGTCGTACAGTAAGATATCCAGATCGATGATACGATCTGCATACTTCCCTCCGGACGTCTTGCACAGTCGACCCATCTCCCTTTCAATACCCCGTAAATGTTTCAGTACCTCTTCCGGAGCCCACAGCGTATCTACCCCTATCGCGGCGTTCACAAATGTATTCCGTGACTCGAATCCCCAGGGTTCGGTATGATAAAAAGCGGATCGGGAAATCACTTTCCCCACCCGCTCTTCTATCTTCCGGATGGCCCGATACAGATTTTCCTCTTTATCGCCCAGGTTGCTTCCCAGACCCAGATAAACTGTTGCCATCGTTGTATATGTTGTTATTTATCCAAGATCAGCATGGCATCTCCATAGGTACCGAACCGATACTCCTCTTTGATCGCTACCTGATAGGCATCCATCACCAGATCGTATCCGCCAAATGCCGCTGCTACCATCAGCAGGGTGGAAAGAGGCATGTGGAAATTGGAAACCATACTGTCTGCCACCGAAAATTCATACGGCGGGAAGATGAATTTGTTGGTCCACCCTTCGTATTCCTTCAGATGGCCGTCTGTACTTACCGTACTCTCCATAGCACGCATCACCGTAGTGCCTACCGCGCACACATGCTTACCCAGGTCTTTGGCACGATTGACGATCCTTACAGCGTCGGGGCCTACCACCATCTGTTCCGAATCCATCTTATGCTTGGTCAGATCTTCCACATCGATATCCCGGAAGTTGCCCAGGCCTGCATGCAACGTAATATAAGCGAAATCGATCCCTTTGATCTCCATACGCTTCAACAGCTCACGACTGAAATGAAGGCTGGCCGTAGGAGCGGTAACCGCCCCTTCGTTCTTAGCAAAGATAGACTGGAAACGCTCGGCATCTTCCGGCTCTACGGGACGGTTGATGATGCTATGCGGCAGCGGAGTCTCTCCCAACGCGTACAGGGCTTTTTTGAATTCATCGTGCGGTCCGTCGTACAGGAAACGCAACGTGCGGCCACGCGAAGTGGTATTATCGATCACCTCGGCTACCATAGGGTCGTCCGGACCGAAATAGAGTTTGTTTCCGATACGGATCTTACGCGCCGGATCTACCAGCACATCCCACAGACGCAACTCTTCGTTGAGCTCACGCAGCAGGAAAACCTCGATACGGGCACTGGTCTTCTCCTTATTGCCATAGAGGCGGGCAGGGAATACCTTGGTGTCGTTGAAAACGAAAACATCTTTATCATCGAAATAATCGAGAATGTCTTTAAACAGTTTGTATTCAATCTTTCCTGTCTGTTTGTGAAGCACCATTAAACGCGATTCGTCTCTGTACTTGGTAGGGTGCAAAGCAATTCTTTCTTCCGGTAATTTAAATTTAAATTGAGACAGCTTCATACTTTTTCTCTCCTTCTATATTAATTATCTGTTTCTATATCCTGCGTATCCAGCCACGTAGGAAAATCCTCCGGCTCCATGCAGTCTTCCAGGCGGATCTCCCCTACCCGGGTACGTATCAATCCCGTCAGGTGGGCTCCGCTTTCCAGCGCTTCGCCTATGTCGCGTGCCAGGGCACGTATATAGGTCCCTTTGCTGCAAACCACCCGTATCCGGATCTCCGGCAGGTGGCACTCCAGCAGCTCTATCTCATCAATAACAAGCAACTTAGGTTTCAGTTCGACCTCTTTTCCTTTGCGTGCCAGGTCATACGCACGGGTGCCGTTGACCATACAGGCAGAAAAAGCAGGCGGTATCTGCTGTATCTCTCCGACAAACCGGGTGAGCACCTCTTTTACCTTTTCACAGGTGATATGGTCGGTCGGATAGGTAGCATCAATCTCTTTTTCCAGATCGTAAGAAGGAGTAGTAGCTCCCAACTGAATGGTAGCGATATATTCCTTGGTCTGGTACTGAAACTCCTCAATACGTTTAGTAGCCTTGCCGGTACAGATGATCATGACACCGGTGGCCAATGGGTCCAATGTACCTGCGTGACCCACTTTTAATTTCTTTATGCCCATCTTGCGGCACAATTGCAACCGGATGCGGGAGACCAGGTGGAACGAAGTCCAGCGCAACGGTTTGTTGAAACAAAGGATCTCTCCTTCTTTAAAATTCATTTAGTGTTGTAAGAATGAAAAAATAAGAACAGCTACCCCTGCCAACGCGCAGTACACGGCAAAATAAACCAGTTTTCCCTTTTTAACGATATTGATCATCCAGCGACAGGCAAAACAACCCGATATAAAAGCAGCGATAAAACCTACGATCAGCGATACGGTGGGAATACCGGAAGCCGCCGGGCTGAACTGACCTTGCATCAGATCCAGCAACGCTTCACCTGCAATGGGTGCCAGTACCATCAGGAAAGAAAACTGCGCGATAGCCTCTTTTCTGTTTCCCAACAGCAATCCTGTAGCGATGGTAGTACCTGAACGGGAAAGTCCCGGAAACACGGCACACGCCTGTGAAATCCCGATAATCAATGCATCCCGGGCAGAGATCTTGTCTTTCTGACGGGGCCTGGCATAATAAGAGAAGGTCAATAACACAGCTGTTACCAGCAACATAGCTCCTACCAGATACAAACCACCCTGCTCAAAAATGGCTTCCAGCTGATCTTTGAATACAAACCCTACTATGCCAATAGGGATCATGGAAAGCAGGAGATTCGCCGCATATCGCTTCTCATCATTCCAGTGGGGGTTAAACACTCCTTTCACGATCCATTCAATCTCTTTCCAGAGAACCACAATCGTACTTAGCATAGTAGCCGCATGCACAGCTATTGCAAAAGTAAGGTATTGCTCTCCCGACATATCCAGACCAAACATAGCGGATCCGATGGCCAGATGGCCGCTACTGCTCACAGGGAGATACTCTGTCAGGCCCTGGATGAGTCCCAGGATCAATGCTTCTAACCAATTCATTCTGTTTCTTTTAAAGTTTTAGGTTTACGCATAATGCCATAGATCATAAAAAGAAACCCGGACAAACAGACTACCGGTGCCACTTTTATCCGACGTACACTGAATATATCCGGTTCGAAAGCGGTCTCTGTAGACACAGGACCCGTCATAAGTAAAAACCCAATCACTACCACCACCATACCGGCAGCCAATAGGATAAAGTTGATCTTATCAAAGGCAAATTTTTGCTTATCAGCCATTTCTTTTTTGATTTTTGGTTAATGATTATATATAGTACAATGTACTTGCTTGCATGCGCAGGTATTTGTTGATCGATATCAGGGCACACATCCAGGTGATCAGCACGCCGAAGATCAGTACGGCTCCTGCCACCAATAACATAATATCCGGTGTTACTACCCGGATCAGTTCAGGTTCATACATCACCAGATAATAAGCTCCTCCCATCAGTATGGCATCTGCCAGCAAGGCGGAAAGCACACCGACCCAGAAGTTACGCGCCAGAAAAGGCCTGCGGATAAATCCCCAGCTGGCTCCCACTAACTTCATCGTATGGATCAGAAAGCGCTTGGAGTAGATGGTCAGGCGTATGGTATTGTTGATCAGCGCGAAAGAGATCAATGTCAACACCGCTGCCATACCCAGCAGTCCCAGACTGATCTTCCGGATGTTCTCATTCACCGCGTCGATTAGTTCTTTGCGGTAAAGTACATCCTGAATATCGGTATTGCTCCGGATCTGCTCTTCTATCTGAGCGATACTGTCCGAATTGGCATAGATGGAGTGAAGCCGGATCTCGATCGAAGCGGTAAACGGATTATACCCCAGAAACTCCTGCGGGTCCGCCCCTATTGACTCGGACAGTTCGGAAAGAGCCTGCTCTTTCGAAATATAGTCCGTAGACTTCACAAACGGTTCCTGATTGAGCGTCCGCTGCAACTTCAGGATATCCGCCTCCTTCATATCTTCACTTAACAGGATAGAGAAGCTAATGTTCTCTTTCACATATACAGAAAGGTTATTGGCCGCCAGCACAAAAAACACCACCAGCCCCAGCAACAGCAATACCAGCATGGTACTGATCGTGGAGGTGATGAATTGCATGTCGAAATAGGTGACCGAATGGTTTCCGCGTTTTCTGCTCATCCTTGTTTTTTTCTGAATATATAGATCAGGGAACTGCTTCTGTCTTTGCGGCTCCAGGTACTTCTCCAGGCCGCCAGACCCGTCAGCACTCCTTTCCACAAGGGAAAGCGGCTACCTTTGTATTTTTCACTCAGCATGGATACGTAAAAGGCATCGAAAGGCATCGGATAACGTGCAGCCAGGGTCAGCCCGTGCCGCGCACCTAAGGCCTGTATGGTGGCCGGAGTGAAATGCCACAGGTGACGGGGTACATCGTAGGCAGCCCAGTATGTACCGTATCTCTCCGCGTCATAAGAAGACCGATTAGGTACGGCAATGATCAATACGCCTTCATCGGCAAGCAATTCCGCCAATCTGCTCATCCAGGCGTTCAGAGGCTCTATATGCTCCAGCACATGCCACAGAGTGATCACATCGAAACTTCCCGGATCCCATTGCCACAAAGCCTCCTCTTCACGGACTTTCATTCCAAAAGCCTGAAAAGCAAATCTCCGGGCATCCGGATCTTTTTCTATCGCTTCCACTTTCCATCCCCGACTGATCATGGTAGCCGGAAAATATCCCGTACCTGTTCCTACATCCAGCAAACGTCCGTGACGCAGATGAGAGGTCCGGCAAACCAACCGGGCTTTCTGCACCAGCATATATTTCCGGACCTGATGATAAAGAAAGTTGATCAGACCTTTCCGGGTATCGGAATGGGAGACATATTCGGCCGAAGCATAATACCTGCCTATCTCTGCGGCCACAGGAAAGTCCTGTGTGAAAACAAATCCACAGCGCTGACAACTGCATAACTCATACGGATCACCGGAAACAAAAAAATCCGTACATGCAGAGACATGACCGAACTCCTTTCCCTCACATACCGGGCAGACATTTACCGTGAATTTATTCATTGACCTTGTACATACAACTAACAAAGAGAAGATACCATACAGGCACTTTATTCCCGAATTTGGTGCAAAGAAACAAATAAAAAGCGATGGGAAACAGATTCTTTAAGGTCTTTTAATAATATAGTAAAACAATTCATGGCCAAAAACCGTATATTTGTTTTACGTACGATCTAACCCCTATTGAGATGAATCCACACAAAAGACTAACCAGATCCGCAAACCGCATGCTTGCAGGCGTTTGCGGAGGAATCGCGGAATATTTCGGATGGGATCCGACGTGGGTGCGTATAGCCTATGTCCTGCTGACTTTTTTCACCTTGTTCTCAGGAGGATTTGTTTACATCCTGCTCTGGATCATTATGCCGGAACCCAGACGCTGAAGCTATTTACGAATGGACGATTTACGATTTACGATTTAAATTACATTTTACCCATTTATAAATCAGACATACATATACGTCTTTACATGCTTTCATAATGGTTAAATCAATATTCTCTTTTGTATTCTCTATCGTAAATCGTAAATCGTCCATTCGTAAATCAAATGGTTTTCCCTTTGAGGGTGGCTGAACTCGCTTCAAGAATCTCGACCTCTACAAAGTCGCCTACTTTATATCCCTGTCGGTCAAAAACCACCACTTTATTCTGCGGGGTACGTCCGAACAGCTGATCCCGCGAACGTTTGGATACACCTTCCACTAAAACCTCATAGGTTTTTCCGATACTACGCTGATTGGATTCGGCAGACAACCGGTTCTGTAAGGCTATGATCTCATTGAGCCGTGCTACTTTTACTTCTTCCGGAACATTATCTTCCAGATGTTTGGAAGCATAGGTACCGGGACGTTCGGAGTATTTGAACATAAACGCGGCATCGAAGCCACACGCCTCCATCAGAGAGAGGGAAAGCTGATGATCCTCTTCGGTTTCGGAATGGAAACCGGAAAATATATCGGTACTGAGTCCGCAATCCGGGATCATCCGGCGTATGGCTGCCACTCTGTCCAGATACCACTCCCGTGTATACCTGCGGTTCATCAGTTTCAGGATACGTGAACTACCACTCTGCACAGGCAGATGAATGTGGTTGCATATATTCGGGGTGTCGGCAATTACCTGCAACGTCTCATCACTCATATCTTTCGGATGTGAAGTGGTGAACCGGACACGCATGCCGGGCACATGAGCGGCCACCCGGCGCAGCAGTTCCGGAAAATTGATCCGGCTTCCGTCGGGCTGTTCCAACAGGTAAGAGTTTACATTCTGCCCCAGCAGGGTTACCTCTTTATAGCCTTTTTGCTGCAGGTCGGATACCTCATTGAGTATACTTTCCAGGTCACGGCTCCGTTCGCGCCCGCGGGTGTAAGGCACAATACAATAGGTACAGAAATTGTTGCATCCGCGCATGATAGAGACAAAGCCGGATATATGGTTGCCACAGATACGTGAAGGGATCACATCACGGTAAGTTTCCGTAGCAGAGAGCTGCACGTCTATCGCCGTTTCACCCGTCTCCACGGCAGCGATCAGTTCGGGCAGACTCAGATAGGCATCCGGCCCTACCACCAGATCCACATGGTGATTTTTGATCAGATCCTCTTTCACCCGCTCTGCCATACAACCCAGCACTCCCACGATCAGCCCTTTTCTTTTCTTTCTCATCGCGTGGAAATAATCGAGCCGATTGAATATCTTCTGTTCGGCATTCTCCCGGATGGAGCAGGTGTTCATAAACACAGCATCCGCCTCTTCCAGCTGTTCGGTCACCGAATAACCAGCCATTTGCATCACTGAAGCCACCACCTCACTGTCTGCCACATTCATCTGACAGCCATAGGTCTCCATAAATAGTTTTTTGTCTGCGACAGTTGCAGATTTAAAGTCTGCTCCCGCTACCTTGTTCATAGGAATATTTTATTTTGAAAATGAAGGGTACAAAGATACGTCAACAGGAGCAATTATCGGGGCTCTGTACCGTTTTTTTAACCAGAATCACCCTTTGGAACGCCCAAATAGTTAATTAATGCAAAAATAGGAAACATTTTTGGGGGCATCCCTTGCCCATATTAGAAATAATTCACATTTTTGTCTGGTGAAAGAAACATTAGATTTTTTCATAGTTAAG
Organism: Bacteroides sp.; assembly: GCA_020861095.1. Classification (GTDB taxonomy): domain Bacteria; phylum Bacteroidota; class Bacteroidia; order Bacteroidales; family Bacteroidaceae; genus Bacteroides. The sequence goes on from JAJBTC010000022.1 coordinate 106,947, forward strand.
GTTTAGGTTAAAAAAATTAAGGGGAGCTGTGAAGCTGCCCTTTTTTCATGTCTGAATTATTGGTTTCCTTCCGTTTATTAGCTACCTTTGACGAGCAAAAATAAAACTCCCACGGATTATGGAAGAGATACTTAAGTTTTTAGTGGTCATGGGTATTATAGGCTTTATGATTTACCGCCAGGCCACCAAAGCCCGTAAAGCGGCAGAGGAAACACAGGCCCAGGCTCCGTCATACGATCCGGAAGAATACGAAGGCTGGGAGGAAGAAGAGGAAACAATCCGGGATCTATATCCTCAGGAGGCTTCCACCCGCCAAAGCCATGCCTCCCGACGGACTACTTCGGCACGTCCGCAAACTGTCCGGAAAGTACCCGAAGATGTAGCTACAGAAGAAACAGAGAACATAGATTATGGAATTCACTCTGCAGAAGAAGCCCGCAGAGCCATCGTATGGTCGGAAATACTCAAACGCAAATACGACTGACACCTGTAACAGAAGAGTCAACTATTAAAATACACTAATAACACTATGTCATTTACTTACATTTCAGCAGCCGAAGCCGCAAGCTTTATAAAAGACGGCGATATCCTGGGACTGAGCGGATTTACTCCCGCTGGTACTCCGAAAGCCGTAACGATGGGGCTGGCAAAGATCGCAGAAGAAGAGCACCGCAACGGCAGACCTTTCCAGGTCAGTCTCTTGACGGGTGCTTCTACGGGAGATTCCTGCGATGGGGTGCTTACACGCGCCCAGGCAATCCGCTACCGCGCTCCTTACACCACAAACTCAGATTTCCGTAAAGCTGTGAACAACGGCGAAATTGCCTACAACGACATTCACCTCTCACAGGTGGCACAGGAGATCCGTTACGGTTTTCTGGGCAAAATACGCGTAGCCATTGTAGAAGCATGTGAAGTAACTCCGGATGGTAAGATCTATCTGACCGCCGCGGGTGGTATCACTCCTACCGTATGTAATCAGGCAGATCACATCATTGTGGAGCTCAACAGTGCTCACAGCAAGAACATGATGGGACTGCACGATGTATACGAACCGCTCGATCCTCCTTACCGTCGTGAAATACCAATCTATAAGCCCAACGACCGTATCGGCCAACCGTATGTACAGGTAGATCCGAAAAAGATCATTGGTATTGTGGAAACTAACCTGAAAGACGAAGCCCGTGCTTTCGCGGAAGCAGATCCTGTAACAGACAAAATCGGTCAGAATGTAGCTGACTTCCTGGCCGCGGATATGCGTCGCGGCATTATTCCTGCTTCTTTCCTGCCGTTGCAATCGGGTGTAGGTAATATAGCTAACGCGGTATTAGGCGCGCTCGGACGCGACAAGACGATCCCGGCGTTCCAGATGTATACCGAAGTGATCCAGGATTCCGTGATCGACCTCATGCGTGAAGGACGCATCAAGTTCGGAAGTACCTGCTCGCTGAGTGTGACCAACGAATGTCTGGATAGCATCTATGACGATATGGATTTCTTCCGCGACAAATTGGTGTTGCGCCCCTCCGAGATCTCGAACCATCCGGAAGTTGCCCGCCGTCTGGGTATTGTCTCTATCAATACGGCGATCGAAGCGGATATATACGGTAATATCAATTCCACTCACATTACAGGTACAAAAATGATGAACGGTATCGGTGGCTCGGGAGACTTTACCCGCAACGCTTATATCTCTATCTTTACCTGTCCTTCCATAGCCAAAGGGGGTAAGATCAGTTCCATCGTACCGATGGTATCTCACCACGACCACAACGAACACTCGGTGAATATTGTGATCACCGAACAAGGCGTTGCAGACCTGCGTGGTAAAAGCCCGAAACAGCGTGCGGAAGCTATCATTGAGAACTGTGCTCACCCGGATTACAAACAATTGCTGTGGGATTACCTGAAGCTGGCAGGAAATAAGAACCAGACCCCACACTTTATGCAGGCCGCTCTGGGAATGCATGTGGCATTGAGCGAAAAAGGAGATATGCGCGAAGTGAACTGGGCGGATTATACCAAATAAATACAGATCTTTCTTTTATAAAAAGTCGGAAAACCTTTGTAGGTTTTCCGACTTTTTTATAGGCTTGTAAAAAAGAGAAAATATTTACGATTGGAAAGACAGATATTCCAACATTTATTAGATCCACCTGTAGAGACACACGGCATGCAGTGATGTCTGGAATAAATCGTTAGCATTTGAAATCCTATGCTTTATATCAAATAGTTACATTTGATTTTCTACCCGGAAGATTTCAAACTATTACTTTTCCGGAAGCTATCCAAATGACACTCATGTACTCTGATTTCCTTTGATTTCCTCTGAAAGCCCGGAGGGCTTTACTATGAACCAACGGTCGACGCAGTCAACCAACGGTCAGCGAAGCTAATAACCCCCAGTGAAGCGCAGTAAGGGCAGAGCCCGTAACGAAGCGACTGGGGGTATATCTGAGGCATCTACAGTAAACCCCAAAGTGGGTTGAATAGAGAAAAACTCCATTCTACAAAGCATGAGTACGATTTTACCTCGTTTTATACCTCAGAAAATCATTCAACCCACTTCAGGGTTGAAGAGACTGATGTGATCCATACCCCCAGTCGCTCCGCTATGCTACGCTTCACTGGGGGTTATTCACATTAAAGCCTCCGGGTTTTCAGAGAGTTATGCACATGAAAGTCCTCGGGGCTTTCAGAGTGGATGAGTGACAGTTGGATAGTTCCGTAAATATTAACATAGTTTTCCGAACACTACTGCACGGCATGTGTCTCGGCAAAACAAGTCCAATAAAGAGATGAATTGAATAAAGTATTCAACCTTTTTAGGAAATTATCCATCCTACTGATGATTATACAATCTATATTTTAATTGTATTGGATACGTATGTTGGATATGCCCCGCGGAGACGCACGCCGTGCGTCTCTACAAGTGGATGCCGACAGTAACAAATCCATTTTTCCCAACATTCAAAAATGAGTACATGCTACTTCCCAGATTCAGGGATGCAACAAAGACTGGTCAATTGGTAACCAATCCGTTCCGGATTGGTTACCAATTTTAAAATTTTGGTTACCGGAATTGGCCTGTTTTTCAGATAGGGTTTTCGGGTATTCAAAAACAAATTTCGGCAAACCCATAAAAGATTTCTGACAAGCTACTCACAAAGCAGTTCACATACAGCATCCTGGAAATCCCGGGCTTTGGTGCTGGAACGTACATTCTGGTTCATAATGGCAAAAGCCAGTTCATGTCCGTCGGAGGTTTTCAGATAGCCCGCCAAAGTAAATATACCACCGATCGAACCGGTCTTGGCATGTACGTTCTTATAGGCCTTCCCACTTTTCATACGGTTGCGCAATGTACCGTCGATCCCCGCGATAGGTAAGGCTTTGTACAATTTCTGGAAAAGATCGGTGCGTTGGTAGCTGTATTTCAACAGATCTACCAACAGATCCGGAGAGAGGTAGTTGTAATCGGAAAGCCCCGATCCATCGGCCAGGCGGTAACGTTCCGGTTCATGTCCGATCTTCTCTACCAACTGATTCAATTGCAGCAATCCATCTTCGGCCGATACCCGTTTCTTACCGGTAGCCTGCGCAGCCACCCGATAGAGCAGGGTTTCTGCTCCCAGATTATCGCTACGCTTCAGCACTTCGCCGATCACTGTCTGCATAGGAGACTCAAAAGTGGTAATATGCTTAGCTGCATCGTCTTTTATCAGTTCTTCAAACGCGTAACCTTTGGTAATGATCATACCCTGCTCCTGCAACCGGTCCAGGAAAGTATGCATAAAGAAACGCCCGGAATCATGGATATTCACCGTACCGCTCCTCCTGGTATCTACATTCCCCTTGACAACGACATTATTCCCGTTTTCCAGCCAGTTACGGGAAACGATAAATTTACCCGCAGAATTTGTCCGGCTTCTGGTCTCATTGGTAACGGTGTAGTAGGTAGAAGCCGGTTCACACTCCAACCGGGCAGTGTCTCCCCTCTCACCGGGAATAGCAGTCACCCGTGTGTAACCTTTGTGAAGCATCAGCGGAGAGAGATAAGGATGGTAATAAGAGGGATTATCGTCCCAGGCCCAGCCCGAACCGAAATAGATAGAATCTTTCATGGATACATCTCCATAGACATATCCGTCGATCACAGAGAAAGGCAAGGTGATTACCGCGTCTGTCAACGCCTGCAACCCGGTATCGTCAAACTCCGGGTCAAAACCTCCTACGACATACAGATCTCCCCGGAGCGTATCGTGCTCGATGGTACCCTTGTACCATACCTCCGTGCGAAAAGGTTCATCGGCTTCCGGACGCGAGATAGCGGCAACGGTGGTCAGCAGTTTCATGGTAGATGCCGGCCGGCACAGTTTCTCTCCCCGGTAATTATAAAGGGGTTGTTGCGCGGTCAGATCGTAGACGGATATACCCACATCGGAGTATTCGTCTAATTTCTCCGCGATCAATGCTTCTATTTTTCCGGCCAGCTCTTCGGACTGGCCCCAGGTTGCCGGCGCAAACCACCACAGGCATACCAGCAAACAGGTTGTTTTGTTTATCATCTTCTTATTTCTGTGTTTGTATGATAGAATTGACTTCTTCAATCGTAATTGACTTTGTCGACCGTTGGTTCGTAAATTAGTAAATCGTAAATTGAGAGAGTGCCTCTTTAAATATCTCTCCTACCGTGGGATGGGCTACCACTACTTTTCGCCAGGCTTCTACAGTGAGACCCAGTTCTATCGCCATACCGGCCTGCGCGATGATCTCTGAAGCCGGATTACCCAGCACATGGGCTCCCAGGATCTTTCCATCCGTACCTATCAACAGTTTACAGAACCCGTTCACTCCTTCGTTCTCCGCCACGAAACGACCGGAGTAACTCATAGGCAATTTTACCAGTTGATGTTCTATCCCTTCGGCCTGCAACATCTCTTCCGTAGCTCCTACCCCGGCAAACTCGGGTTGTGTATATACTACCCCCGGAATAGCACGGTAACTCATACAGTCCTGTTTATCCAGAATAGCATGTACGGCTACTTCCGCCTCCCGTACTGCCGTATGAGCCAGCAACGAATGTCCGTTCATATCTCCGCAGACATAGATGTGTGGTTGTGAACTGCGCATCGTGGCATCTACGCGGATACGCCCCTGTCCGGTATGCGCCAGGTCGAGTACTTCTATTCCCAGCCCTGTGGTCACCGGTACACGTCCCGCACTCACCAATAAACGGTCTGCTTCGAGTACAGTTTCTCCTTCGGATCCGCTTACCTCCATCCGGATACCTCCCTCTTCATGGGTCGCGGATACGGAAACCGCCCACGTCTGCAACCGGAATTCCACTCCCCGCCTGGCATATTCCTGACGCAAAAGTCCGGCGAGTTCCCGGTCCATACCACCGAGAATCTCGTTAAACATCTCTACTACAGTAACCTTCACACCCAACGCGTTGAAGTAGGCAGCAAACTCCATACCGATCACGCCTCCACCCAGCACCACGATCGAAGCCGGTAGGGATTTTGCATCCAAAGCCTCCCGATGGGTCCAGTAAGATACCTGATCCAGTCCCCGCACCGAAGGAATGAAGGGTTCAGAGCCTGTACACAGGATCAGGTTCTCAAACGTATATATCTGGTTGTTGCACACAAGGGTATGCGTATCGGTAAGGGTAGCCGCTCCCGTTACTACCTCTACCCCGCACGCAGCAAGGCGGGCTTTGATACCCAGTACCAGTTTGCGCACCACCCGGGTTTTGCGGGAAATGATCTTAGGCAGGTCGAAACAGACCTCCCGGGCAGTGATCCCGTATCCGGAAGCATGCCGGACAGCATCGTAGGTCTTGGCTGCGTACAAGAGGGTTTTGGTAGGGATACATCCTTCGTTGAGGCATACGCCACCCAGGTTGTTTTTCTCAAAAAGGACTACAGATAGTCCGGCTCCGGCAGCTGCCTCTGCCGCGGTATATCCGGCCGGACCGGCACCGATAATAGCTATTTGGTAATTCATAGAGTTATACGGGAATCAGGTTTATCTATTCATTTGTTTATTTATACAGGCCAGGAATTCCTGCTCGTTCAGCGGGATCAGCGAAAGATACGAGCCGTCTGTACACTCCACCAGCAGATACCTCACTAAGGAATAGCGACCGACAGTGAGTTTTCGTACCGGGATAATCTGAGTGATCTGTGAAAGAGGCAGCGCTTTCCCGCGACGGAAACGTCCGGAATGAATTTTCAGCCAGCCCTCTGTTGTTACCGTATACGTTGTATGGATGATCTGCTCGATCAGTACAATCAATAGCAACATCAATACAACTGCTATCCCGATGGAACGTATCCACAGGAAATACACGGTATTGACTGTAAACAGAATAAGCAGCAGGTATTGATACCAGGCTGTGCGTGCGTGAAAGATGCGGTCCATTGTTCCGGTTTTGGCGGCAAGTTAGCAATTTTATGAATTATTGCCAATCAAAAGCAAAATGAAAAACTTATTTTGTAGTTTTGTATGCTGAACGATCTGCCGGACAACCGGAGAAACGGGCTCCTATCCTGTTACTACCCCTGCCGGAGGAGAGTACCAATACAAAAAGATATGGTTAAAAAATTTGATTTCTTAGTCATCGGTTCAGGCATCGCGGGCATGAGCTTTGCCTTGAAAGTAGCCCGTAAGGGCAGTGTGGCACTGGTGTGCAAAACCACACTGGAAGAGGCCAATACCTTCTATGCCCAGGGCGGAGTGGCTTCGGTGACCAACACGCTGGTAGACAATTTCGAGAAACATATCGAAGATACGATGATTGCGGGCGACTGGCTGAGCAATCGTAAGGCGGTAGAGAAGGTGGTACGGGAAGCTCCTCAGCAGATAGAAGAATTGATCAGCTGGGGCGTGGATTTCGATAAGAACGAAGAGGGGGAGTTCGATCTGCACCGGGAAGGGGGGCATTCGGAATTCCGTATCCTGCACCACAAAGACAATACCGGAGCAGAGATCCAGGAGAGCCTGATACACGCTATCCACCGCCATCCGGCCATCACCGTACTGGAAAATCATTTTGCCATAGAGATATTGACGCAGCACCACCTGGGGGAGGTGGTTACCCGCCAGACCCCGGACATCGAATGCTACGGTGCTTATATCTTAGATCTGAACTCCGGAAAGGTAGATACCTATCTTTCGAAGGTGACGCTGATGGCCACCGGAGGAGTAGGTGCCGTATACCAGACGACGACCAATCCGCTGGTAGCTACGGGCGATGGTATCGCTATGGTCTACCGGGCCAAAGGTACTGTAAAGGATATGGAGTTTGTACAGTTCCACCCGACTGCTCTTTACCATCCCGGCGACCGACCCAGCTTCCTGATCACAGAGGCCATGCGGGGATACGGAGGCATCCTGCGTACCAAAGATGGCCGGGAGTTTATGCAGAAATACGATCCGCGTCTCTCCTTAGCACCCCGCGATATTGTAGCGCGTGCCATCGACAACGAGATGAAAAACCGGGGAGACGATTTTGTTTACCTGGATGTCACTCATAAAGATCCGGAAGAGACCCGCAACCACTTCCCCAATATTTATGAGAAGTGTCTGAGCCTGGGTATAGATATTACCCGTGAATACATACCGGTAGCACCAGCTGCCCACTATCTCTGTGGAGGGATATGGGTAGATGGCGACGCACAATCTTCCATCCACCGGCTCTATGCCATCGGGGAGTGTGCCTGCACCGGCCTGCACGGGGGCAACCGACTGGCTTCTAACTCGTTGATCGAAGCGGTAGTCTATGCCGATGCAGCGGCCAGATATTCAACACAAGTATTGCCCCTTTATACGCACAACGACCAAATTCCGGAATGGAACGACGCGGGCACCCGCTCCCCGGAGGAAATGGTTCTTATTACCCAGAGCATGAAAGAGGTGAACCAGATCATGAGTGCGTATGTGGGTATCGTGCGGAGCGACCTGCGCCTCAAACGGGCCTGGGACCGTCTGGATATTCTGTACAAGGAGACGGAAAGTCTGTTCAAGCGCAGCTTCGCTTCCAAAGAGATCTGTGAACTCCGCAATGTGATCAATGTGGGTTACCTGATCATGCGCCAGGCGATCGAACGGAAAGAAAGCCGGGGATTGCATTATACGATTGACTATCCTCCGCTTAAAGAGAAGAACGAATAAATTTCATAGGTTTTATAAAGGAGATCTCCCGACAAAAAATCGTTTTTTGTCGGGAGATCTCCTTTTTCTGAATGCACATACCTTTTATAGGAAGAAATGTATATACTGCATAGGCTGATTATTCCGCATTTGTAAATCCATCTACCTGCTGAGCTTTGCTGGTAACCCCGCGTTGTTTCGCTTCCTCTATGGCTTCTTCCCTTTGCTGACGCAACTCATGCAACTGATCGTTGAAACCCACTACTAACGGAGGAGGGATCTCTCCGTATTCCTTTTTATAGGCAGACAATGCTTCTGTCATCTCTCTGGCTTTTTCCGGGTATTTATAATACAGATTGATCTGCTCTTCCGGATCTTCCCTCAGATTAAAAAGCAGTGTATCGTGTGCAGCCGTAGAAGCTCGCCAGAAGTTTCCGCGAATCTCTCCTTCCGGTAAGGTGATCTTCCAGTCGCCCACACGCAAACCGGTAGCCACTGTATTATCGCGGAAATAGGCATACTGATCACTGGCACGTTTGCCCCCTTTCAGCAATAGTTCTGTCAGGCTATATCCATCTATCGGCCGGTCGGCAGGCAGTTCTGCCCCGCACAGCTCAGCAATGGTAGGGAAAAGACCCATTGTAGTCACAATGTCTTCCCGTATGGCAGGCTGTATCTTCTCTTTCCAATAGACCAGATAGGGCACACGAACGCCTCCTTCAAAACTGGTTCCTTTGCCTTCGCGCCACGGCTCAGCCTCCCCACCCAGAGGGCCTTCCTGCAGCCAGGGTCCGTTGTCGCTGCTGAAAACGACCAATGTATTTTCCAGAAGCCCTTTCTCTTCCAGTGCTTTCATGATCTGCCCAACACTCCAGTCTATCTCCAGTACGGTATCTCCATAGAGTCCATGACCGGATTTGCCCCGGAATTCTTCGGAACAGAAGACGGGTACATGCATCATATTATGTGCCAGATAGAGAAAGAAAGGTTGTTCCTGATGCCGGTGGATAAAGTCGACGGCTTCCTCCGTATAGCGCCTGACCATCTGCGACTGATCGATATGGAACTCTTCCACCTCATTGCCCCGCAGGTAGACCTGGGCAGTCATATCGTTGCTGTATGGGATGCCGAAATATTCATCAAATCCCCGCTGCAACGGCAGGTATCTGTCGCGGTGTCCCGGGTGCCACTTGCCTATAATGCCTGTGGCATATCCTTTCTGTTGGAGTAATTCAGAGATCAGGATCTCACTCTCCGGAATTCCGGTATAGCTTTCCGGAAAGAACACATCCTTTATGCCCATACGGGACGGATAGCGGCCTGTAAGCAAGGCAGCCCGGGAGGGACTGGAAACCGGAGAGGCGGAATAGGCTGCCGTAAAGCGAATCCCTTCCTGCCCCAGGCGATCGATATTGGGGGTCTGCCACTTCTGTTGACCGTAACAGCTGATATCGCTGTATCCCATATCGTCCATATAAATAATAAGTACATTGGGTTGTTGTTGGGCAAAAGCGGGGAAAGTAAAAGCTGCTCCCGCAGAAGCCAGAAAAGTTGTGTAAATAGATGGGTTTCTCATGAATGTAAAAATTAAGATCTAACTAAAGAGTAAAAATAAAAAAATAGTCCTAATGTCGGATAAATTAAGACTACTTTTTATGGGTAAATTACTTTAGAATAAACTGCATGACTGTTGCTATGCCAATAGATAGCAGGGTCATTCTATTTTCAGGGATTGTTATATGAACCTTGAACTGTTATTGAATTTCCTCCGGGAATCTGAAAATACAGATTCCTGAAACACTCTTATCCCCCCTGATCATAAACCCATGATTGCTTTTATAGCATCCGGATGTATCTGCTCGTATGTATACCTATTGAAAAGACCAAAACCATAATTTCCAGTTCCTCCATTGTCCCAATAAACCGGGACACATCCATTTTTGAGCATGGCGCGTGTCACATAATTCAGGTAATAGTTGCGAGACTCCACATGTTGTTCATACTCCTGAGCAGACAGATCGGTACGTAAAATAGCTCCATACTCCCCTACAACTACCGGAATACCTTTATCAACAAAATGTGTTTTCATCATGCCAAATGCTTCATCGGCCCAATCTTCATTTCCCCAGGTTACCAGATGTGTACCACTGTATCTTTGACTGCCCCAAAGATATTTGTTGCTGCTTTCGTCCAGACAAAAGTCATAAGGATCGTAATAATGTACCTCGGCCATCAACCGATCGGTGATAGGATCGTCTGGCATCTTCAGATAATCTACCGCATACGTGATATTGGTATTATATGCCTGAACGATCAGATTCCGGTAAGCATTCCGTCCGCCGGTACCACGAACCACATCTACAAACGTCTGGTTGTACGAGTGCTGAACCTCTATATATTCAGCGGTCGGTGTATTATAGTCCGCATGTACTTCGTTTGTGCCTGCAAACAGCAGGTGTTCGTCATACTCCCGGAAATAAACAGCAATTTGTTTCCAGAGGGCTTCCTGTTTCTCATTCACCTCCTTCTGTTTGTCATAGAAAGGATTATTTTCCAACCAGCCCCCATCCCAATGGATATTGATGATGGTATACATATCATTGCTTACGCAATAATCTACTACTTCTTTGACACGGGCCAGCCAGGAATCTTTGATCCGATAAGTAGTCTGATCTTCTATATATCCGCTCCAGGCACAAGGAATACGCACAGTGTTGAATCCGGCGGCTTTTACCGAGTCGATCAGACCCTTACTCACTGCCGGATTTCCCCAGGCAGTTTCACTGGCACTATCCACTCCGCTACACGCTTCCAGAGAATTGCCCAGATTCCAGCCTATACCCATTTTATTTGCCAGTATCGGTGCATCACTTCCCATACCGGATGGATCTTCCGGAACACAAATATTTATGCCTGCTTGTGAAATAGTTACTGTTTCTACAAGGTCAGCTACTACAAAAGTAATTGTTGCTGTACGTTCAAATAGAGATGAATTCGGTTCTATCTCTAAATAAAGGCTACCGGTAGAAATAGTACGTGTCTTTGCAGATTCCCGGATCCAGGTATCATCTATGGTAATTTCCGGCTCAGACGAAAATTCGTACTCCACAGTTAGTTCCCCTCCTTCCTGGGAGATCTCATATTCTGTTTTAGTTAATCCCAGATGATTGACAGCAGATTGAACTACATTTATCTGCTTGGTAATACCTCCTGATTGTATAATTATAGTAGCACTCCGGGGATCTGTACTTGAATTTTCGGTAACTGTCAGATTTATAGCAAGAGTACCTGTTTCATTGCCTGACAGTTTATCAACTGTACACCATAATTCCGAACAGTTTATTTCCCAGCTATTATTAGTCTTTATATGAAATTTCTTTTCAGTATCAGCGTGGGAAAACTCTATTTTATCTGTAGATATAATTAATTCCGCCGGTAGCTGACTCTGAGAATCAGAACAAGCAAGCAAAAAAACAAATAATATAGAAATAGTTTCCTTCATGGTATAGTTTATTTATAAAGGAGGAAAATAGAGTCTATTTTCCTCCTTATTTGTCAAAGGATCATCACTCTACTATCAAATGAAATGCTGTAATTTGGAAATCCTGGAAACTACCATTATCATCATATCTTTCCTCTTCGGGTCCCAACCAAAAATCTCCGGATTTTATATCAGTAATATTACTGTTTACAACATAAAATTCTGTCTTTTCTGCTTCTGAGTCTAACCAATTCCCAATTCTCGGTATTCCTGTAGGTATAGTAACTAACATTGCATCAATATCTACTGTACATGTACCTGTAGCCTCGGTACCATCATAATCTACCAATTTTACACTGCAAGAAGTTCCGGTAGAATTATAGAAAGTAATTCTACCTTTAGATGCATTTGCCTTAATCTCATCATCCCAATACCATCCCTCTTCACTACCTGGACTGATCCAACCTCCACTCAAAGAATGTGATGAATTAACCAACCAGTCTATCGGCCAGGAAGTATCGATTTTATAAGTTCGGGAGTCAGAACCACAAATAGCTTTGAAAAATTCTTTCTCAAAATCCGCGTCCCCACCGGCAGAATTACCTCCAAGTACAAAATGATATACCATATATTGATTTGCACCTTCTTCATCACGTTTACCCAGATACATCTCAGTTACCGTACCTACTGCATTGGTAACAGTTTTAACAATACGCAATTTATTATCAGATGTGGTAGACATTGACATTACACTCTCCCAACCATCATATTGATGCCTGGAAATAACGAAATCAAAACCCTCACTAAACTTAATATCATTTTTACTATCAATCGTATAATCTCCTTCTACTTCATTACCTTCTGAATCTGTTAATATATAAGTTCCTGTATTAACTCCCGTTCCTGTGAATACTAACTGAACATTTTCGAGTTTATCTTCTTCATAAGCAACCCAACCATTATTATAATCATCTGCTGTAGCAAATTCATTCATTAAATCCCCCTCTAATGTCATCCAGTCATAAGGAGAATCCAACGAGAGTACCCAACTTTTTGTGTTGCTCGTAGACAGGATATCATTGGGATCACCATCTATGTCTAAAATAGGATCATCAGATGGAACGTAATTATCCGCATATTCCTTAGAAACAAAATTCCAGACATACCACCATTCTCCTTCACTGGATGTATCTCTGAATACAGCAATACGCAATTGATTTTCCGTAAGCGCAACAACATTAAGATTATTTCTCCAGTTAGAAGAGTTAGCATCCCAGGATTCCGGATGCGGTATAGAAGCATCTACAAGTGATAATGTCCCATCATCCACATTCAACATAAAGGTTCCGGATTCATCTTTCCATCCTGCATTATGTACTTCCACAAATGCTCCTCCGTCCAGAGTAAATGTCATGTAACTATCCCAGATATTATCATCTCCGGTATGACCTGCACCCGGCTCCCAGTTGGGTGAAAAATTACTCATTGTCGGAGCACCATCACCTGGGTCCTGGAAAGAAAGTTCTCCACTTGCCAAACCATAATTTCCATTATCAAAGATCCAGGTCTTTGAATGGCCCACTCCTCCTGTCAGATATGTCCATAGATCATCACTCACAAAATCCGGATAAAATTCCGCGATAGTGAACTGTACGGTATCACCATATACAATTTCACCTCGTGTCTGCACACCAAACACTACATCATATGTACCATCAAAAGGCATTTTCAAGGTCACTTCTTCTGCTTCCGAATATCCTTGCGGATGTATCCATACAGGAGTGTATTGAGAACCCATCAGGCTCTTCAGATAGACAATATTGGGATTCTCCGTATCATGAGTTACCGTAAAAGCAATTCCTTCTACCAGATCTCCCGGGCTGACTCCTTCAGCCCCCAGATCATAACTATCAGGGGTACACGATGAAAAAGAGATCGTTACCGCCACAATCATTAATGATAAAATGGTATATATTTTTTTCATAACTATTTCTTTTACTACTGTTATTACCAACCTTCATTTTGTTCCAATACACCTCCGGAAAGGCTGATCTGATTGGCAGGAATAAAGGTCAGGCCTTTGGTTTCCCGGACTCTGTCGCCACCAATTACAACCGTGCTATTCACACCCAGATCCACCACTGAAACACCATCTTCATGGATCATACTGGCAGCATATTCTATCCCCTGACGAAGCAGATCCCAGTAACGAAGTCCTTCGAAAGCAAATTCCAACATACGTTCTTCCATGATATTATCCTTCGTTACTTCACGCGAAGAAAGTCCGGCACGGGCACGTACTTCGTTGTAATATTCATATGCATGGGTACTTCCCAGTTCTGCTGCCATCAATAAAACGTCGGCATACCGCATTACAACATAATCCTGCTTTTGAGAGAGCTGCATATCACCTCCGGAAGCATCCGTACCATTGGCATAAGCCATCGGAACATACTTTTTGATCATGTATCCGGTATAATCTCTCTGGTCACCGATATCATAGGTATCCGCAATACCTTCTGCTACCATATTAATAATAGAAGCATCGCGACGTTCGTCATTGGAAGCATACGCATTCCACATTTTCGGATGCACGGTACATTGTCCCCATCCGGCAGCATACGGAGGATGAGCTTGTCCACGCATACCCAACATGGTGATCCAGCGGTTTCCATTGTTGGAACTTCCATCCCATTCGGTGGTACTGTTGTTGAATTTCTGTGCCAGTACAGTCTCTTCATTCCCGTCTCCCGCATAAGTAGAATCAAATTCTTCTTCTCCTTCAATGGGAGTAGAACTTGCCGCAGGCCAAAGGTTCTTAAATTCCGGTACCAGACTAAATTCTCCGCTGGCAATCACATCTTCCAGACCCTGCAATACGGTAGAAGCATTTACTACCCCTGCCAGATCCGACGCTCCATAGTATCCTGTATAATAAAGATACACACGTGCCAGAAGAGCTTTTGCCGCCCAACAGGTAATACGTCCGTCATTGCTGCTGGCGTTTGCCTTCGGATAGGCATCTTCCGGAATGTTGTTTGAAGCAAACAGAAGATCCTCAGCAATCAAAGCATATACCTCTGTAGGATCTGCCTGAGGAATATTGTCCGTAGTAGGTTCTGTGACCAAAGGAATATGGCCAAAATACCGTACCATATCGAAATACACCAATGCGCGTATCGCCCGTGCTTCTCCTTCTATCCGGTTGCGGGTGATCGTATCTCCGTCCCAATCGATCTCATCCATGCGGATCAGCAGGCTGTTGCAACGATAGATCGCCTGATAGGAATAAATCCACAAAGACTCATTCATATCTATACCCGAAGGATTATAACTCAGATCGAACCGATCTACCACCTGACAGTTCCCATCACTGGAACCGCCCCCTCCGAAACATTCATCGGCCATCATCACCGAAGCAATGTAGAAAGCGGGCCACGGACCTTTGGAAGTGGTCTCACGCCATCCACCGTAACAGCCTATCAATGCTTTTTCGGCATCCACTGCATCTTTATAGAAGTTGTCTGTAACAGGGTCCGTAATGGACTTTACGTCCAGAAAACTTTCGGCACAAGCTGTCATCATCAGAGCAGCCATTCCCAAAACCCATATATATAATTTGAACTTGTTCATATCGTATTAATATTAAGGTAATTAGAATTTAAGATTTACACCGAACAGGAAGGTTCTTGGACGGGGATAATATCCCAGATCAACTCCGGAGACCCAACCATTATCTTCCGTACCGTATCCGATCTCCGGATCAGCACCGTCATACTTGGTAAATGTAAACGCATTCTGTACCTGAGCGTATATACGTAACTGACTGATGTAATTCCATTTGATAAACCTGGAAAAGTCATACCCCACAGTGATGTTGCTGATACGCAGGAAGTCGCCATCATGCACATATAAATCGGAAAATTCCCAGTTAATATTGGATTCAGTTACACGAGGTATTTTGTTGGAGGTGCCTTCTCCTGTCCAACGATCCAGAATTGCCGTAGAATAGTTGGCATACTTATTCACATGGTTCCGGTACGACTGAACGATCTTTTGCCCGAACATCCCGTTGGCATTCAATGAAAAGTCAAATCCTTTGTAATCAAATCCCAGGTTGATACCCATGGTAAACTTTGGCATCCCATTGCCCAGATTCACTTTATCGTCTTCATCTATAGAACCGTTTTTATCCACATCCACAAAAATCACATCTCCGGGTCTTACATCCGTTTGCAATACACCGTTTCCGGCAGCGATCCACTCGTCAATCTGTTGCTGGTTCTGGAAAATACCCGCTGTCTTATATCCCCAGAAATAACCGATCGGATATCCGTTCTGCGCACGATAGAATTCGGGAGAGTTGTCATATAACATACCCGTCTGTCCATGGATAATACCCCCTTCAGTAGGAATGTTGCCTACCTTATTTTTATTATAAGCACCGTTGATACCGATGTTGTAGTTGACCTTACCGATGCGATCGTTCCAGTTCAATGCCAGTTCGAATCCTGTATTCTTCACATCTCCTCCGTTGATATAGGGGGCATCTGCTCCGGAAGTAGCCAGAATAGGTGCTTGTACCAGCCAGTCCTTTGTCTTTTTCACATAAAAATCGGCATTCACGTTCAGGCGTCCGTCCGCGAAACGCGCGTCTACACCGACATTCGTCTGCTCGGAAGTCTCCCAGGTAATATCCGCATTGGCCAGACGGCTCGGATACGCACCCCATACGTCAGAAGTTGCTCCTGTACCTGTACCGAAGTTATAATAGGAGTTGCTGATATTCACCGGAGCAGCATACTGGAAATCACTGATGTTCTGATTTCCTACCTGTCCCCAGCTGATACGGAATTTCAGGAAGTCCATCCAGGAATGTACACCATCCATAAACGATTCATTGGTGATCACCCATCCGGCAGATACGGAAGGGAAATATCCCCAGCGATTGCCACGCGTAAACTTCGAAGACCCGTCGGCACGTAAGGTGGCATTCACCATATAGGTTTCACGATAGTTGTATCCCAAACGTCCGAAATAGGAAACCCGTCGGGAAGCATTTTCAGGTTTTCCTTCTATGGTGATATAGTTCGCATCCTGATTTTCCGTATTATTGATATAGGCATATTGCCAATCGTTGAAGATGACTTTCAGGTCCGAATTGCGGATCTTCATATACGTACCATCGTAACGAACCGATTCCATACCGATCAACGCGTTGAAAGAGTGATCTTCTTTGATCCTGAAATCATAACTGGCTGTATTGGTCCAGGTCAGGCTGTAGTTCTTACTTATATTCTGCTCTACATACGACCTGTCGCTGCGTGCATAGAAAGAGAACTGATATTGCGGTTCAAAACTGCGATAATCCGAATTGTAATAATTAATACCAAATACGGTACGCAACCGCAGATTTTTCACCGGTTCCAGTTCGCCATAGATATCTGCAATAAAGCGTTGTGCTCCCGTCTTGTTATGGCTATTCACCATAGAAGCATACGGGTTACCGTCCGCATTGTACCAATCCGAATTGGAAGTATCGTTATAAGGAGAGTCATAAATATTATTATCACTATAGATCGGTGCCAAAGGAGAAGTAGCAAATGCCCCGCGCAATGTATTGGAGTATTGATTGCCTACGGATATTCCGGTAGTCTGTGTAAATACAAACGAAGCGTGTTGTCCTACCTTCAATACATCTTTATAGAGTTTATGTTCGGTATTCACACGGAAATTGTATCTTTCGTAGTTGGAATTGTCGCGTCCGCCCACAATACCTTCCTGTTGCAGATAACCCAATGACAACGCATAGGTAGAAGTCGCCGATCCACCCGTGATACCCAAGGTATAGCTTTCGGTTTTGGCATTGCTTTTGAACATAGCATCCATCCAATCCGTATCGATCAGGCTGCCACGTACTTCATTACCCTCCGCATCTGTGGTCCAGTTCCAGATCGAACGGATGTTCTGCCAGTCATACGGACCGTTCCCGGAATTAAATGCCTGCTCATCCATAATAGTCATGTATTGCCGGGCATTCAGCACTTTGGCTTTCCGGGCAGCATTCTGGATCCCGTAATAGGCATCAAATGTCACCTGAGCTTTTCCTTCTTTTCCGGAGCGGGTAGTTACTAAGATCACTCCATTGGCAGCCTGGGCTCCGTAGATAGCCGCAGAAGCGGCATCTTTCAATACGTCGATAGATTCGATATCCGCCGGATTGATCGTGGAAAGATCTCCTTCAATACCATCTATAATATAAAGGGGACCGGAGCTCCCTACCGTACCCAGACCACGAATAGTTACCTTCATGTCCGATCCCGGTTGTCCGGAAGTGGTACTGATGGTAACACCCGGACTCTGTCCCTGCATGGCCTGTAAAGGGTTGGTGGTATTCATACGGGCCAGTTCATCCCCTTTTACCTGCACGGTAGCACCGGTATTCAGTTTCTTTTTCTGCACCCCGTAACCGATCACAACTACTTCATCCAGCATTTCAGTATCTTCATGTAAAGAGACATTTATAACAGGTTGCCCCGTGTATTTGACTTCCTGGTTCACATAGCCGATATAGGAAAAGACCAGGGTTTGTCCCTCTTCCACACTCAACGAATAATCTCCGTCGATCCCGGTAATAGTTCCGGCGGCACTTTCTTTCACAAAAATACTCACACCGATGAGAGGTTCACCATCTGTCGCCGAGGTGACCACTCCTGTAATAGTTCGGTTCTGTGAAGGATTTGCCGTGAGGCTCATCGCAGGCAAGAGTAGAAAAAGCCACACGATGCTGCATACATGCACATGGATGCACTTTTCGAAAAATGTTTTTCTCATGGTACATTGATTAATGGTTAATTATCAGTTTTATACAATTCCAACAAACCTTTGTATATTTTGGTCTGAGAAATCAGCATCAAAATTATAGGTTTTTTACAAAGTATCCCTTCGGAAACGTTAAACCTTCGGGTGCGATTGGTTAAATGAAGAGCGTTAAATGTTGTGTAACGGTGCGAAATGTATTCTGCCTGTCAGGAAACATTTGATACATGCATACAAAAGCAGCCTATCCCCAGAGAGATAGGCTGCTTTTGTATAAAGAACATCCGTCAATAATTCTCTTTTTTCACTTCGAAGTGAGCTTGTGGATGCAGGCAGGCGGGACATACTCCCGGAGCTTCTTCTCCTTCGTGTACAAATCCGCAGTTGCGACACTGCCAGGTTTGGGTTTCTTCTTTTTTAAATACCGTACCGTCTTCGATATTCTTCAGCAGCGCGTTGTACCGGTCTTCGTGCGCTTTTTCAGCGATAGAAATGTTGCGATACATAGCCGCGATGCCGGGGAAGCCTTCCTGCTCGGCAATATCGGCGAATTTCGGGTAGTCTTCTGTCCACTCTTCGTGTTCACCGGCAGCGGCAGCACGTAGGTTTTCCAGGGTGGTACCGATCACACCGGAAGGGAAAGTAGCCATGATCTCTGTCATTCCTCCTTCTAAGTACTTGAACATGCGTTTGGCGTGCTCTTTTTCCTGATCGGCGGTTTCGGTAAAGATAGCAGCGATCTGCTCGTATCCCTCTTTCTTGGCCACACTGGCAAAATACGTGTAACGCATACGTGCTTGTGATTCACCTGCAAATGAATGCATCAGGTTTTTCTCTGTCTGGGTTCCTTTGATACTCTTAGCCATACTTTTTTCTTTTTAAGGTAAAATGAATACAATTGTCTGTCCGAAGGTTGACCGGATTCTTTCCGCTTTCACATCTTTTTATTAAATTATTAAAAAGAGAAAAAACTCCGTATCTGAATTGCTTTACAAATATAAAAAAACAGTTACGAAAAAGACCCTTGTTTTTCATAAATAAAATCTATCCGGCAATTGACGAAACTTAAACAGGCCCTTACATACTGACGATTAAAGGAAATTATGTATTTTTGCACCACTTTTCTTTTTGACAACAAACACTTGTTAAAAACATACCTTCACGGGTAGTACACAGGATATGAAAAAGATCGAGTTCAGACCGAAATTATTTTCTACACTAAAGACCTACAATCGGGAGACGTTTATGGCCGACCTGATGGCAGGTATCATTGTGGGTATTGTGGCATTGCCTCTGGCCATTGCTTTTGGTATTGCTTCGGGAGTGACACCTGAAAAAGGGATCATCACCGCTATCATTGCCGGCTTCCTCATCTCTTTACTGGGAGGAAGCCGTGTACAGATCGGAGGTCCTACAGGGGCATTTATTGTGATTGTCTACGGGATTGTGCAGGAGTATGGTGAACCGGGACTGATCGTCGCAACTCTGATGGTCGGTGTGATGCTGGTCTTACTGGGAATATGTCGCCTGGGAGCGGTAATCAAATTCATTCCCTACCCGATCATTGTCGGATTTACCAGCGGGATCGCTGTGACGATCTTCACCACTCAGATCCCGGACCTGCTGGGACTGAACTTCGGAGAGGAAAAGGTACCGGGAGAATTTATAGAGAAGTGGATGTTGTATTCCGGGCATCTGCATACGATCAACTGGTGGAATACCCTGACAGCGCTGATCAGCATTGCTATCATTGTATATACTCCCCGGTTCCTGAAGAAAATCCCCGGATCGCTGGTAGCTATTGTCTTAGTGACAGTCGGAGTGTATATGCTGAAAACTTTCGCAGGAATTGATTCGATCGATACCATCGGAGACCGGTTCACCATACAGGCCCAATTGCCGGATGCTTCCCTGCCTGCTATCAACTGGGAAGCCATCAACCGGCTGTTCCCGGTAGCCATCACGATCGCTTTGCTGGGAGCTATCGAATCGTTGCTTTCGGCCACGGTTGCGGATGGGGTAACGGGAGACCGGCACGACTCCAATACGGAACTGATCGCTCAGGGAATAGCCAATGTAGTCACTCCTCTGTTTGGAGGTATACCGGCTACGGGAGCCATTGCACGCACCATGACCAATATCAACAACGGAGGCCGTACACCGGTAGCGGGGATCATTCATGCCATTGTACTGCTGCTGATCCTTTTGCTGCTGATGCCCCTGGCACAGTACATACCTATGGCTTGTCTGGCAGGGGTATTGGTAATTGTCTCGTATAACATGAGCGAATGGCGTACGTTCAGGACCCTGCTTAAAAACCCGAAATCGGATGTAGTGGTGTTGCTGACTACTTTCTTCCTGACAGTGATCTTCGACCTGACCATCGCTATTGAGATCGGCATTGTGATCGCTTGTATTCTCTTTATGAAACGCATCATGGAAACGACGGAGATCTCGGTAATACGCAACGAGATCGATCCGAACAAAGAATCTGACATGCAGAGCCACGAGGAACATCTGATCATTCCGGACCAGGTGGAAGTATATGAGATCAATGGCCCTTATTTCTTTGGTATCGCCAATAAGTTTGAAGAACAGATGATACGGATGGGCAACCGCTCCCGGATACGCATCATCCGGATGCGGAAAGTACCGTTTATCGATTCGACAGGTATACACAATCTCACCAATCTGTGTAAACGATCCAAAAAAAGAGAAGACTACCATAGTCTTATCGGGAGTAAACAAGAATGTATATCAGGTATTGGAGAACAGCGGGTTCTGTGAAATCGTAGGAAAGGAAAATATCTGCCCGCATATCAACGCGGCATTGGAACGGGCAAATACAATTCTCAAGGAAGAAAACAGATGAATTTACGATGGAACGATTTACGAAGTACAATTGATATCAGATAGGATTATCAGCAAAAGATATAACTTTTATATATTATACCATGTAACTTCAATCGTACATTGTAAATCGTTAAATCGTAAATAGCGAAGCGTCTTCACTTGCTCCACACATTCACAATCTCCGCCACATACATCTTGTGCAGATTATCACCATGTGCCTGGTTGTACCAACGCTGGTAAAGTTCGGGCTGAAGAAAATCATCTTTTTCCAGAAATTGTTTGTAGAGAATACGGCATTCTAGCTGCAAACGTCCCTGTTCGAAGATCACATTCCCGTTCTCTGTGGCTATGGGTTTCAGACCTGTTTCGGCCACTTTATCCGTATCTCTTCCCGATTTGGAGCCACAGACTTTACGGATGGCTTTGTTTTCTTCACCCAGGAAAGAGAGTGTCAGGTACTCATTCTTTTCGGTAAATTCATAAGTATATCGTTCGGGACGGATAAATACGAATACAACCGGTTTGTTCCAGATATATCCTACTCCGCCCCAATTGGCAGTCATGGTATTGAAGGATCCGGTAGTACCGGCAGTAACCAACATCCACTCTTTGCCGATGGACTCAATGAAATTGTCTGTTAATTCCTGAATAGCTATTTGTTTCATGATCGTATATAAGTTTATTAATATATAGATGTAAGCATTTTATTTTATTCAATAAGACACAGAGATGGAGATCCCGGCCGCATCTACCTGATCACGGATCCGGTTGAGTTCTTCGGAAGTGGCTTTTTTGAGTCCGCTCACCGGAGTTTCCCGGTCAATGGTATAGATCATCACCTGCTCCGGAGCCATCTCTTTCACCGCCTCCAACCAGGGAAGAACATACCGGTCTGTAGTATTGTTTACGTCTTCTCCCCGGAATTCTCCCTTGAGAAACATGGTTTGTATCATGCATTTTCCTTCGAATGCCTTTATGCGTTCAATGACTTTCCGTACATCGTAGCCTGCGGTCGGACGATCGACACAGCGAATGTAGTCCCTATCTACCGTATCTAATTTCAGGATATTGTTATCAATCCGCTTCAGCGCTTGAAATACTTCGGGACGATCCAGGAAAGAGGCATTGCTGAGAACACTGACTTTCGCCTGAGGAAAATAACGATCACGCAAGACTAAGGTATCCTCTATAATATCCGGAAACTGCGGATGGGCGGTAGGTTCTCCGTTACCGGCAAAGGTGATCACATCGGGAGCAGGTCCTTCGGCCTGCATCTGCTGCAACCTGACTTCCAATGCCTGTCGAACCTCTTCGCGCGAAGGCATATGCAGTCGCGAACGATTGTCACCGTTGAGACCACATTCGCAATAGATACAATCGAAAGAACAAACTTTTCCGTCGGGAGGCAATAGGTTTATTCCCAGGGATACTCCCAACCGACGGGAATGTACGGGACCGAAAACGGGTGCCGGAAATAAAATAGACATATCTGAATGTAAATTGAATGTACAAAGATAAGAATATTTACAGGGAAAAGGTTCATTGCTCTTTGTTTGCTCTGAAAATTGCATTAAAGTTTTGTTGTTACTATAGGAGTAGAGATTCATCATTCATTGTATGTATACTACTCCGGTATGATGTAGAGACGCACGGCGTGCAGTAGTGTCCGGAAAAATAATTTAAGATTTACGGAACTATCCAACTGTCACTCATCCACTCTGAAAGCCCGGAGAGCTTTACTGTGACTAACTTTCTCTGAAAGCCTGAAGTGACTTTACGGTACATAACTCTCTCTGAAAGCCCGAAGTGGCTTTACTGTGCATAACCCCCAGTGAAGCGAAGCATAGCGGAGCGACTGGGGGTAGGGATCTGTCCTGTGTCTTCAACCCCCAAGTGGGTTGAATGATTCTATCCTGAATAAAACGAGGTGAAATCGTGTTCATGCTACGTAGAATGGAGTTTTTGTATATTCAACCCACTTCGGGGTTGAAGAGAGGTGTATGCGTGACTACCCCCAGTCGCTTCGTTACGGGCAAGGCCCTTCACTGCGCTTCACTGGGGATTATTCACAGTAAACCCTCCGGGTTTTCAGAGGAAATCAGAGTACATGAGTGTCATTTGGATAGCTTCCGGAAAAGTAACAGCTTGAAATCTTCCGAGTAAAAAAATGGATATAAATAATTGAAATAAAACTTGTTATATCAAATGTTAACGATTTATTCCGGACACAAGTGCACGCCGTGCATCTCGGCATACCGAATGGAAATACATATATCCTGCTGAATACTTTTGTATTGGATGTTATATCACGGAGACGCACACTCCTGGGTTGGACCTGCACCGCGGAGACGCAAATATGGAGACGCAAATATGCGTCTCTACAGGTAATTCCTTTCTCTGTAGACCACGTAAGATATATCCATGTTGTGGATACGCTTATAGATATAGTAGTATACTGCGTCTTTACGGAGTGACAGAGTAGTATATAGACACATAATGATGAAGACTTACTCACAAATACAAGATTCAACAAATATACTTAACTCTATCAGACATACATATATCTTATATGGAAGTTGTGTCGCATAGGATTTATATATGGATGATACTGCCAGACCTATAGACATATCACACATAAATTACCACGAAAGCCGCATCAGCAGTTGCAGATCGCTTTTTACCGATCCGTTGATCTGATCGTTGCCCGACCCGATCACATCCCGGTCCGCATACCGGGTCTGTCCCCATTTGGCCATCATCATGCCCCATTTCCGGAAGTCCCAACGCAGATGTATACCCCATCGCCACCCTCTGCCTGAGAACGAGGGAGTATAGAATGTATAAAGCAGATTCTTTTCTGAGATATATACCCGACTGTCGTGGTCATCGGTATGGAAATAACTTCCCTGTACTTCCCATTTGATTGCGGAACCCGGAAGTTCTCCCCGTACCATCTGAGTGAACTGGTATCCCTTAGCCACCTCTTCTCCCTGCGAATGGAACCGGTTGTAGTCTGCTGTTGTACGGAATCCCAGAAACGACAGTAGCTGATAGTTCCATCGGCATCGCCACCGGTGATGGTGTGTAGGCAGGATCACCTCTCCTTTCGTCCCGGTAACGTCTCTTTCTTTGCGTTTGTACCGGTAATTGACATACATAGATATCTTTCGGGTAGGTTCCCAGGTCAGACGTGTCCACAGATCCATTCCTTGTGAGGGTTTACTGATGCGGTACTTCCACCAGGGAAAGGAGAAAAGATCCGCAGAGGCAAACCAGCGTATGCCCCGCCAGGGAGAGAGTTCGGTAGCTATGTACCAACCGTTTTCATTCTGCACCTGACTGCCTTCGGCAAACGACCGGGAAAACCAGGCCCAATAGTCATGGGCATAATAGCGATGGGTCAGCCGTACACGCAAGGCAGATCCGGAAGTATATTGCAAGTGATGCAGAAAAGCATTTCCCCGTTTTCCCAGAGCCGATTCGCCGGAAAGAAAAAACCGATGATAACGTACGGCATAGTCAATGCTCGCATTGTAAAATTGCTGCCCAACCATGTTGTAACGGGCATATTCCGGTAACGTATGTATATAGGGCCGATCGAACCTGTAGAACATTCCGGTAGCTCCGATCCGGTAGTGACTGCCTGTATACCGTAGATTGCCTCCTGCCACTACCAGCTGAGCCGCTCCTTTGCGTTCGGCCTCTTTTTCGGTCCGGTGCAGTCCGGTCTTTTGTATGGAAGTAAGGGTATCTCCCTGTGTGATGGCATCGAGTGAGCGATGCGAACCAAACGCTGTCAGCGTCCAGTTTTTCCAATCGATACTGGTAGCTACTCCACGCAAATAATTGTATTCGTCGGTAGAAGAGTGCTTCCGAATACCGGCTGTCCGCAGATCGGGTCCGGAGAGGGTGGCACTTTTTCCGGTCAGAAATCCATTTCCCATGATGAGACCTTCTCCAAAGCCGATCCGGTAATTACCCACCGCCAACGTATTCAACGGACCGATGTCTTTGAGGAGCAAATAAAAGGAATAATGATCGTATCCCTGTTTGTTGTGCAGGGCAAACATCGGTTCTCCGGCATCTTTCTCCGCTGTCATTCCCACGTGAAGGCGGTCTTTGTAGCGAAATTCATAACGCAGGGAATGGTAACAGGGAGTACCGAGGTAATTTTTCTCATATCCTTTGCGCCGGTAAAAAGGAATATCCAGACGTGTGATCAGCTGATGCTTGCCGTAACGAAAAATTTGCTTTGCGGAAGGAAATCTGTCTTCCGGTACCACAGGGCGAAGGGTGACAAAAGGAAGTAAATGTTCCACAGTCTGTACATCCATCTCTTCGATCAGTTGCAACTCATACAGGGTCTGCATCGGACCGTTTATGTACACATAGGCCAGTATGTTCTCTACCTGCAACGGAGTAAGAAAAGGCAGCGACTCCAACTGATCCCGCGTAGCCCCGTTGAGGTCAATGGGCTCTTCCCGGAGAAAAGCCAGTTCTTCGATCAGACTTTCCAGATCGATACCCCCTTCCTCCTGATCGGCCAGATCTTCGATCCATTCTTCCCAACGGGCTTCGGGAGACTGCGCATTCATAAACACGGGATACAATCCCAGACATAGCCACAGAAGCAGGTGTTTGTGTGTGGTTTTCATAGTAGGACAGGTTATCAAACACACCCTACGAAGACAGCGAGGAATTTTCCTGTTTTTTCTCCGGAGTGTGTGCTAAAAGATTTAAAGTAACGCCGCAAATTTATTTTAAATAGGTTAATAATACAAATGAAACGCAATGAAAAATACCTGTATGGATTATATTTGTAGCGTGAACAAGTGGATATACATACTTGCTTTGTTTCTGATCTCCTGGCTGGAGATATCAGACATTTCTGCCCAGGAGAACAGGAAACCCTCTTCTCCGGATGGCTACATTGTGGCTATGTGTATCTACCAGGGAGACACCATTCCCTGTGTACAACTGCCTCAGGTGTATATCTTCAAACCTCTTGTTTTTAAGAACGAAAAACAACGCAAGGAATACGATCGCATGGTATACAATGTAAAAAAGACCCTTCCGTATGCCAAGATGATCCGGAGTACCCTGATCGAGACCTATGAATACCTGCAGACCCTGCCCGATGAGAAAGAACGGAAAAAACACATCAGCCGGGTAGAGAAAGGATTGAAGCAGCAGTATACGGCAGAGATGAAAAAACTCTCCTTTACCCAGGGAAAGATGCTGATCAAACTGGTAGACCGGGAATGCAACCAGTCTTCTTACGAACTGGTACGCGCGTTTATGGGTTCGTTCAAAGCGGGATTTTACCAGACCTTTGCCGGACTCTTCGGAGCCAGTCTGAAGAAAGAATACGATCCGCAGGGAGCTGATCAGATGATCGAACGCATTGCCATTCTGGTAGAGAACGGTCAACTGTAGCACAGTCGTGATCCCTCTTTCTCTTCCTTTTTCAGCGATCAACAGTTCTCCATTACGATTTATTTGTTCATCCCATCGGGTATAACAGGGACACCACCCACCCATGGCTATCTCAGATCCATATCTTGTATGTTTCCCGGTATTTACTTAGGCCAGCACCCTGGATCGAGAGGGGCTTGCAGCAGCAGTCTGATCCTATGCAGGAACAGAACCTTTTATCGGAGACTGCAAAGGATTCCGTTAATAGGTCGTAACCACATTCGGAGCATACCCGTTTTCAAACTGTTCCTGCTCTCCGGCGGAAGGGTAGCGTACGCAACGGGTTCTCATGACATTATAATCAGCACCCAGCAGAGCCTTGTATTTGAAGGCGAAATTCCATTGGTTTTCGAAAATCTTCACGGTAACCTGGTATTCAGCATTACCGGTACCATACGTCCAGTATTCCGTTCCTGTTTTTAAACCAAGGGCCGCGGAGCGTTCGGAAGGATGTGTCTGTAGAAAAAACTGTGATTCTCCCTTGTCTTGGGAATTCCCATCTCCCCAGAGGTACCAGTTACCTTTTCCCCGGATGGGATCGTCCGGATCGTTTCCTTCGTAATACAAAGAACAGCCTCCTGTTTCATAGACAGTAGGTAGGGTACCATGAGTATAATTTTCTCCGTAAGTCGGGTAATCACGCAACGCCACATCCGCTTCATAGATTGAATAGTTATAAGTAGGATGTATTCCCATGGCATCCGCCCAGGTCATGTAGTAATAAGAATCATTTATCATCGTATGATTTGCCGCGTCTTCCCATGCAATGATGCGCCCAGTTACCGGCATTTCACAAGCGATGGATGGTTGAGTTAAGGTTGTGATGTTGCCGTTTCCGTTCAGTTCGTAACTCCAGGATTGCCAGGTATTATTTACAAAAATGCGATAGGAAATCGGAATATTGCGGGTCAATAACGTGCGGTTATACCGGCACAGCAACTCCGTATCCGTATTGGCTGTGATGCCGTCCCCGCCCACACGGTCTACCTGAACTTCAGAGGTACCCAGACGAGCTTCGACAACACCGTCAGGGAAATCACCGTTAATGTTCAAAACGACCCGGGCTCCATCGTGTGAAATGTCGTTGCGTTGGGTGGTTCCGGGATGGTAAATTTTATAGGAAATCTGATTGATTTTATACCAGCCTTGCTGGGTACCTGTGCGAAATGTATTCCACGCGGTTCCGTTTGTGGAATATTGGAATTCGACATTCCGGGCGGGTTGGTCATTCCATTGATTGTACGCATAAACCGGCAACCTTTGCCAACTGGAGCCTGTAAAACCGGAAGGGATGGTAACCGGATCAGAAAGAACTTCCAGGGTGCCGGAATCTATTGCCCGCAAATGAATATCGGGCCATGCCGCACCGACTACGGTAACCATATAGTCCGCAACCAATGGTTTTTCCGGAATAACGCTACCCTCGGTCAAGGTGGTATGTATTTCAAAATCATAACCGAGTTGGATATCTTCGTGGAAGAGGATCCACGAGGAAGTATTAGGGTCCTGGTATTCAAAGACGATGGTTCGCGTTTCATCGCTGGGCCATGCCGGAATAGTCAGGGTAACATCAACCGGATTTCCTCCCGGCGCGTTGGCCGGAGCGTTTTGCTGGTCGAGTGCCTGCGTATCGTATTTGTCCCGTGCCCGTATGGGTATGGCCTGTTCAAACAAACCTGTAAGGGTGACCACCCGTGTTTGTCCGGCTGCCGGTATATCACCCGTAGGAGTAATCGTGGGGAGCTCTACTGCGCTTTTGGAATCGAGTTCAATGGTTACGACCATTTCGACACCGGCTGAAATATGAAGATACGCACGTCGTACGGCCCAGGTGTCATTCGCTGCCGCGGTATAACTCAACTCCCGTCCGGTAGAGGGAACAAATGTATTTACCATAAGCCACGTGCACGGCACGTTGGGGTCGGTTTCAGAATCGGAAACCGTGACCGTCCATCCGTATGGATAGTTGGTTTTGATCTTTAGCTCCTCTGTCTGGGAATTAACACTGTAGGGAAGCCGAACGATTTTTTGTTCTACCCCCAGGTAATAATGGCTGTCGGAAACAAAGTAATGCAGTTCGGCATCGTGTTCCACGATCAATACCACATCCGTATTCTCCGGCCCCGCCTGGGCAGCAATATCAGGACTGGCATATCCCTTCCGTGCTACGCTATTCAGGGTAAATTCATAAGTATGGTTGCGCAGCAGGGGTAGGTATTCGTAAATTCCGGCACTGTTCTTTTCCGCAATGTCAATCCGGTAATAAGTAATGTCTGTACTACCATCATAGTGGCCACCTATAACAAGGTAGGTATTATCCAGACCTGAGGATCCATCCCCCGCCGGAGCCTCAAAAGTATATATTTCGTTCACACATGCCTTATCCGTTACTTCGGAATCCATATACGTATAAATAAGCGGAGAAGCAGTGCGTGTCCATCCGGTGGGAAGGCTGGGAGCGGTAGCTTTGCCCACTTCCGGATCGGTGGATGCCGCACCCGATTCTTTCCAGGTGGTATCCCAGTTGGCTGCGTTGGGAAGGACGGATCCTGTGGTCAGTGAATTATAAAGGTAAACTTCACACAAATTAAAATTATCGGCTGCTACATACAAATTGATTCGCGAAACCATCCGATGGAGCATGATCCCTTCGATCACGGCATTTTTGCCGATTGCCAGATTTTGTTGCTCTCCCCACATTGGAAACAAGGCCGGAGTGGTGGTATCCCATTTGCCATCGCTATTGTGATAAGCACCGGTGGTATTCAGGTTCAACCCTGCCTGAAGAGCCGTTT
The DNA here is from genome assembly GCA_020861095.1 of Bacteroides sp. Classification (GTDB taxonomy): domain Bacteria; phylum Bacteroidota; class Bacteroidia; order Bacteroidales; family Bacteroidaceae; genus Bacteroides. The sequence goes on from JAJBTC010000022.1 coordinate 136,530, forward strand.
TAGTGAAGGGTGTAGTGCCCTGTGCCGTAAGGAAAGCCTGAACAGCGGTGTGGGCATTGGTTATGATTACGACATCGCATCCGGTATGTTCTTCGAGTTTGGCAGTAAATTTATAGTCATTATCGCTATTTTCCGGATTTTTGGTAATGGTTTTGGCCGGGGAACTGTAGAGGAAATTACCACCGGAAGGTTCAAAGACCAGGATATTTACTTCCTGCACCTGGCTTTCCTGTGTTCCGGTCATGGACCGGGTCTGGGTTTGCGGCGCACTGGTTTGCGGAATACGAATTTCGAAAGTAACTATATTATTTTCCTCTTCTACGGGTTCAGGTTCTATTTGGATAATTTCCCGTTGACATGCGTTCCATCCTATAAGTACGACACAAACCAGTAATATAGTTAAATAACGGGTATACCATGCACGCTTGCCGCCTGAAAGGCCATGGCTTGTGCACAAACCAGACAATTGAAAACCATAGGTTTTCTGTTGTCCGTTGGATATATCGTTGTTTCTATTACCCATTATACTTGCTTTTCCGTTTTATGGTTATTGGTTATCTGGCACGCACGCACCGCACCCGGTATTTATTGGAATTTTCAGTATCACCGCTCAAAATATTGATTTTCTTTGCACTTCCAAAACTTTTTAATTCCAGGTCATAATTTACCGCACGTAATTCTTTAATTACGTCTTCACTACTACCTGAGGCATTTATATTATTAAATTCTTCATTTATCCAATACACCCACGGACTCTTATAAGCAATCTCTCCAAGTTCATCGAAACGGGCACCCATTTCTTCTATTTCATCCACCCGCGGTAAATAAAACGATTGAGTTGTACCTGATTCGGTATAAGCTGCACATCCGCCATTGCTTGCGGAATAAGTTGTCGAATAGGCTAATACGCCTATTCTCGCCTGATACATTCCCGAATTCCAGCTTGCATTGTTTGTGGTATTTTGAAGAACCCCAGCCTGCGGATAATCTTCTGTATTGTATGTCTGTGAAATGCCCATGGCGGTTGCCCAATCAAATCCCAATTCTCCGGAAGCATCTACATAATCTTGTCCAGCTACCACGCGTCCGGTAGACTCAAGGGTAACATAGCCCAATTGATCCACTACCGTACCCAGATTGGTCCAGGTGGTTTCCCAGGATCCGGTTCCACCGGAAGTACTATTGATATAACGGCGGTATTGGCATTGCACCTCCCGATGTCCGGCAAGATTGCTATTGGTAAGACCATCGTATTTTGAAGTATTGGCACCGGTATAATTCGGATTCCGATTCACCGTTACCTCAGTTGCACGGGTGGAGGTATTGGTAATGGTGGGAGAATCAGATACCTCTTCCGAAGACCCGGAAACTACGACACGCACCTGTACCCAACCGCTGGTGTAGGTACCATTCACTGTAGCTTTTAACGTAGAGCCGAGAAGGGGATCAACCTGAGATAAACTCCATACCTACCCACAGCCGGAACTTCCAGGTCCGTTCCGGTAATGCTGAATGCCCCCGGCTGTATTCCATAATTGAGTGAGGTCCAGTTGGTATTATCTCTGGACCATTGCAACTCCACCGTACGGTTAAGGGAAGCCTCGTTCCACTGCTCATACGTGCCGATCGTAATGGCCGTGGTAGAACCACTTCCGGAACCGGCAGGTATGGTAATGGGTCCCGCAACCACCACATTGGTTCCCTGAATCACTGCCCGGGCATAAAGGGTAGGCCAGGAAGTTCCGGATACATTGATGTTGTAAGACTGGTTGCTGTTGGCAATCGTACTACCATTGGTCAGTGTGGATGCGACTGTAAAATTATAGGCTTCCTGCTGGGCCTCTTGTACGGTAACCCAGGAGTTTAAACCTTTGTCGAAATACTGGATAGCTACCGTACGTGTGACATCACTGGACCATGCCGGGATAGTTACAGTGGCTGATGAGTTCGGGTTTGCCGTACCTACATTGCCGGGTACGGAGACAACCGGAGACTGCAATAATTCGGTATTATTGGTCAGATCCATCACCCGCAGGGGAACATCATCAAACAGACCGACAAGGGTTACGGTACGGGTCTGCCCGTCTGAAGGGATATCTCCAGTGGGAGACACACTGTAACCGGTAACATACAGATGGGTTTGATCTATCTTTATCGTTACGGCAAAGCTGGCCGCCCGGATATGTATATATCCTGTTCGGGGAAGCCAGTTCATATTCGGATCCACCGTATATGTGAGTTGTGAGGCCGTAGTAGATGAAATGGTAAGCCACGGACAGGGTACTTCCGTTTCGGTTTCGGAACTGGAAACTGTGGCTGTCCACCCACTGGGATAATTGGTTTCCACGTTAATGGTGCCGTTTCCGCCATTCTCATCGTATACGGCGGAATTGGGATCCATCCATATCCAATAGATTCCTTCAATATCGAACTCTGCATGGGTACCCAGGTTCCACGGAATGACATCGGCGTAAATTTCAGCATCTTTCGCGTCTTCTTCGGTATTACCGGCTCCGGTTACTTTGGTGATATTGAAAATGTAATTGTGGTTTCGAAGGATGTCCCATTGCTTGCCATCACGGTCAATAAACGGAAGCCGATACCAGGTCACAACACCGGAGTTATCATAAATCCCTCCTACCAGGAGCCATGTACGGTCATCATCGCTCATCCCAGCGGTAGTATTGCTGTATTCCCCGATGTAAATTCCATCGGTTATGGTGATTCCGTCGGTAGACATATAATATGCGTTACGATGGGTGGCTCCCAGATTAGCTGTGGTAGGTTGATTGGCAGAAATTCTACCATCGGAAGCAACGGTGATGAGATCCGGATCAGGTATCGCCCATCCTTTATCCGGTGTCTGGGTGATGACTACATCCGTTAGTTGAAATGGTTTCTGATCGGGATCCGTTGGGTCCAGGTTAATCAATACGGTTACACCTGCCAGCGAACGAAGCAGATAGATCGTACCAATGGTCATCTGATTGTCCAGAATATCCAACGGTTCACTTTGTCCCCACATGGGTAGTGGACGATCTGTGCCAAACACTCCATTGGGTATGTTTGCCGGATCGTAGGTGGGGTCTTGCGTGGTTTGTTGGATAAAATCAAAACTCAGGGTTTTGTGTAAATCGTCCAGTGTAGTTACTCCCGGAGTAAGGGTCAGTGCATCCAGTTCCTGACGTAGATTAGCGATCACCACGAGCACTTGTTTTTCGTCTACACTTTTATTCACCACTACGTCGAACCACTGGTTATTCGCGTCGATGGCTCCGGCCAGGGATCGGTATTGGAATGTGGAGTTATCTTCCCGGAAAGAAAGAATGTCGATGGTTTCAATATGATTATCCGAATATCCGCCCGCGCGGGTACCCCGGGTGGAACTCCCGGTGGTCTGTACGAGTACCCGTACCAGACAGGTACCGTCATCTTCTTCATCGTTACGCAAGGATTCATAAATTTGCGTGGTACATCCGCTTATTCCTGTAAAAATCAGGAAGACGAATATACAACGAAATAGATGCTGCGTAATATTCATATTCAGTCGGCAATTTTTCATTTATAACTCCCCGGGCATGGTTGTTCCGTCCCAGTCTTTTATATTATTTCCGATAAAGACCCAGCCTCCCCTGTAGTTTGTCTCGTAATACAATTCATAAATATAGTGCCTGTCCAGATCCTGATTGGTGGCTATCTCTTCATAAGCTGCAAGGATGCGATCGGTGAGGTTATCCTCCAATTCTACCTCCTCACCATGGAGGATAGACAGGCGGGTATCATCTCCCATTAACAGTCTCTGGACCTTAAACTCAGCTTGTACGATGTAATTGTTATCGATATGGGTTCCCGAATATTCGGGTGTATATGTTGCGGTAACTTCGGCTACCGGATTGTTTTCAAAATTAAATTTGGTATTCTTACCCTGGATAGCTACCGAATAACCGGTATGATCTATCGGACTGCGTGTCGGCTCGGGAAGTCCCAGAAGCATTACGCGTACGATATGGGTATTTCGGATCAGTTGTATTTCTTTGGAGATATCCTTATCTTCAATAGAAAGGTTTATGGAACCGTGAAACAGGTCTGTTACGGCCGGATGGGTTTCTGTTACCCCGACAGTATAATCCGCGCGGGAAGTTTTTCCGCCGTTTTCTACCAGCGCGTCCATTTCCAGCAGGTTTGCCCATGCTGTGATTTTATATTCTCCTTCTTCGAGGTTGATATAGAGGGTATGACCGTTGGTTAGCGAAGTTTGCGGAACCTGAATGTGCCGTAGGTATGTATCGTTTTCATCGAAAATATACACGCTGATATCTTCCACTAATTCGGTAAAGAGATCAGTGGTCTCTTCCGTATGGTCATGATGGGTAAAGACAAAACGCAAGGCAATGGTTTGTCCGATACAATCCGACAAATCTTCTGTAAGACACGACGAAAGACCTGACAGGAGTGCCAGTAATCCGATAAATATCCTTGCGACTGTTTTCATAATTTATTTGTATGTTTTGTTTTTTACCGGATTACCGGTCGGCACGTCCCATAAGGACGGCCCGACCGGTTCCGGATAAAAATTGAATCCAATCGTTAAAACGATTAGTTATCTCCTGTCAGTTCACCTGGCATATATACTTCTTCCCAGTCGAGGATCTCAATGGTAGCGTGGATATAAGCCTGTTCATCCAGCGGGTTCGGATCTTCCGGACGACCACCGTCTTCTTCGTTCCAACCCAGACCGGTAACTTTGGTAATATCCACATCCCAGTAGTGGTTACGGCGTTGTGAATATTTGTCAGCTGTATTGGTTGGGTAGGCCTGACCCAATGAGCTGTCGAGGTAAATCCAGTAATACATCACTCCGTCTTCGTATTTTACAGGTGCTTCGCTACCATCGCTGGCATAGAGAGCTGCAATGGGTTCATCGTCGTAGATCTTATTGTCTACGAAACCTGTAACATTACCATCGGTATCTACATAACCGATCCGCCAGAAATCATCACCGGGATTCCAGGTACCACTTGCAGGGTTACCTGCATTGTCATACCATGAATTAGGTTCAGGAGAGAATACACCTTTGATGGAGACATACGTCGCATTACCGTAACGGGCAGTCATGTTACTGTTTTCCATCATGTAAGTCGGCTCAACGTGGTTGCTTGAGTTATCAATCGCTGTTGAGTGCCAGGTTTGCTGATACCAGTAGTTAGCTGCGTGATTGGGCAACCAGAGGTTGTTGTTACGGTTGTAGTAAGGAGTGATCCACACACCTGAAGAATGCTCTGTGGTAAACAGATACATCTGGTCCGGTTGGTTTTTGACACGGTATTCCACATCAGACATGGAACCCAGAGGATTTGGTGTAGGATCAGCATCTGTAATAACGAGTGATTCGTCATACACTACCCCGATCTTACCCATGGCGCGACCCAATTTCATGTTGATGTTGTTGTGGTGACCCGTACTTTCAGCTTCTTCTTTGGTAGCACTTACCACTGTGTGTTCAACAATGTCAGAAGTCATCCAGAATTCGTAGTCCTTGGTAACGTTATTCTGGAAATACGTTTCGTTAGGTACACTGATGATCGTGTTATTAATATCCACACCCACGGTTTGTCCTTTTGTGAAGTAAGTGCTCAAACCGGAAGTAGCTACGAATTTCTTCGGACCTGTAGTGATCAGTACGGTTTTAGTGTCGTTCTCGTCCATAAAGGTCAACACTTCTTCAATAGCATCCGTGTAATAGTCATAAATGTACACGGTCAGGTTTGATACTTTACCTTCTTCCGCAGTAGGAGAAGAACTACCGTGGAAAGCCCGTGTATTGGCTTTGGAAAGGCTGATCGAGAACAATGCGTAGGTTTTTTCGCCTGCAACTAATTCCTGATCGTCATCTTTTGGGAAAATGTTGTCATCGCTTTTGGAACACGAGACAAAACACAGGGTTGCCAGAGCAACCGCCATCATAGATTTGATTTTCATACAACTTGATTTTAATTAAAAAATAGTGTTCATTAATTTCTGATATACTTCATTTTATAGTTCTGTTATGTGTGGTTTGCTTAACGGGTATCCACTTCTGTCAAGGAATTTTCTTTTCCCTGTGTATACTTGTTCTATCTTTTATATCTTTCCATTAATTGGCTGTTCTCACGTTTTCGTTCCCATTCTTCCAGGTTGTGGCCAGCTTCCGTAATCCCAGCCTCCTGCGCGGTACGCAGGTAAGATTCAGCCTGATCCAGATCTCCCGAGAGAAGGTAGTAGACACCCAGGTTATTGGCTGTCTCCGTATGATCGGCAATTCTGTCAAGATACCTTTTAGCAGCCGCCAGTTCCTGTCTGTGGATCAGAAGTGCGGCGTAGTTATGGATCGCTGTCGGATCTTCCAGATAGAGCCGTATGAGGGTTTCGAGGGTCTGTTCCCATAGCGGCGAACCAGGTTCATAGGATTGTGCCAGCAGGAACAGTTCGCGTTGCGACAGCATTTCGGGATTCCGTCCGGCAAGCTCTGCGGCTTCTTCCAGGGTATAGTCTTTTACGGTAAAATCGATCTGGTACTCTACGCGCCGCAGTTGAGGGAACATACTATGAAGCATGGCAGTCCAGGGCCATCCCATGGCACGCAAGCGTTGTTCTTTCCGGTCGGGTTCGTCGGAACCATCGATCACGGCAAGTACTTCGGCCTTGCGTACCAGATCGCTTTCTTCGACCAGTATCCGGAGTCCGTCCCAGTCTTCGGCTACGGAACTGGTACGGATGATATCGGCCGGAATGCCGTAAGTTTTCGAAATATGTTCCGACAAAGCCAGCGAACGTTCGCGTGCCAGTCTTTCGTTCAACGCATACGATCCTTCGGGAGAGGCATACCCTTCTACGAAGAGTCCGACGATCTCTACATCCTCGTCGTTTTGTACCTGCCGGATGGCAGCTTCTATTTTAGCCAGTTCTTCCGGATTGCGGCGGAAGTTAGGTACGATCACCGAGCGCCCTGCCTGGAAGTCCAGAAAGGCCTGTCCCTGCATCCGGCGTTGTTTCTGTTCGGCCTCGGGAAGGATAAAGTGAAGCAAGGGTTGGGGAAGGTAGGGCTCACGGGGTTGGAGTCTGACCTGTGCCAGGCCCGATATGCTATAGAGTTGCTCTTTTCCCGCCGGGGAGCCCAGCACCTGATGGATCTCCAGAGAGGCTTCATCCATCCAATCCTGATAAGGCATACGCAGGTTGTAGCGGATCAGCGTATCGGTATAGCAGGTCACAGCGATCTTCATATCGGGCAGGTTTTCCAGAAGGGTGGAGTTACGGAACGCGAGTTTACGCCGGTAGAGTTTGTCACGGACAGAGCCGTTGACCAGCAGTCCGGCAGCAGTCACCGACAGAGAGTCTGTGCTGTTTATCTCGGGAATGATGAGAAAACTGAGTCTTCTGTTCATCACATCCCTTTCCATGCGGATCTCGATCTCCAGCACCAACTCATCCCCCTGCTCTTCGAGGTTCACGACGGTGAGTCTGAGTTGCCCGGCAAATTCCCGGGGATCGATCTTTTTTCTGGTGGTAAATCCTTGGGTTTTAGGAACAGCAATGATCAGGGGAGTATCGAACCGGCTCACAGTGGGTCCGTCGGGATTCATCACGGCAATGTCTCCGAGCTGTATCTGCAGGGAATCACCCACCTGCCTGACGGTAAAGGATTCAATCACGAATCTTCCTCCATCCAATTCAATCTTTCCGGTGAGGGGTTGTGGCTGCTGTGCCTTCAGTATAGTAGTGAAGAGGAGCAGTGTCAGGATACTATATACAGATCTCATATTACTTCTTTTTGGAGGTGAACAGATAGACAACCGATACTCCCACGTGGGTAGGCCCTATCCAGTGTTTGTGACTTTTTCCCTGGTATGCTCCGCACTTCCGGCATTCGTACTGTTTGTAATTGAGATAGAGGTATCCCAATGCAGCAGTAGCTTCGATGTTCCAGTGTGGGCTCAGGTACCATTGGTAGCCGTAGGAGAATCCCCCACCGGTGGCATATCCTTCGTAGCGGTAGTCTTGGAGATGGCCTATGGGCACCAGAGGGATGTGTACTCCACCGGCATTGTAGCTGGCAAAGATGCCCTGGATTCCCAGGAAGTGTCCGTCCCACTTTTCATAGGGCCAGAAACGTAACTCGGGTTTTACCAGCCAGTGCTGGAGTTTCTTGTTTCCTTCTTTGCTTCCGAAGATCCAGGGATTGTAGGCACCCGTCAGATCCAGGGTAAGTTTTTTGTCTAATGCCAGTTCCACACCCAGATTGGGGGTGGTAGTACCCCAATAGAGCAGATTGCTCTTCAGAGCTACCTGCTGTGCCGAAAGCATAGGCACGCAGAAAATAAAGCAGAGTACCAGCAGTGTTTTGAAAAAGGTGTTATCCATCATTGTTCTTTAAAGTGTCTTGTCTTTGGATTCTTCTGTTCTTGTGTTTTTCTGTCTGACTTACCAGATATGGCCCACATACGAATCACTTAATGTATGTGTTTGTGTAAACTCCCTGATGGCCTGGTAGGCTTGTTTTTCAGTGGACAACGCTGGGGATATCTCCCCGGGCAACTGTTGTATCCACGGCTCTACCCGGATAAGCAGATCCCATACGGAGAGGCTGAAAAATAAAGGGACATTCAGGTGCAACCGGGCTGTTTCTGTGGTAAGCAGTTCCTGACTTTGTAGGAAACCAATGATCTCTTCTGTATCGCAGGATTGTGTGTTTGCCTGAAACTCTTCTGGAGAGACACCCTGGCCTTCACTCCGAAAATAGAGATAAGAAAATGTACCTAATTGAGAGTATACCTGCTCAAAACGTTCCGTAAAGAGTGTACATGGAATGTCTTTCTCTTTCATTTATGTGTAAATAAGGTTTGTGTACGGTTTACGATAGTGTCACTTCTTAAGTGACAACGAATGATCACAAAACTTATGTATATATCTTATAACCAACTATTTCTTTTATCTTTCCAGGCATACAAGTGAAACATATTCCAAAACCTGGCAGATATACAGAACGGATCTTTGTTTGAATGATCGGGTGAATAATCTATTTGTCAGTACATTGATTGTTCTATCTATTTGTTTGTATCTCTTTTTAAAGCACGAAACACAAAGATAACACACACGGTATGAAGGTATTGAACATACAACTACAGGATACCGGCGAACACCGCAGGTGTGCCTGTTACACGGTATGCGGCACACAACCGCTGATTGATAAAGTCGATTTACACTGTATGCAGGAATATCTCTGGGAACGGAGTGAGGCATATATCCTGATGGTGTATAAAGGAAAGATACAACTCTGCCTGTCCCACCAGCAACCCTTTGCCGTAGATCAGAGACATCTGCTCCTTGTGTCTCCGGGATCCTCCGTACACATCTGTGCCCAGACCCAGAGCCAGTTGCTTTGGTTTTCTCTGCAGGAAGGTATTCATCTGTGTCCCTCTTTCCGCCTGGAAGAGTTGGTACCTTATGCGAAAGGAAATAACTATAAACCTGGCATGCTAAGGGTCAACCCGGGTATAAACTGTTACCTGAATGGCCTGCTGCCTTTTCTAAAGAGTGAACTTTGGTGTCAGCAATACCTGCGTATTAAGCTACATGAACTGTTGTTCTGCCTGCGGGGATATTACAGCAAAGAAGAACTGGCCTGTTTATTTTCTCCTGTCCTGAGCGAAGACTTTATTTTCCGGGATCGGGTATATGCCTGTCTGAGAAAGAACCTGAAAGTAGGAGAACTGGCTCAGGAACTGGGCATGTGCTATACCAGATTGATCAGTCTCTTCCATCGGATGTTCGCAACTTCTCCGAAAGAATTTATAAATACCTATAAAAAGGAGCAGTTACTGCATGAACTAAGGTGTGGGATCAAACCCTTGAAAACACTTCCTTTCGAGTATGGATTTAGCTCTTATTCAGCTTTAACCAGGTTTTGTATAACTCATCTGGGAGCTAAACCAACGGATATACGCTCTGATCGTTTGTTGGTACGTACGAAATAAAGAAAATGAATAGATAAATACAGATTTTGTTAAGTCTTGAATGATAAAAGGCGTTAAATTTGTCAGCGGATCAATAGAGAAGATGTTTTCCGATCTGTCACTTAAGAAGTGACAGATCCCTCTGTTTCGTGTTGCAAATATAGGATTTCTTTTCTAATTGTGAACTTCTTACGCGGTTTGCACAATTGCCGATAATTTGTTGCTGAGTTCGTCCAGGACCGATCTCTCGAAAGAAGCCAGATAAATGGATGTTACCTGTGTATCCCGGTGACCGAGCCCTTCGCTGATCAAAGCTACTGCATATCCCATTCGTTTGGCCAGAGTAGCCCAGGTATGTCTGGCCACATGGGTGGAAATCCTTTTACTGATACCCGCCAACACTGCCAGCTCTTTCAGCAATTTGTTCTGTCGGCTAAGGGCTGTCTCATAGGTGATATGCTGATCTCCCGGACAACCGGTAAGAATGGGAAATACATATCCGGAATTCCGGGTATGCTTCTTGAAATAACTAATGATCTGCCTCATGGGTTTGGTAATGCGTATTTCCAGGTATCCTCCTGTCTTCTTACGTTTGTAACGGATCCGCTGGTGGCTGATCTCACTCTTTTTCAGATGGGCCAGATCGATAAACGACATACCCCGGCTGTGATAGGCAAACATGAAATACATCAGTGCCTCCCGGAGTCTGTCCAGACGCAGATAATGTGGATCCCGGTCAAGAACTTCAGAGGAAAAGTTACTCTGCATGACATTGAGCTGTCGGTGTAGTTTCTGCTGAAGTTTATACAGGGTATTCATATCTTCGGTGGTGAGAGAACGCCTACGGGTCTGGTAAACCCCGGTAAATACCTCTGCAAACGGGTTGGTCTGCCGGGCTGGAATGATCCGGGCGGCAATGGCTTTGTTGTACAATGTCCTCAGGTTGCGCATGTAAAAAGCAATGGTATTCATCTGCAATCCCTTTTCCAGCAGATAGTGTTCGTAGCTACGCATCAGCCGATGGTCAATTTCACATAAAGCCACGTCTTTTCCCTGACAGAACCTTACCAGACTACGTACGGCAGAGACATACGCCCGTGCTGTACGGGTTCTCCCGGCCAAGGTAAGTTCGCCGGAAAGTTTGCGACAGAAGCCCAGAAGAGTGTGCTCTCCCTGTATGGAATGAAAATGTTCGATGATCTCCCCGATGGTATAAGCTGGTTTCTGACCCAGCAGATCTGTGATCTGTCCGAGCAGGCGCAGGTCTTTTTGCATTTGCTCCTGCAGGTCTTTGAGATAGTGCAAACGCGAAGGATCTGCCTGGCAGAGACGAACCGTATGAGAAGCGGCATCCCACTCGTGAGGATAAAGGCTATACTCCCGACGCAGGTCTTTATACTTTCTCTGATGTATGATCCGGATAAACAGTAGTGCCGTAGGCTGCCCCTTACGTCGGGAAGGGCGTAGATGAAATCTGAAACTTGCCATAATACTAGTTTAGAATTAGAAATAAACGCAAATATAGAGGCTTAAACCCCACCGGAAGCCCGGTCACAACCATTTTTAGCGGTTTGAAGGAATTTTTCAGCAACGTACAGACAAAAAACAACCCGAGGGATCACCAATCCGTACTTTATTACAGTTGTCTGGCAGAAGTCGGATTTTTACTTCCTGTAGCTCGTTATATACGTTTTTTTACTACCTTTGTTCTTATAAATTATAGTGTTATGAAATTATCCGGTAAATCTATCTGTGTACTTATTACTATGTGTTATTCCCTTCTCGCACCAACCTCTCTATCCGCGGAAGAACCTTTGCGGCTGGGAGTAGCCGGAGTTTCCCACGATCATATCTATGAAGTGGTGCAACATATCGGCAGAGGCGATTTCATCCTCGTAGGAGTGGCCGAAAAAAACGATACATTAAGAACAAACAACCCACTGACAGGTCTGGTAGAAAACTCTCTTTTCTTTGCAGATCTCACAGAGATGATCGATCAGACCCGTCCCGAAGCGGTGATCGTATATGAACCTATCTACGATCATCTGAGTGTGGTAGAGATCTGTGCTCCCCGGGGTGTACATGTCATGGTGGAAAAACCACTTGCCGTAACTAACGAGCAAGCCCGACAGATGGCTCAATTGGCTGCTGAACATCAGATCCATTTACTTACCAATTACGAGACAACCTGGTATCCTTCCCTGGATTTCCTTCACCATTCCCTTCCGGAACGGGTGGGAGAAATCACCCGCATCCAGGTATTTGACGGACATCAGGGACCTATAGAACTCGGATGCAGAAAAGAATTCTTAGCATGGCTGACAGATCCGGTATTGAACGGAGGAGGGGCTGTGATAGACTTCGGTTGTTACGGAGCCAACCTGGCTACCTGGTTGTTCCAGGGAGAACGTCCGCTGAGTGTATCCGCTCTGCTCAAACAACAAAAGCCCGCACTCTACCCGAAAGTGGACGATGATGCCACCATTCTGTTAGAATATCCTACGGCTACCGTACAGATCCTGGCTTCGTGGAACTGGCCCATGAACCGCAAAGATATGCATGTATACGGCACTACAGGATATATCTACCAGCACACGTCTACGGAGATGGAAATTTATTCTTCAGCCACCCAGGAGAAAGCTCTGGTAGTTGCCGAAAGCCTTTCTTCGCCTTATGACAATCCGTTCCACTACCTGAAGGCTGTAGTCCGTGGAAAGATCGATCCTCAACCGTATGACCGGGGTTCCCTGGAAAATAACCTGCTGGTAGTAGAAATTCTTCAGGCAGCCATAGAAAGTGCCCGCACCGGACAACGGGTCTCTCTGAACAAATAAATAGTTTTACCTGATTAAGTAACAGTTCTTTTTTTTCAATAACGATCATACAATCGCTTAAACAAATCCCACATTACGACACCTGCCGTAACTGATACATTCAGCGAATGCTTGGTACCGTATTGTGGGATCTCTATGCATCCGTCACACGCATCTATGACTTCCTGTTTCACTCCTTTTACTTCATTTCCCAGTATGACCGCATACCTCCGGCCCACTCCGGTTTCAAACCGATCCAGCATGATACTTCCTTCGGTCTGCTCTACCGCATACACAGTATAGTTCTCTGCTCTTAATTCGGAAACAGCTTCCAGGGTATTTTCTTTATAGATCCAATCCACAGCAAATTCTGCTCCCAGAGCTGTCTTGTGTATTTCCGGATGGGGAGGCCGCGCAGTGATCCCGCAGAGATAGATACGCGCTATCCGGAAAGCATCTGCCGTACGGAATACCGATCCTACATTGTGCAGACTCCGTACATCATCCAATACCACCGTTAACGGGATCTTTTCGGCAGTCTTAAATTCTTCGGCAGACAATCGGTTGAGTTCTGTTATCTTTAATTTTCGCATATACAAATAATCCAATAGAAAAATAAGAGAAACAAAGGTAAGAGTTTTCAGTCATCCCCTGTTCATAACCGTTGAAAATTTATGGAAACCTACGGGATAAAAAAGTAAAAAAACTTCTTGTAATACCGGAACATTGCTATAAGCACCGGTCTTATCAACAATCCAAAAAAGTTAGCCATTTTTTTTCTCCGGATCTTTCACAGATTTTTCAGCAGGTTTGAGTCGGATTATAGACAGAAAGTTCTTAACTTTGCACTTTATCAACAGTGTGTTAATAACCTCTGAAACTACTCTTATAATCAGGATATAAAACATATTTTACCTGTTAACAGGAACAGGAAAACCCCATATCCGGGACTAATAAGTTTATATGCAACTATTCTACTTATTAGTTTCCAACAGTATCAACAGGCTATTATCACCAATAAGATTTTTCTAAAAAAGAAAGAAGAAATATATAAATAATGATGCAAAGAGAAAGATGGTTGAAAAACGGTTATGCAGACGAACCGATCGCTCCGGATACCGATCTGAAGTCTGCCATTGAAACATGGAAGAAAGAGAAGAATGCCGTGATCCTGGCTCATTACTACCAGACAGGAGATATACAGGACATTGCCGACTTTGTAGGAGATAGCCTGGCGTTGGCCCAGTGGGCAGCGCGGACCACAGCAGATATCATTGTGCTCTGCGGAGTGCATTTTATGGGAGAAACAGTCAAGATCCTTTGTCCGGACAAGAAAGTGCTGGTACCGGATCTGAACGCCGGTTGTTCCCTGGCCGACAGCTGTCCCGCCGATCGGTTCGCCGAATTTGTAGAGGCACATCCCGATCATACCGTGATCTCTTATGTAAATACTACGGCAGCTGTGAAAGCAGTGACCGACGTGGTGGTAACCTCTACCAATGCCCGTCAGATCGTGGATAGTTTTCCCTTAGAGGAAAAGATCATCTTTGGTCCCGATCGTAACCTGGGGAATTATATAAATTCGATCACGGGCCGGAAAATGCTGTTGTGGGATGGTGCCTGTCATGTGCATGAACAGTTCTCCGTAGAGAAGATCCTTGCTCTGAAACAGCAATATCCGGCTGCAGTGGTATTGGCACATCCGGAATGTAAGAGTACGGTATTGGCTCTGGCCGATGTAGTCGGTTCTACTTCTGCCCTGCTCAACTATGCCGTGAAAAGCGATCAGCAACAGTTTATCGTAGCTACCGAATCCGGTATCCTTCATGAGATGCAGAAACGTTGTCCGGATAAGGAATTTATCCCCGCTCCTCCCAATGACAGTACCTGTGCCTGCAACGAATGTAGTTTCATGAGGCTGAATACAATGGAGAAGTTGTACAACTGTCTGAAATATGAATTTCCCGATATAGAAGTAGATCCTCAGATCGCTGAAAAAGCCGTACGTCCTATTCACCGGATGCTGGAGATATCCGAAGAGTTGGGTTTGTAGGGAGATTGCAGTTACAAAAATCCCCTGTATCCTGAATATACTCGGGATACAGGGGATTTTTTAGTGGAGATTCCGTTGTTTTATGAACGTTTCAGATCTTTGTACACCAGATAAAAAGCAATCAGTCCCCATCCTATACTGGCCGTAAAGAATATCAGGGAAAATTCTCCCCAGGCGAATCCGATCCATCCTGTGATAGCGGATGTAACTAACCATCCTGCCACACTCTGAAAAGTATGCTTTCTGATCTTGCTGTTGTTTTTCCTGAACCTATACAAGCTGCCAAGCATAGCCAGAGAGAGGTTGCCCATCAATAGATTTCCTACCTGTATTCCTCTGTGTATGTTGAATATCCAGCCATAGATCAAGGGTATGACCAGGATACATCCCACGTAAGGAAGCAGACAGGAGTGTACAAGGGATTGTATATTGTATTTTTCATAGGTATATGATCTTTCAGACAAATGTACTTGTTTTATGGGAAAAAACAAGCGAATAAAAGAGGAGCAGGATGTTTACATGAGGATTTACAGAAGATATATAGGGTTTATTTTTCTTTTGCGGATGTACGGAAAGTTTCTTTTATAGGGTTCAGTATATGTAAATTAACCGGTTATTAACACCTGTTTATTTCGTGCATATTTCTTATCCGTATACGATCCGTTGATCCTCTTCCGCCCTTATTCCCGTATGGACGGAGATATCCCGGAAAAGTGCTGTTTTTTCCGGATCTGTGTGGTGTATCCCAAACAGGAACCAACTATTTTTTGGTGAGTTAATTTAAAAAGAAAAAAAATGGATACACAACAAATGGCTGCAAAGATCATTGTCCTGGAAACAGCTGCTCTGGAAGAATGGAACAAAGGAAATCCGACACCCTATCTGGAACTTTTGTCCCCGGACATTACCTACTTCGATCCTTTTCTGGAAAAACGTAAAGATGGTTTCGAAAGTATGCGTATCTTTTATGAAGGATTGCGCGGAAAGGGAAAAGTAGACCGGTATGAGATGATCGATCCTGTGGTGCAGCTATATGGTTCTGTGGCTGTACTGACTTATCAGCTGCATTCGTATGCGGATGGTGTGGATTTTCCCTGGAATTGCACGGAAGTCTATCGTGAGAAGGAAGCTGGGCAGTGGCAGATCGTTCACAACCATTGGTCCTTTATTCGTCCGATGGATCTGGAATGGTTGAAATAAGAGGTTCTTTTCTGCTTTTTTACTCTTGCAAAAAGGGCTGATAAAAAACGAATGGTGTTTCCGGATATAGGAATAACTTGTCGGCTCTTTCTTTGGTAGGAGGTAAAACACAGGTAGCGTTCCCGATGTAGTAAAGTTAACCCTTCCGGTTATTTGGCTTCATCGGGGATGTATATTCCGGTGTTTTAAGGATACTTTCTATTACCGGATCCCAAAGAAAGGAGACCTTTACATCTGCTTCTTTTCAATCGGTTAGTTTAGTGAATAACTTTATTAACTCTATGTTTATAACTATATAAATAGATATATTCTTACTAAAGTATTGATATTAATTTTTTTATCCTATTACTTTTTACCGACATTTGTGTTTATAACTTTGTAATAAATTACCTGG